>NZ_FPBG01000002.1:0-459603 GCF_900116505.1 Pseudomonas sp. NFPP25 | reverse complement strand
GCTGATTGATGCACCTGACACCACAGCCCGGCCTTGGCCGGGCTTAGTCGTTTCTGGCCAGGGGAAAACACCCACAGCGTGGAACGCTCAAGGGCCAGGACGCTGGAATTGGGCGATTGCGCACTGCACTATGACGCCCTTAACTCGCCCCAAGCAGGAACCTTGAGCCATGCCCGACGATATCCACTTTTACCAACCTGCCCTAGGCCACGGCCTGCCCCACGACCCGTTCAATGCCATCGTCGGCCCGCGCCCCATCGGCTGGATCTCTTCCCAGGATCGCGAGGGTCGCCTGAACCTGGCGCCCTACAGCTTTTTCAACGCCTTCAACTACATTCCACCGATCATCGGTTTCTCCAGCGTCGGGCGCAAAGACAGCCTGAACAATATCGAGCAGACCGGCGAGTTCGCCTGGAACCTGGCCACCCGACCTCTGGCCGAGCAGATGAACCAGAGCTGCGCCGCAGTCCCGGCCGAGGTAAACGAGTTCGAACTGGCCGGCCTGACCCCCGTGGCGTCGAAAGTCATCAGCGTGCCCCGGGTAGCCGAGAGCCCGGTGTCCTTCGAGTGCAAGGTCACCCAGATCATTCAATTGCAGCGGGCGGACAAGGAACTGGTGCCGAGCTGGCTGATCCTCGGCGAAGTGGTCGCCGTGCATATCGCCAAGTGGCTGCTCAAGGACGGGATCTACGACACCGCCGCGGCAGAGCCGATTCTGCGCGGCGGCGGGCCGGCGGATTACTTCCAACTGGGGCCAGAGGCTCTGTTCAGGATGCACCGCCCGGGGGCAGTCAAATAGCGCTTGGACTCAGTAGCTCTTCCAGCTCAATTCGCCGTCCTGATCGACGTCGGCCAACTGTTCGAGTTGTTGTGCGGCAGCCTGGTCGGCGTCATGCGCCGTCTTGAATTTCTGCTCATCCAGGACTTTATGAAAGCGTGGTGCGCTTGATGCGCCGAGAGCCTTGACGGCGATGGCGGCGCTGTATCCCCCCTCCCCTGGAACCACAGCGGAAACTGCTTCGTAGTGTGCAAACTCTTTGCGTGCCATGTTGCGAGTCCTGGCCAATGAAAAGTCGGCCATTCTAAACCTTCAACTGGCCAGCTTGTGCACCGGCGCCTGCTGTAGTTGCGGATATTCGCCATGGGCTTGCAGCGCCGACACGGTACTGAAGGTATGAAAATCCAGGCTGTTGACCACCAGGTCCTGCACCAGCTCGGCAAAGATCGCCATGGCCGGGGAATTGAAATAGGCCGTCATCGCCTGCTGGCTGCTCCAGAAACCGGACACCAGCCACAGGTCGGCATCGCACTGCGAATGCTGCAGGGCAAAATGCAGGCAACCACAGGCCTGGCGGGACGGTTCGATCAGGCTGCTCAAACGCGCACCCAGCTCCTTGGAACGCCCGGCCCGGGCTCGGACAAAGGCCATGTGACTGACGGGAATATGCGTGGACATGTGCGACCCTCCCAGGGTGTTGTCGAGGCAGCCATGGGACGGGCTGCGACAGGATCAACGATACGGGGCAGGCCCTCGCGCGTGTTAGTCGATTTCTGCCGTTGATTTGCCCAATCCTGCGACAAGCCCTTTGCTCCTTCCCCGACTCCGCGCCATTGGGCAAAAGCATGACAACGGTGTTTCAAGCAAGTGAAGCTCAGGAGCATCGGCTGATCTTGCCTATCGCGCGCGCAAGCAGCAGGATCAGGCAAGTTTTACGCAGGATTCGCCTACCCGCGCTTCTTGCACAAACTTAAGCTGTGCCGACTGCAAACACTCGGAGGCTGCCCCATGCCATCACTGGAAACCCCGCCACCGCCCCTGGCCCCGGAGATGGAACGGCAGCGCGTGGAACTGGCCGCGATCATTGCACGCAACACCGCCGAGGACGGCAGCTACGCCACGGCCATCGACTCGTTGTTCGTCTCGCGCCACAGCAGCTCTCATCAATTCGGTTCGGTGCTGGCACAGCCGGCGCTGTGCATCATGGCCCAGGGCCGCAAGGAAGTACGCCTGGCCGATGAAAGCTACAACTACGACCCCTTGAATTACCTGGTGGTCTCGGTTTCCGTCCCCCTGAGCGGCAAGGTGGCGATCGTTTCACCAGAGGAGCCGATCCTGGCCTTGCGCCTGGACATCGACCCCGGGGAAATCAATGCATTGATTGCCGATGCCGGCCCCATCGGCGTACCCGCCCGGCCTACCGGGCGCGGCCTGTACGTGGAGCGCCTGGACCCGGCAATGCTCGACGCGGTGTTGCGCCTGACCCGCCTGCTGGATACCCCGAAAGACATCGCCATGCTCGCGCCGCTGGTACGCCGGGAAATTCTCTATCGCCTGCTGCGCAGCCCCCAAGGCCACCGCCTGTATGAGATCGCCACCGCCAACAGCCAGGGCCACCGGGTCAACCAGGCCATCAAGTGGCTCAACGGCAATTTCGTGCACCCGTTGCGCATCGATGATCTGGCCCGGGAGGTGAACCTGAGCGTCTCGACCCTGCACCACCGTTTCAAGGCCATGACCGCCATGAGCCCGCTGCAGTACCAGAAACAGTTGCGCCTGCAAGAAGCCCGGCGGCTGATGCTGGCCGAAGGGCTGGAGGCTTCGGTAGCGGGCTATCGGGTGGGTTATGAAAGCCCGTCGCAGTTCAGCCGCGAGTACAGCCGCTTGTTCGGCGCGCCGCCGTTGCGGGATATGGCGCGCCTGCGGGTGAGCAGCTGAGGCCTGCCTAACGAGCGCGGATCACATGCTTGATTTCCTGAAAGGCCTGTAGCCCCCAGGGCCCCAGTTCACGACCAATGCTGCTCTGCTTGTAGCCGCCCCACGCCGTCTGGGGAAAGATCACCTGTGGCGCATTGATCCACACCAGACCGGCCTGCAGGGCATTGGCCACTTGCTCGGCATGCGCTGCATCCGCTCCCACTACGCTGGCCACCAGGCCGAACTCGCTGTCATTGGCCATTTCGATGGCCTGCTGCTCGTTGCTGAAACTGCGTACGCAGAGCACCGGGCCAAAGATCTCCTCACGCCATAGCGCACTGTCCAGCGGCACCTCGGTGAACACCGTGGGCTGAATGAAATACCCCTGCTGCAAGCCGGCCGGGCGGCCACCGCCGCAGACCAGCTTGGCCCCCACATTCAAGCCTTCCTCGATATGGGCCTGCACCCGCCGGTATTGCGCCTGATTGACCAGCGCGCCCATTTCCACCTCGGGGTCGAACGGGTCGGCCACACGAATGGCTTCGGCCCGGGCCTTGAGGCGCAACAGGAACTCATCGGCCAACTCATCGGCCACCAGCACCCGGCTGGTGGCCGAGCACATCTGCCCGGCGTTGAAGAAGCCGCCGCCACAGGCCAGCTCCACCGCCAGATCCAGATCGGCATCTGCCAGCACCAGCAACGACGACTTGCCCCCCAGCTCCAGGCTCACGCCCTTGACGGTTTCCGCCGCGCGCTGCATCACCTGGACCCCCACGGCGTTGCTGCCGGTGAAGGAGATTTTCGCCACTCGCGGGTCGGCTGCCAGGGGCGCGCCCACCGCCAGGCCGGTGCCGCAGACCAGGTTGAACACGCCCCGGGGCAAGCCGCTGCCGGCGATGATTGCCGCCAGTTCCAGCTCCGGCAAAGGGGTGACTTCGGAAGGCTTGAGCACCACGCTGCAACCGGCGGCCAGGGCCGGAGCGAGCTTCCAGGCGGTGGTGACCATGGGGAAGTTCCACGGCACGATCAGCCCGACGATGCCACAGGGCTCGCGGCGCAGGCGGGCACTGAAGGCCTCGCTGGGCAGTGCCACGTTGGCGTCCTGAGCGGCATCCAGGCCTTCGGCCAGCCCGGCGTAGTACTCGAAGGTGGCAATCACATCGTCCACATCCATGGCGGCCTCGAACTGCGGCTTGCCGTTGTTGCTCGACTGCAGGTGCATCAGTTGCTCCCGGCGTTCGGCCACCCCGGCCGCAATCCGTCGCAGGACCGCGGCACGTTCAGCCCCGCTGCTGTGCGACCAACGCGCAAGGCCGGCGCTGGCAGCGCACAGCGCCTGCTCCACGGCCTCGGGACCGCCACCGGCAACCTGGGCCAGTACGCCCTCGGTGCTGGGGTTGATCACCTGCAGATGCTCGCTGCCCGCCAACCATTGGCCGTCGATGTACAGCCCGTTCAACAGGGGGTGCGCGCTCATGCCTGTACTCCTTGGGTCCAGCGGTTCTGATCGACCTCTATCAGGGTCGGGCCCTGGCGATCCGCCGCCGAGCGCAGCGCCGCGCGCAGTTGCTCGACGCTGTCGATGCGCTCGGCGGCGCAGCCCAGGCCCTTGGCCACGGCAATGAAATCCGGGGTGTAGATGTCGACGCCCACCGGCTCGATGGCGCGGTTGACCATGTATTTCTTGATCTCTTCGTAGCCCTGGTTATTCCACAGCAGGACGATGATCGGGGTGCGAGCCTCCACCGCGCAGGCCAGTTCCGAAAGGGTGAACTGCAAGCCGCCATCGCCGATCAGGCAGGCCACCGGCCGTCGCTGGCTGGCGTGCGAACCGCCGCCGAGCCAGGCGCCAATGGCCGCCGGCAAGGCATAACCCAGGGTGCCGTACCCGGTGGAGGAGTTGAACCAGCGTCGTGGCTGCTCGGGGTTGAAGGTCAGGTTGCCGCTGTACACCGGCTGGGTGGAGTCGCCCACGAGGACAATCTCCGGCAGTTCCTGGACCACGGTCTGCAGAAACAGGGTCTGGGCCTGGGTCGGGCCGTCCCAGAGCTGGCTCAGCTCACTGCGCAAGGCGGCGGCGCGGACCTGGCCCCAGTCGCTGCGACGCGCTGCCAATTCCAGCCCGGCAAGTTGCGCCAGCAGCGCTTCGGCAGCGATCCGGGCGTCGGCCACCAGTGCCACTTTCGGCGGATAGTTGCGCACGGTCTGGTCGGCATCGATATCGATACGCAGCAGGGTAGCGGGAATCTCGAAACCACCGGCGAAGGTCACGTCGTAATCGGTTTCCGCCAGCTCGGTGCCAATGGCCAAGACCACATCGGCCTCTGCCACCAGGGCCCGGGTCGCCACCATGGACTGGGTGGAACCGATCAGCAGCGGATGCGCCGAAGGCAGCATGCCCTTGGCATTGATGGTCAGGGCCACCGGCGCTTGCAACAGCTCGGCCAGGCGGGTCAGGGCCGGGGCGGCATCGATGGCGCCCCCGCCCGCGAGAATCAGCGGCCGCTTGGCACTGGCCAGCAGTTGGCTCATCTGCGCGACAGCGGCCGGGGCGGCGCCGGCGCGGGCGATCTGCACCGGCTCGCTGGTCAACAGGTGGTCGGCGTCCTGGACCAGCACATCGAGGGGAATCTCGATATGCACGGGGCGTGGGCGCCCGGCCTGGAACAGGGCAAAGGCCCGGGCCAGCACCGCTGGCAACTCGTCGGCACACATCAGGGTGTGGGAAAACGCCGCCACGCCACTGACCAGCGCACTCTGGTTGGGCAGCTCGTGGAGCTTGCCGCGCCCGCCCCCCAGCTGGCTACGGGCCTGCACGCTGGAGATCACCAGCATGGGAATCGAATCGGCGTAGGCCTGGCCCATGGCGGTGGTGATGTTGGTCATGCCGGGGCCGGTGATGATGAAACACACACCGGGCTTGCCGCTGGTTCGGGCGTAGCCGTCGGCCATGAAGCCGGCGCCTTGCTCGTGGCGCGGAGTCACATGATGGATGGGCGAACGGGCCAGGCCGCGATACAGCTCCACGGTGTGTACCCCGGGAATGCCGAACACCTGCTCGACGCCATAACCTTCCAGTAGCTTGACCAGTACTTCACCGCACGTCGCCATCTCATCGCCCTTCTTATTGGAGGAAAACCGCACGTCGGCCACAGGCTGGAAAACGCCTGCGGGCGCCGATAGAGGGGCTATTGGAACGGTGGGCCTGTAGCCGCAACAATGGATAAAAAGTCATACTAGCCATGTCCCCACGTCATGCCTCGGCCAGCCATGAAACGCCTTCCTCCCTTACCCGCGCTGCACACTTTTCTGATCACCGCCCAGTGCTGCAACTTCACTCGCGCCGCCGAGCAGTTGCACATCACCCAGGGAGCGGTGAGCCGGCAGATCGCCGGGCTGGAAAGTCACCTGGGCTATCCGTTGTTCCTGCGCCAGGCCCGGGGCCTGAGCCTCACGGCCGAGGGGCTGGAATGGCTGCCACGGGTGCAGCAGGTGTTCGAAATGATCAATGGCGCGGTGGACGAGATCGGCGGCCAGAAGCGCAACCTGCGGCTCAAGGCCCCGACCTGCGTGATGCGCTGGCTGCTGCCGCGGTTGCTGCAGTGGCAGAAGGAGCGCCCCGATGTGCCGGTGCAACTGACCACCACCATTGCCCATGGCGTGGATTTCGGCCGCGAGCCGTTCGACGCCGCGGTCATGTACGGCGCGCCACCGGCACCGACCCTGGGCTCGCGACACCTGTTCAATGAACAGCTGACTCCGGTCTGTTCCCGGCCCCTGCTGGAAGGCCCGGTGCCGCTGACGAGCCCCAGAGACCTGCAACAGCACCTGCTGCTGCACCCCTCCCATGATCAGCGGGACTGGCAAACCTGGCTCAAGGCCGCTGGCACGCCCCTGGACACCCTGGGCAAGGGCCAGCACTTCGAGACCCTGGACCTGGCGATGTCCGTCGCCTCCCAGGGCACAGGTGTGGCGATTGGCGACTGGGCATTGATTGGCGATGACCTGAGTGCCGGGCGGCTGGTCATGCCCTTTGAATTGAAGGTGCCGACAGGGCAGGCGTATTACCTGGTGTACCCGGAGCGCCCGGGGCCTTCGCCGGCCCTGCAGGAACTGCTGGACTGGCTGGTGGAACAGGCCCGGCAGCGCTGAAATACCGGCAGACAGCGAAAAGCCCCGCGAGGGGCCTTCAACGCTTGCCGGAACAACCCGTTAGCCGCCTGCAACAGGCGGCTAACGGGTCAATCGGCCAGTGATCAGTAGCCGACGGTGAAACGCTGACGGCTATGGGCGGGCTTTTCCACCTCGTCGAGCATGGCGATGGCGTAGTCGGCAAAAGTGATCCAGCTACGGCCCTCTGCGCTGACCAGCAGGTCGTCCTGGCCCAGGCGGAAGTGCCCGGTACGCTCACCCTCGACGAACTCCGCCGATGGCGAAAGGAAGGTCCAGTCCAGGTCCTGCTCCTTGCGCAGGGTCTCCAGGTACACCCCGCCGGCGCTGGCTTCGGCCTTGTATTCCTCCGGGAAGCCCGGGCTATCGATGACCTTGCTGCCACCCGGCAGCAACAGCGAACCGGCACCGCCTACCACCAGCAGGCGCTTGACCCCGGCCTTTTTCACCGGGTCGATGATGGCATTGGCAGCGATGCTGGAAAAATGCGCCGCGCTGATCACCACATCGTGACCGGCCACTGCCGCTTGCAGCGCGGCGCTGTCGGCCACATCCACATCGCGGCTGACCACGCCGGCACGCGGACCGATCTTCGCCGTGTTGCGGGCGATGGCGGTCACGCTGTGGCCGCGACGCAGGGCTTCTTCCAGCAGTTGGCTACCGGCACGGCCGGTGGCACCAATGATTGCGATCTTGCTCATGACATGTCTCCAGTTGGCTAAGAGAGTACAGAGGCATCCGCCCCCACAAGGGAGCGGGTCAAACCGTTTTCACCACTTCATTTCGCCCTTGGCGACCTTGGCGCTCAGCTCCAGGGAGCTGTCCTCGCCCAGGTCCGGGTAACGCTTTTTCATGGCCTCGATCAGCTCGGCGGAATCCTTGGCCTTGGCGGTTTCCTCGTCGAAGGCCTTGATGTAGTCCGCGGTGAAGTGCACCGGGGCCAGGGAACGCGCGCTGTCACCGAGGAAGTGCCCGGGGATCACGGTCTTGGGTTGCAGGCTGTCGATGGTCTTGAGGGTAGCCAGCCAGTCCGCATGGGACTGCGGGGTCTGGGTGTCGGCCATCCACACGTGGATGTTTTCCGCGACCACCACGCCACCGACCACCGCCTTGATCGACGGGATCCACACAAAGCTGCGGTCCGGCTGCTTGCCGTCCAGGCCAATGACGTCGAGCTTCTGCCCTTCCAGGGTCAGGCTGTGGCCCTTGAGCACGCCCGGCACGATGGTCTTGGCCGGTACGTCAGCGCCCATTTTCGGGCCCCAGAACGCCAGCTTGCCATCCACCGTGGCCTTGATGTGATCCACGGTCGGCTGCGAAGCCACCACCTTGGCGTCGGGGAAGGCGGCGGTCAGGGTGTCGAGGCCGAAGTAGTAGTCCGGGTCACCATGGCTGATGTAGATGGTGGTCAAGTGCTTGCCGCTGGCGCGGATCTTGTCCACCAGTTGCTGGGCCTGGGACTTGCCGAACTGGGCGTCCACCAGGATCGCGTCCTTCTTGCCGCTGACCAGCACCGAGGTCACCGGGAAGATTGCGTTGGCGCCCGGGTTGTAGACATCCAGGCTCAGGGTCGGCTCGGCGGCCGCGGCATGGGCGGCAAAGCCCAGGGTGGCAGTGGCCAGCAGCAAGCGTTTGAGTGAAGTGAATCCGATCATGAGGGCAGCTCCGGCATCTGTTGGCTGGGTTGGGATGGACAGAGCTTAGTTGCCAGACTCGTTACAAAAAATGCGATGCTTGAACATAGTTTGTTTCTGAAAGCGGGCAAATCATGGATCGTCTCCAAGCAATGCGGGTCTTCGTCACCGTCGTCGACCTGGGCAGCCAGTCGGCCGCCGCCGATCACCTGGACCTGTCGCGTCCGGTGGTATCACGTTATCTGGCGGAATTGGAGGACTGGGTCGGCGCCCGGCTGATGCACCGAACCACGCGCAAGCTCAGCCTGACCGCCGCCGGCGGTGAGATCCTGCCCCGCTGCCGGCAGATGCTGGAGCTGTCCAGCGACATGCAGGCCGCGGTCGGCGAGCCGGACGATGCACCCCGCGGTCTGCTGCGCATCAGCGTCAGTACCTCGTTCGGCCAGTCGCAACTGGCGGATGCCGTGGCCGACTACGTCAAGCGCTACCCGGGGGTCAGCATCGACCTGCAGATGCTCGATCGCACGGTGAACCTGGTGGATGAACGCATTGACCTGGCGATCCGTACCAGCAATGACCTGGACCCGAACCTGATCGCCCGGCGCCTGACGGTCTGCCGCTCGGTGATCTGCGCCTCGCCGGCCTATCTGCGAGAGCACCCCGCGCCCCAGCGGGTGGAGGAACTGAACCGGCACAACTGCCTGACCCACTCCTACTTCGGCAAGAGCCTGTGGCATTTCGAACAGGATGGCGAACAGGTATCGGTGCCGGTGCAGGGCAACATCAGCGCCAACGAGGCCAGCACGCTGCTGCGCACCACCATGGCCGGCGCCGGGATCGCCATGCTGCCCAGCTACCAGGCCGGTGAGTACATCAAGCGTGGAGAGCTGGTACGCCTGCTGCCCCACGCCGAACCGCGCACGATGAACATGTACGCGGTCTATGCCTCGCGCAAGCACATGCCGGCGACCTTGCGCAGCATGCTCGACTTCCTGGTCCTCAGGTTTCCCCAGCAACCGCTCTGGGACGAAGGTTTGTAGATAGATGCACGGCGCTGGCCAGGCTGCTCGATCCAACTGCTGAATACCCTGCCAAACAGGCCGGGCAAGCCCACGCAACTGACCTATGCTGATAACAGTACCCCTTTAAACCAAAGGGGTATGGGTTCAGAGGTCGTTGCCATGAACGTCAAGACAAGAAGGTACCTGGCCATCTTCATGACCTGCACCGTGACCCTGGCGCTATACGGTACTGCCGCTTATCGCGTGGAGCAGGCGCGCATGCAACCGCGCAACTACGCCAGTTGCAACCTGGAGCGCTGCATGCCCCACAACGCCACCTTGAACGCCCTCAGGTGAGCGTCAGCGAATCGGCGTCGCCGGCCTGATCGGCCTTCAGGCGGTCGCGAAATACCTTGGGCGAGATCCCCTCCCGGCGCCGGAACAGCCGGGTGAAGTTGGTGGGGTCGGAAAACCCCAGGTCCGCGGAAATCTCGTAGATGGTCATCCCGGTGTAGGTCAGCAGCCGCTTGGCTTCCAGTAGCTGGCGTTCGTGCATGATCTGCAGCGCGGGCTGCCCTGCCAGTTCACGGCAGGTGCCGTTGAGGTGCGACACGGAAATGCCCAACTTGTGGGCCAGGTCCTCGACCTTCACATGCTCGCGGTAATGGGCCTCCACCAACTGGATGAAGCCATTGAAATACTCGCGGGCCCGCTGGGGACGCCGGCTGGCACTGCTGCGCTGCAACGCCTGGCGCCCGACCCAGACCACAATCATGCTGACCAGCGCATGCATGAGCATTTCCCGAGCCGGCTGCTGCCCCTGGTACTCCTGCTGCAAGGCGGCGAACAAACCGTTCAGGTACGCCTCGTCTGCCCCCGTCGGATATCCCTCGGGCCTGGCCAGGGTATTTTGCCCCTGCCCCAGTTGGGTTTGCAGATGGCTTACCAGCGGCGCTGCCAGCGTCACCACATAACCTTCTATGTCTTCGGAAAACCGGAAGCCATGGACCGACAGCGGCGGCAGGACCTGGACCATCGATTTGTCCAGCAGGGTACGCTGGCCTTCGATCTCCAGTTCCGCCTGCCCACGGTATACAAACAGCAACTGGCAGAGGTCGGCATGCCGATGGGGCTTGATTTCCCAATGGTGCTCGCGGCTGCGCTGGCTGATGGGCTCGCAATGAAGCAGGTCCGGGGTAGGCCAGTCCAGGCTCTCGCCATAGAGCTTGAACACCGGAATCGACGCAAGGGCAGGCTTGTTCATCACTACAGTCCAGGCCTCAGTGTGACGGGCGACGGGGGCGCCAGCGGGCGAACCATCAGACAACCGCCAGGGCTCTTCGATAAACGAATACGCCCGGGCGAAATGCAAGCAACAGCAACATCAATGGACATTGACCGGGCCGGTGTTCAGAGCACCAGCCCAGTGCCGGGCACTATACAGAATGCGTCCCATTACCAGCTAATTCCCGCCGAATAATCTGCGTTTTCGTCTGACCGCCCAGGTCTTCACAGAGCATCGTTCCCATCAGTTAAGCCCAGATGAAAAATCCCCGGAGACTTCCTTGTATGGCTATCTAGTAGGCTCCTATCTAGTACACTGAAGCGCACTTCCACCGGCCTTGCTCCGCCGGGTCAATCTCTGCCCGCAGGTTCTTTCGTGACCCACTTCCAACAGCCCGTCTCGCCCAAACCGGCCATTCGCAGCGTGTTGATCGCCCTGATGCTCGCGATCTTTCTCGGCGCCCTGGACCAGACCATTGTCGCCGTCTCCATGCCGGCCATTTCCGCCCAGTTCAAGGACGTCGGCCTGCTGGCCTGGGTGATCTCCGGCTACATGGTGGCGATGACCGTGGCAGTGCCCATCTACGGCAAGCTCGGCGACCTCTACGGCCGCCGCCGCTTGATGCTGTTCGGCATGGGGCTGTTCACCCTGGCCTCGCTGTTCTGCGGCCTGGCACAGAACATGGAGCAACTGGTACTGGCGCGGATTTTTCAGGGTATCGGCGCCGGCGGCATGATCTCCGTGAGCCAGGCCATTATTGGCGACATAGTTCCGCCTCGGGAGCGCGGTCGCTACCAGGGCTACTTCAGCAGCATGTACGCAGTGGCCAGCGTCGCCGGCCCGGTGCTGGGCGGCTACATGACCGAATTCCTTTCCTGGCGCTGGGTGTTCCTGATCAACCTGCCTCTGGGCCTGGGCGCCTGGTGGGTGGCGCATCGCACTCTGATCGGGCTGCCGGTGCCCCAGCGCAAGCCGATCATCGACTACCTCGGTACCGTGCTGATGATCATCGGCCTGACCGCCCTGCTGCTGGGTATCACCCAGGTAGGCCAGGGCTATTCCTGGCGCAGCGCCGAAGTGCTCGATCTGCTGGCCATCGCGGTCATCGTCCTGGCACTGTTCGTCTGGCATGAGCGCCGGGCCCGGGAACCCCTGCTGCCGATGCACCTGTTCACCAACCGCAACGCGCTGCTGTGCTGGTGCACGATCTTCTTCACCAGCTTCCAGGCCATTTCCCTGATCGTGCTGATGCCGCTGCGCTTCCAGAGCATCACCGGCGCCGGGGCCGACAGTGCCGCCCTGCACCTGCTGCCGCTGGCCATGGGCCTGCCAATGGGCGCCTATTGTGCCGGGCGCCTGACCTCGGTCACCGGGCGCTACAAGCCGATGATCCTCAGTGGCGCGCTGCTGATGCCGCTGTCGATCCTCGGCATGGCCCTGGTGCCGCCGCAGGCGGAGCTGCTCAGCGGCCTGTTCATGCTGCTCTGCGGGATCGCCGGCGGCATGCAGTTCCCCACCTCCCTGGTGGGCACGCAGAACTCGGTGGAACAACGGGATATCGGCGTGGCCACCAGCACCACCAACCTGTTCCGCGCCCTCGGCGGGGCGGTGGGCGTGGCGCTGATGTCGGCGTTGCTGCTGGCCTTGCTCCAGGATTCCAGCCTGGCCCATCTCGGTGGCGCCGGGCTGATGGTTGAAGGGCACTCCGGCAATGCCCTGCTGGAAGGCCTGAACGCCGCCCCCGGCCCGGCGCGGGACGCCTTGCGAGCCGAGTTGCTGACGACCTTCAAGCATCTGTTGCTGGTCAGTGCCGGGGTATCCCTGCTGGGGCTGGCAGCGGCGATCGCCATGCCCAATCGCCTGCTGCGCGGTCGTGAAGACAAGGCGCGTTAACCCACCCCGAGCTCCTGTAGCCGCTTTGGTCGACAGCCTGCGGCAGCGGCTGCAGGACAGCATGATCAAGGGCTGTAGTAGCCCACCGCAACCAGCAGATTCCCTACCTTGCGCAGGTAGGCGTGCTTGTCCTCCACCTTGCCGGTCACCGGGTTCTTCCAGCGGTATTGGTATTCGCCCTGATCCTCGCGAGCCATGAGCGCCAGCATCGGCTCGCCCACCGGCTTGCCTTCGGGATCCTTGATCTTGGCGAAGTCGGTGTTGAGCAAACGCAGGTTGGTGCCATGGGCCAGGTAGCGCCGGCTGTCCATGTCCACCACGAACACGTACAGATCGTCTTCGAGAAAACCGCCCTGCAACTGGTTGATCGCCTTGAGCGTGCCGTTGCGGTCCGTGCTCAGGGCCGTGGCTGCCCTCTCCAGCAATGCCCTGGCCTGCTCGGCCGACGCCCGGGGCTGGTAGTAACCCACCGCCAGGATGCGTTCGCCGACCCGCTGGAAATACACATGCTTGCGCTCGATCTTGCCGTCGGCCCAGTTCTGCCAGCGGTACTCGGCCTGCTGGATGCCATTGCCCTCCGGCGTCTTCAACGCTTGCTTGAACGCCTTGCGCAGGTCCGGCCCCAGGACTTGCGACACATCACGGCCAATCAACGCCGACGAGGGACCGCCACTGGCCAGCATCACGCCTTGGGTATCCACCACGAACACATAGCGGTCGTGGTCGACGAACTCGCCCTGGCGGCTGAAGGCAGCGAATGCCTTGTCGCCCTGATCGTGGTAGTAGCCCAGGGCCTTTTCCAGCAGCGCCCGGGCCGCCGCGCCATCATCCACCGACGGCGCCGCCTGCAGCGGGCCCAAGCACAACAGCAGCAGCCAGCCCACCCAGGTATTTCCAAGCCACAGTCTCATCGCCCGCTCCTCGTTCGTGTTGGCGTTCGAAGAGCGTAGACGGCTGCAGGATATGCGGAAACATTCAGCACACGGGGGGTGAACCGACGCCTTCCCACGCCAGGCGTGGGAAGGCGGCCCCCATCAAGGGCGGGTGTTGATCTGCTGCTGCAGGTTCTGGATCTGGCTTTGCAGCGTGTTGATGTTGCGGGTCACCTGGCCGCGAAAGGCGTCGAACTCGGCAGTGCTGGCACCGTTTTGCGCAGCGGCGGGACGGTTGTCCTGCTGGCTCTTGAGCACGATCAGGTCCTGTTCCAGACGCTCGATGGCGGCGCTCGGATTGCCCTGTTTCTTCAGCGTGGCCAGGTCGGCGCCCAGGCTCTTGAGCTGGGCATCGACCTTGCCATTGTCGGTCTGGGCGCTTTTCAGGCTCGCCAGTTCACCGCTCAAGGCTTTCACCTGAGCCTGCAACTGGCTGTTGGCTGCTTGCTGTTCGGCGGTCTGCGCGCTCATCTGCGCCAGGCGCTTGTCCAGATCGGTGGCCTGCCCCGCCACGCCCTGCTGCTGTCGGCTCTGGTCCTGCAGGCGGCTCTCCAGTTGCTTGATCTGCAGCTTCAGCGCTTCACTGTCGGTGGTGACATTGGTCTGGCTGGCCACCACCTTGCCGGAGATGTCCTGCAGGCGTCCGGCCGCTTCCTCACTGATCCTGGCGAAGCTTTCCTGGGTCGCCACCAATTGCTGTTCCATCAGCGAAATCTGCTGGAAGCTCCACCAGGCAAGGCCGATGAAGGCAAAGAACAAGGCGCCCACCAATGCCCAGAGCGGGCCGGTGCTGGGGCTCTTGACCTTGACTACCGGCGTGCCGCGCGAATGCACGGAGGTACGCTCGCGGGCAGCGCTGGTGGTGGGGAAGACATCGTCGTCGAGAGGATCGGCGCGCAGACTGGGAACGTCGTCGAAGTCATCGTTTGCATCGTTACGCATGGGGCAACCTTTGTGAAACGCGGTGGTGGCTGAGTGCGGCGAGTATAAACCGCTAATTCGCCCGGCCAATGGACCGGGCCGGGCAAACTCGGTTCAGTCTTTGGTTTCAGCTTATGTCCTGGGCTTTCCACCAGGCGCAGAACTCATCCAGGGCCGCCCACAGGCTGACCTTGGGCTCATAGCCGAGATAATGCCGGGCACGGCTGATATCCAGGGTGAAATTCTTGTTCATGACCTGCATTCCCAGGCGCGACAGAGTCGGCTCCGGTCGCCCCGGCCAGAGCTTGCAGAAACCTTCGTTGAGCGCCGCCACGCCATAGGCCAGGCCGAAGGAGCGATAACGGGTGACTTGCGGCACCTGCATCTGGCGCATCACATAATTGACCACATCCCACAAAGGCACCGGTGTGCCGTTGCTGATGTTGTAGGCCTTGCCCAAGGCCGAGCCGCTGGCGTGCAGGCTGCTGAACAACGCCTCGTTGAGGTTGTGCACACTGGTGAAATCGACCTTGTTCAGGCCGTTGCCGACAATGGCCAGGCGGCCCTTGCGCTGCATCTTCAACAGCCGCGGGAAGATGCTCATGTCGCCGGCGCCGGTGACGAAGCGCGGGCGCAGGGCAAGCACTTCAAGGCCGAACTCCTGGGCGCCGAAGACCTTTTGCTCGGCCAGGTACTTGGTGGCCGCATAAGGATGCCGGAAGCGCTTGGGCACTTGTTCCTCGGTCAACCCCAGGTGATCCCGGCCGTCGAAGTAGATCGAGGGCGAAGACAGGTGCACCAGCCGCTGCACCCGCTGCTTGAGGCAGGCTTCGACCACGTTCTCGGTGACCAGCACATTGCCCTGGTGGAACTCCTGGTAGCGCCCCCACAAGCCCACGGCACCGGCGCAATGCACCACGCTGTCGACGTCGCGGCACAGCTCGCGCACCAGATCGGCATCGCTCAGGTCACCCTGGACGAACTCAGCGCCACGGCGCACCAGATGCTCCACGGCTTCGGCGCGACGGCCATTGACCCGCACCTCCAGGCCCTGCTCAAGGGCAAAGCGGGCGAAGCGCCCGCCGATGAAGCCGCTTGCGCCGGTAACCAGAATCTTCATGAAATATTCCTAAGAAAGCAGTGACGAGCTACGAGCTACAAGCTGCAAGTTAAAAATCAGTGCGCAAGCTGTCTACTTGCAGCTTGTCGCTTGACGCTTACGGCTGCTCCCAGGGCACCAGCCATTGTGCCGACAAACGTGCCAGGTGCTCGGTGAGCAGCCCCAGCAATTGGCCGCCGTTGCGCCAATGATGCCAGTACAGCGGCACATCGATGGGTTTATCCGGCAACAGCTCCAACAGCAGGCCCCGCTCGAGCTGCTCGCGGACCTGCAACTCGGGCACCAGCCCCCAGCCCAGGCCGGCCTCGGTCAGGCGAATGAAGCCCTCGGAAGACGGGCACAGATGATGCTCGAAAGCACCGTCCACGCCCAGGGAAGCCAGGTAGCGATGCTGCAGGAAATCGTCGGGGCCAAACACCAGAGCCGGTGTGCGCGGCAACTGCTCGGCACGCACGCCCTGGGGAAAATGCCGGGCGATGAATTCCGGGCTGGCCATGGCCCGGTAGCGCATGGCCCCCAGCAGCAGGCTGCGGGCCCCGGCCACCGGGCGCTCGCTGGCACAGACGCAGGCCGCCACTTCCCCGGCGCGCATGCGCTTGAGGCCGACGGTCTGGTCTTCCACCACGAGGTCCAGGAGCAGATGGTGCTCGGCGCAAAAATCGCCCACTGCGCCAGCCCACCAGGTGGCCAGGCTGTCGGCGTTGAGGGCGATGCGCAAGCGCTCCGGCAGGCCCTCCTCGTCCAGCGCCGGCACCAGGCTTTGCAGGTCGCGCTCCAGCAGGCGCACCTGCTGCACATGGTTGAGCAGGCGCCGGCCGATTTCCGTCGGCGCCGGCGGCGTCACCCGCACCAGCACTGGCTGGCCGACCCGGGCCTCCAGCAGTTTGATCCGCTGGGAAATCGCCGACTGTGACAAACCCAGCACCTGGGCCGCCCGCTCGAACCCTGCCTGCTCGATCACTGCGGCCAAGGCCGAGAGCAACTTGTAGTCGAACATCAGTTTTCCTAATGAGAGATCAGCAATATTGGTTTTTCTTATACAACCCGGGCCGGGAAAATAGCCAGCGTAAAGCCTCAGCAATGCCTCTTCGTTCAAGGATTCCGTTCATGGCCGGTGAAACCTCCCTCGCAACCCTGCTGCGCAGCATGAGCCCGCAGCTCAATGACGGCGAGTACGTGTTCTGCTCCCTCCCCGACCGCAGCCTGCTGCAGGACTGCGAAGTGCTGGGCAGTTTTCGCGAGCGCGAAGGCCTGACCGTGATTCTCCCGCGCCAGCAGGCCGAGCGCCTGGGCCTGGGCTTTGACTATGTAGCCGCCTGGATCACCCTCAACGTGCATTCGGCGCTCGAAGCCGTAGGCCTGACCGCTGCCTTCGCCGGGGCCCTGGGCAAGGCCGGGATCAGTTGCAACGTGATCGCCGGCTACTACCACGACCACCTGTTTGTCGGCCAGGCGGATGCCGGGCGGGCTATGCAGGTATTGCAACAACTGGCCGCCGGCGAGGAGCAATAACCATGTGGCAAAGCTATGTGAATGGCCTGTTGGTGGCCTTCGGCCTGATCATGGCCATCGGTACTCAGAACGCTTTCGTCCTGGCCCAGAGCCTGCGCCGCGAGCACCACCTGCCGGTGGCGGCGCTTTGCGTCACCTGTGATGCGTTGCTTGTGGCGGCCGGCGTGTTCGGCCTGGCCACCGTGCTCACCCAGAGCCCGATGCTGCTGGCGGTGGCACGCTGGGGCGGCGCGGCATTCCTGATCTGGTATGGCGCCCAGGCATTGCGCCGGGCCTGCTCGAAACAGAGCCTGCAGCAGGGCGAAGGACAGACCGTGCGTTCGCTGCGGGCGGTGATGCTCAGCGCCCTGGCGGTGACCCTGCTCAACCCCCACGTGTACCTGGACACGGTGCTGCTGATCGGCTCGCTGGGGGCCCAGCAGACCGAACCGGGCGCCTATGTGGTGGGGGCCGCGAGCGCTTCGCTGCTGTGGTTCTTCACCCTGGCGCTGGGCGCCGCCTGGCTGGCTCCGTGGCTGGCGCGCCCGAGCACCTGGAGGATACTCGACCTGCTGGTGGCGGTGATGATGTTCAGCGTCGCCCTGCAGTTGATCAGCGCCGCGTGACTTATTCCAAAAGGCTCTGGAACCTCTATCCCACACAGTTGTTGCGTGGTTAAGCCGCACCCCCGGTGCTATGATCCGAACCCTGCGCCGCAAAGAGTACAAACTCCCCGGCGCTTGTCTGGCCGCCCGTGATCGGCCTTGCGCTCACCGCAACTGACCTGATTAGGAGAATCATCATGGCTTTCGAATTGCCGCCGCTGCCCTATGCACACGACGCTCTGCAGCCGCACATTTCCAAGGAAACCCTGGAATACCACCACGACAAGCACCACAACACCTACGTCGTGAACCTGAACAACCTGGTGCCAGGCACCGAGTTCGAAGGCAAGACTCTGGAAGAGATCGTCAAAACCTCTTCGGGCGGCATCTTCAACAACGCAGCCCAGGTCTGGAACCACACTTTCTACTGGAACTGCCTGGCGCCAAACGCCGGCGGCCAACCTACCGGCGCCCTGGCTGAAGCCATCAACGCTGCGTTCGGTTCGTTCGACAAGTTCAAAGAAGAATTCACCAAGACTTCGGTTGGCACCTTCGGTTCCGGCTGGGGCTGGCTGGTGAAAAAGGCTGACGGTTCCCTGGCCCTGGCCAGCACCATCGGCGCCGGCAACCCGCTGACCAGCGGCGACACCCCGCTGCTGACCTGCGACGTCTGGGAACACGCCTACTACATCGACTACCGCAACGTTCGTCCAAAATACGTCGAAGCGTTCTGGAACCTGGTCAACTGGAAATTCGTGGCTGAGCAGTTCGAAGGCAAGAACTTCGTCGCTTAAGTCCGTTTGCAGTGTAAAAAACCCGGCCTGGCCGGGTTTTTTTTGCCTGTGGCAAAGCCGGGATCTTGTCCCGCCCACCTGAAGCGCTAAGATTCATGGCAGGTAAAAAACAACGCCGCCCCTCAAGTTGCAAGGCGTCGCTACCGACACACTATCCACAGCACGAGCAATCCTGATTCTGATCACCCGGGCCTGGCCCGCAGACATCCTGTTCTCGGCACTAATGTCACTTTGACGGCCATCACGGGATTGCCAATACTCATGGCAACTTGACGCTACACGCACGGAACAAGGAATAGCCCTTTGAAGCTGGAACTCAAAAACAGCTTGTCGGTGAAGTTGCTCCGGGTTGTGCTGCTGTCGGCACTCATAGTGGGCGTGGTCCTGAGCTGCGCCCAGATCGTCTTCGATGCCTACAAGACTCGGCAGGCGGTAGCTAGCGATGCCCAGCGCATTCTCGACATGTTTCGCGACCCATCGACACAGGCGGTCTACAGCCTGGACCGGGAAATGGGCATGCAAGTCATTGAAGGCCTGTTCCAGGATGACGCTGTGCGCATGGCCTCCATTGGCCACCCGAACGAGACCATGCTCGCGGAGAAATCCCGCGACCTGCAGAAATCCTCCAGCCGCTGGCTGACCGACCTGATCCTCGGTCAGGAACGCACCTTCACTACGCAATTGGTGGGCCGTGGCCCCTACAGCGAATATTACGGCGACCTGAGCATCACCCTCGACACCGCCACTTATGGCCAGGGTTTCATCGTCAGTTCGGTGATCATCTTCATTTCCGGAGTCCTGCGGGCCCTGGCCATGGGCCTGGTGCTGTACCTGGTCTATCACTGGCTGCTGACCAAGCCGCTGTCGCGAATCATCGAGCACCTGACCACCATCAACCCCGACCGCCCCAGCGAACACCAGTTGCCCCTGCTCAAGGGCCACGAGAAGAACGAGCTGGGGATCTGGATCAATACCGCCAATCAGTTGCTGGCCTCCATCGAACGCAACACCCACTTGCGTCACGAGGCGGAAAACAGCCTGTTGCGCATGGCCCAGTACGACTTCCTCACCGGCTTGCCAAACCGCCAGCAGTTGCAACAGCAACTGGACAAGATCCTGGTGGACGCCGGGCGCCTGCAACGCCGGGTGGCGGTGCTCTGTGTCGGCCTGGATGATTTCAAGGGCATCAACGAACAGTTCAGCTACCAGACCGGCGACCAGCTGTTGCTGGCCCTGGCCGACCGCCTGCGCGGCCACAGCGGCCGGCTTGGCGCCCTGGCGCGCCTGGGGGGCGATCAGTTCGCCCTGGTCCAGGCCGATATCGAACAGCCTTACGAAGCTGCGGAACTGGCCCAGAGCATCCTCGATGACCTGGAGGCCACCTTCGCCCTGGATCACCAGGAAATCCGCCTGCGTGCCACCATCGGTATCACCCTGTTCCCGGAAGACGGCGACAGCACGGAAAAGCTCCTGCAAAAAGCCGAACAGACCATGACCCTGGCCAAGACCCGGTCACGCAATCGGTATCAGTTCTATATCGCCAGCGTCGACAGCGAGATGCGTCGTCGCCGCGAGCTGGAAAAAGACCTGCGCGAGGCCCTGGCCCGGGATCAGTTCTTCCTCGTCTACCAACCGCAGATCAGCTATCGCGACCACCGTGTGGTGGGCGTCGAAGCGCTGATCCGCTGGCAGCACCCCGAGCATGGCCTGGTGCCGCCAGACCTGTTCATTCCCCTGGCGGAACAGAACGGCACCATCATCGCCATCGGCGAATGGGTGCTGGACCAGGCCTGTCGCCAGCTGCGGGAATGGCACGACATGGGCTTCAGCGACCTGCGCATGGCGGTCAACCTGTCCACCGTGCAACTGCACCACGCCGAGTTGCCACGGGTGGTCAACAATCTGTTGCAGATCTACCGCCTGCCGCCCCGCAGCCTGGAGCTGGAAGTCACCGAAACCGGCCTGATGGAAGACATCAGCACCGCCGCCCAGCACCTGCTGAGCCTGCGCCGCTCCGGCGCCCTGATTGCCATCGACGACTTCGGCACTGGCTACTCGTCCCTGAGCTACCTCAAGAGCCTGCCCCTGGACAAGATCAAGATCGACAAGAGCTTCGTCCAGGACCTGCTGGATGACGACGACGATGCCACCATCGTGCGCGCGATCATCCAGCTGGGTAAGAGCCTGGGCATGCAGGTGATCGCCGAGGGCGTGGAAACTGCCGAGCAGGAGGCCTACATCATCTCCGAAGGCTGCCACGAAGGTCAGGGCTACCACTACAGCAAACCCCTGCCCGCCCGGGAGCTGGGGGCCTACCTGAAACAGGCCCAGCGCAGCAATGCGGCAATCCTCTGAGCCAGGCACGGCGCTGGCGAACCTGACCCAGCGCAATCCCCTGTTGAATAAGAAATATTTCCAGGCACAACCCTTTACACATAATGCAAATCTTTCGCATTATGTCGCAGCTTTTGCGCGCCCCCGCGCCGTCCACTCCCCTCTCGAAGCAGGATGTTCGCCATGATTCGTATGCCTCTGGCTACCGCCAGTCTGTTGGCCATCGCAATTTCCCTCGCCGGCTGCGGCGAAGGCAAAGACGACAAGGCTGCCGCCCAAGCGCCGACCCCGGCCACCAGCACTGCCACCCCAGCGGCCGATGCAGCCGGCAAGGTCGACGAAGCGGCTGCCAAGGCCGTGGTCGCGCATTACGCCGACATGGTCTTCGCCGTATACAGCGACTCCGAATCCACCGCGAAAACCCTGCAGACCGCCATCGATGCCTTCCTCGCCAAGCCCAACGACGACACCCTGAAAGCCGCCAAGGCTGCCTGGGTCGCCGCTCGCGTGCCTTACCTGCAGAGCGAAGTGTTCCGCTTCGGCAACACCATCATCGATGACTGGGAAGGTCAGGTGAACGCCTGGCCCCTGGACGAAGGCCTGATCGACTACGTCGACAAGAGCTACGAGCACGCACTGGGCAACCCGGGTGCCACCGCCAACATCATCGCCAACACCGAGATCCAGGTCGGCGAAGACAAGGTCGACGTAAAAGACATCACCCCGGAAAAACTCGCCAGCCTGAACGAGCTGGGCGGTGCCGAGGCCAACGTCGCCACCGGCTACCACGCCATCGAATTCCTGCTCTGGGGCCAGGACCTCAACGGTACCGGCCCTGGCGCCGGCGCCCGCCCTGCTTCGGACTACCTGGAAGGTGCCGGTGCCACCGGTGGCCATAACGATCGTCGTCGTGCCTACCTGAAGGCCGTGACCCAACTGCTGGTCAACGACCTGGAAGAAATGGTCGGCAACTGGAAGCCGGACGTGGCCGACAACTACCGCGCCACCCTGGAAGCCGAGCCGGCCGAGACCGGCCTGCGCAAGATGCTGTTCGGCATGGGCAGCCTGTCCCTGGGTGAACTGGCCGGCGAGCGGATGAAGGTTTCCCTGGAAGCCAACTCCCCTGAAGACGAGCAGGACTGCTTCAGCGACAACACCCACAACTCGCACTTCTACGACGCCAAGGGCATCCGCAACGTCTACCTGGGCGAGTACACCCGTACCGACGGCACCAAGATGAGCGGCGCCAGCCTGTCGTCCCTGGTGGCCAAGGCCGACCCGGCCGCCGACGCGGCCCTGAAAGCCGACCTGGCGGCCACCGAAGCCAAGATCCAGGTCATGGTCGACCACGCCAACAAGGGCGAGCACTACGACCAGCTGATTGCGGCGGGCAACGAGTCCGGCAACCAGATCGTGCGTGACGCCATCGCCGCCCTGGTCAAGCAGACCGGCTCGATCGAGCAGGCCGCCGGCAAGCTGGGCATCAGCGACCTGAACCCGGACAACGCCGATCACGAATTCTGATCCGCATTGCGCCAGGCAGAAAGGCGACCCTCGGGTCGCCTTTTTTGTGCCCGCCGCAGCCGTTTGCACAACCTGCAACATCGTTGCCTGCGCCCCGTCCAGCTTGTCCTGGGTCAAACCAAACGATAATTCCTCTTATTCAATCCAGGCCGCCCTGTTAGACTTTGCGCCCTTGTTTTGCTCGTCTTGCAGGATGTCCGATGCCCTCGTTGCCGCTTCGCTGGTCCGCTCTGTTCATGGCCCTGAGCCTGAGTGCCTGCGATGACGCGCCGCGCTTTACCCAGGCCGAACCTGGAGAAGCCCGGGCGGGCGGCGCGACCACGGTCAACAAGAGCGATCGCAATGCCTTCTCCCTGCCGTCGGCCAACCTGCCACCCACCCGGCGCCTGGACTTCAGCGTCGGCAACAGTTTCTTCCGCAGCCCCTGGGTCATCGCCCCCTCCACCACCACCGCCCGCGACGGCCTCGGCCCGTTGTTCAACACCAACGCCTGCCAGAACTGCCACGTCAAGGACGGGCGCGGCCATCCCCCGGCGCCGGATGCGCTGAACGCAGTGTCGATGCTGGTGCGCCTGTCGATCCCTGACGATCCGGCCTTTGCCAGGCTCATCGAACAGGCAGGCATCGTTCCGGAGCCGGTGTACGGCGGCCAGTTGCAGGACATGGCCATTCCCGGGGTCGCTCCGGAAGGCCGGGTACGGGTGGACTACGATCCCCTGCCGGTACGCTTCCAGGACGGCACTCAAGTGGAGCTGCGCAAACCCAAGCTGCAGATCACCGACCTGGGCTACGGGCCTATGCACCCGGACACGCGTTTTTCCGCCCGGGTGGCGCCACCGATGATCGGCCTGGGGCTGCTGGAAGCCATTCCCGAAGAGGCGATCCTGGCCAATGCCAGGCCGGCGAATAAAAATGCCATCGCCGGCCGGCCCAACTGGGTCTGGGATGACGCCCTGCAAAAGACCGTACTCGGGCGTTTTGGCTGGAAAGCCGGGCAACCCAACCTCAATCAACAAAATGTTCACGCGTTTTCTGGTGATATGGGCCTGACCACCCGCCTGAGACCCTTCGATGACTGCACCGACGCGCAAACCGCCTGCAAGCAGGCCCCCAATGGCAACGGCCCGGATGGCGAGCCGGAGGTCAGCGACAACATCCTGCGCCTGGTGCTGTTCTATACCCGCAACCTGGCGGTGCCGGCACGTCGCGATGTCGACTCGCCCCAGGTCCTGGCCGGCAAGAACCTGTTCTTCCAGGCCGGCTGCCAGTCCTGCCATACCCCAAGTTTCACCACCGCGGCTAACGCCGCCGAACCCGAGCTGGCCAACCAGGTGATACGCCCCTACAGCGACCTGCTGCTGCATGACATGGGCGAAGGCCTGGCGGACCACCGCACGGAGTTCAAGGCCAGTGGCCGCGACTGGCGCACCGCGCCGCTGTGGGGCATCGGCCTTACCGAAACCGTCAGCGGCCACACCCAGTTCCTGCATGACGGCCGCGCCCGCAACCTGATGGAGGCGGTGCTCTGGCACGGCGGCGAAGCCGAAGGCGCGAAACAACAGGTCTTGACCTTCAATGCCCAGCAGCGCGCCGCGTTGCTGGCATTCCTGAATTCTCTGTAACGCTCGACTCACACGTTTTCTCCACAATAAAGGGAGCCCGAACATGTTCCGCCCCAAACTGCTGTTCACCAGCCTTGCCGCACTCGCCCTGGGCGCCTGCTCGCCCCAGGACCCACAAGCCGTCACCTCGGCGGCCATCGCCAAGCAGGTCATCCTGCCGACCTACAGTCGCTGGGTCGACGCCGACCGCCAGCTGGCCATTAGTGCCCTGGCCTTCTGTGAAGGCAAGGAAAGCCTGGACACCGCCCGGGCCGACTTCCTCCATGCGCAAAAAGCCTGGGCCGAGCTCCAGCCGTTGCTGATCGGCCCACTGGCCGAGGGCAACCGCTCCTGGCAGGTCCAGTTCTGGCCGGACAAGAAGAACCTGGTGGGCCGTCAGGTGGAGCAACTGGTCACCGCCAACCCGCAGATCGATGCCGCCGCCCTGGCCAAGTCCAGCGTCGTGGTGCAGGGGCTGTCGGCCTACGAATACATCCTCTTCGACAGCAAGATCGACATGGCCGACAGCGCGCAGAAAGCCCGCTACTGCCCGCTGCTGACTGCCATTGGTGAGCGCCAGAAACAACTGGCCGAAGAAATCCTGTCGAGCTGGAACACCAACGACGGCATGCTCGCGCAGATGAGCAAGTTCCCCAACCAGCGGTACGCCGATTCCCACGAGGCCATCGCCGACCTGCTGCGGGTCCAGGTCACGGCTCTGGATACCCTGAAGAAGAAGCTCGGCACGCCGATGGGCCGCCAGACCAAGGGCATCCCGCAGCCGTTCCAGGCCGATGCCTGGCGCAGCCAGTCGTCCCTGCAGGGCCTGGAAGCCAGCCTCAGCGCTGCCCAGACGGTCTGGGCCGGGGTCGACAACAAGGGCCTGCGCGGCCTGTTGCCTGCCGATCAGAAGCCTCTGGCCGACAAGATCGACGCCGCCTACGCCGCCTCGCTGAAACTCTTCGCCAGCACCCAGCGCTCGCTGACCGAAATGCTCAGTGACGACGCTGGCCGCCAGCAACTCAACGACCTGTATGACAGCCTCAACGTGGTCCACCGCCTGCATGAAGGCGAATTGGCCAAGGCGCTGGGGATCCAACTGGGCTTCAACGCCAACGACGGTGACTGATGATGCTGCGACGTCAGGCTTTGGCGCTGGGCAGCCTGCTGCTCAGTGCGGTGACCTTGGGCGGCTGGACGCTGTTCAAGCAAAAGGGCAAGCAGCCCCTGCTGCTTTCGGCCAGGGACGATGGTGACGGCAAGCATTACGCCGTCGGTTATCAACTGGACGGTAAACAGGTATTTGCCACCCAGGTCGGCCAACGTTGCCATGACATCATCAACCACCCGCAACTGCCCATCGCCCTGTTCGTGGCGCGGCGCCCGGGCACCGAAAGCTACCTGATCGACCTGCGCAACGGCGCGCTCCTGCAGACCCTGACCGCGCAACCGGACCGGCATTTCTACGGACATGCGGTGATCCACAAGAGCGGCGAATGGCTGTACGCCACCGAGAACGATACCCGGGACCCGGGCCGGGGCTTGCTGGGTGTCTACCGCTTCGAGGGTGAGCGCCTGGTGCACAGCGGCGAGCTGTCCACCCATGGCATCGGCCCCCACCAGGTGTCATGGATGCCAGACGGGGAAACCCTGGTGGTGGCCAACGGCGGGATCCGTACCGAAGCCGAAAGCCGGGTGGAGATGAACCTCGACGCCATGGAACCGAGCCTGGTCCTGATGCAGCGCGATGGCACGCTACTGAGCAAGGAAACCCTGGCCCAGCAGATGAACAGCGTGCGCCACATGGGCGTTGCCGGCGACGGCACCATAGTCACCGGCCAGCAGTTCATGGGCGCTGCCCACGAATCCTCGGAACTGTTGGCGATCAAGCGTCCCGGCCAGCCTTTCGCCCCCTTCCCGGTAGCCCAGGAACAATTGCAGGCCATGGGGCACTACACCGCCAGCGTGGCAGTGCACAGCGACCTGCGGCTGGTGGCCCTGACCGCTCCCCGGGGCAACCGCTTCTTTATCTGGGACCTGGACAGCGGTGCCGTGCGGGTCGACGCCCCGCTGCCCGATTGCGCCGGTGTCGGAGCGGTAGCCGATGGCTTCGTGGTGACCTCGGGACAAGGTCGCTGCCGCTTCTACGACTGCCGCCAGACGCAAATCGTGGCCAAGCCCCTGGACCTTCCAGCGGGCCTGTGGGACAACCACCTGCATCTGATCTGATCATTTCCGGGCAAACAAAAGGCCTCGCATTGCGAGGCCTTTTTCTAGGGGCTGAACAAGTTTCAACTCTGGGGTTTCAATCCTTGAGCCATGCCGAACATGAACAGCAACAGGTCATGATCGGGCTTGACCGCCACAGAGGCTTTGGCCACCCGCGGCAACAGGCAATGGGCGTCTCCCTGGGCGCTCAGGACCTGCGTGCGCGGCTGCTCCCAGGCAGCTACGGCCAAAGAAGCGACTGCCAAGGCTCCTGCCAGAAACAAACCTCGTGCAATTTCTAGCTTCATCGCTATAAACCTTTGATGGGGCTGCCAAACACCGTCTTGTAAAAGTAGTAGAGCTTTTGCCAGTCCGCGTCATTCCACGACGAATGGCGACGCAGTTGCTTGAGGTCATGGGCTGCGGCCCGGCGGCTGCTCAAGCGCTGGCGGCATTTCTCGAAATCCAGCAATGCGACTCGCACCTGAGCCTGCTCGCCCTCGCCGTCCACCCGCACGAAAACGTGCTTGGCGTACAGGCAACCATGTTGCCAGCGCCCCTTGTGCATGCGCGCCAGGGTCGCAGCCACTGCCTGCAACAAACGATCATGAAAGGCTTCACCATGGCGCTCGCGCCCACCGGCGGCATACCAGTTGTCGACCTCCATGAAGCCCTCCAGCGCTGCGGTGACCAGCAACGCCTGCCATTGTCGCTCCGGGCCACGCCGGGCCCCGCAGAACACCAGTTCCGGGACCTCCACGTCCAGCAGGCGCAGGCCTTGCAGAGCCTCGCGCTCACGCAGGACCGTCGGTCGCCCGAAAGGGTGCAACCAACTGCGATGAATGTGCCCGATCTGCCGCTTGGCATAGAGCAGGCCGCCGCTACTGCTTTGAATGCGTTGGACGCCGCTCTCGCCGCCTCGACGCTGATTGGGTTCCTCGACCCATTCACCTTGTTTATTCCAGAAGTATTCGAAGCAATCTGTGGGCGCGGCATCCAGTTCCGAAGCACATTCAACAGCCATCCTCTTACCTCTTGCGTAATACGTAGACCCGCCACATGGCGTAGAGCGGAAAGAAGTCCAGGTGTTCCTGGACACGAAAGCCGGCTTGCCTGAATTCTTCTTCGACCGTGGCCGCCGGTAACACAAAACGATTCTGGTAACCCTCCTGCCCAACTTCAGCCTGGCGCTTGCGCTCCATGCGCTTGCGTTTCCAGGCCTTGAAGTTGCCATCGACCCACAACGAGATGATCACGCTGTCACGGCTGACCCGCTGAAACTCCCGTAGCAGCGCCATGCGGTGCTCCGCCTGGCCTATGTGGTGCAATAAACGCATGGAAAAAATGCAGTCCACGGCGTTGTCCGGCAAATCAATGGCAAACGCAGAGGTCTGCAAGGGCCGTACCCGTTTTACCACGTCGGCCGGCTGGGCCACCGTGGCGGTACTCAGCATAGCTGCTGAATTGTCAGCGCCAATGATCACTCGATTGGTTTTTTCTGCCAGCAGCGGCCAGAAACGACCGGCACCGCAGGGCAGGTCCAGTACCAGCCCGGGCTCTCCCGCCAGGGCCAGCGCAGTACGGGCCAATTGTTCGTCACGCTTGTGGGACAACTGCCGCGCCAGACCATCCTGGTGCTTGAGCAGGTATTCCTGGGCGTGTTGGGCATCGTATTTTTCGGAAAATTCCAGCTTGATCGGCGTAGCCATCATCAAAGTCTCCTGCAACTGATGGCGCCACCTTAAGCAGCGACGTGTCAGCGACAGGTCATCCCTTTGTGAAAACTTCGTACCGTCCAACGAGGAAATATTTCAGGGTTTTACAGGCTGAGGACAGTGGCCTGGGGCCACTTAAGAGGAAAAAACGACAAGTGACCGGCCCCGTAAAACAGGGCCGGGAAAGAACAATCAGGCCTTGGCCGAGTTCAGCTGAACGAAAAAACGACAGCCATTGGGCGTCATGGTAGTGAGGCTGACAGTCCAGCCCTGGTTCTCGCAGATCCGCTGCACCAGGGACAGCCCCAGCCCCAGGCCTTCCCCACGCTTTTCATCGCCCCGCACAAACGGCTGGAACATTGCCTCGCGCTTCTCCTCGGGAATGCCCACGCCGCTGTCCTCCACCACGAATCCATCGGGCACCAGGCTCAGGCGGATGAAACCCTGTTCGGTGTAGTGCAAGGCGTTGCGCAGCAGGTTGCCCATCACCGCATGCAGGAAGGTGGCGTTGTAGCGATTGTCACCTGGGGTTCCGGGCTCGAAGATCAGCTCGAGCCCCTTGGCCTCGATGGCTTCGCGCCAGATACCGGTCAAGTCACTGGCCGCCTGGCTCAGGCTCAGCTGCGGCGACATGCTGGCATCTTCACGCTGTGCTCGGGCCAGCATCAGGAAAGTCTGCACCAGCTCGCGCATCTCGTCGCAAGCGCGAGCGATGCGTTCGACCTGGGCTCGCCCACGAGGGTCCAGCCGTGGATTCTCCAGCAGCAGCTCGCAGGAGGTAGCCAGAACCATCAATGGCGTGCGCAGTTCGTGACTGACGTCGCTGGTGAACAGCCGCTCGCGGCTCAAGGCCTGGCGCAAGCGGCCCAGGGTTGCATCGAAGGCAATGGCCAGCTCTCCCACCTCGTCCGCCGCGTAGTCCGGCGCCAGGGGCGGAGCCAGGCCCAGCAGTTGATCCCGGTGGCGCACCTGCCGGGCAAGACGCACTACCGGCGCCATCACCCGGCGAGCCAGGATCCAGCCGAGAAACACCGCCAGCGCCAGGCTCAGGACAAAACCTACCAGCACCACGGCGAACAGCACCCGCTCGCGCTCTTCGAAATCGCTCTGGTCCTGCAGCAGCACATAGCGCCGACCGTCCACCACCTCGACCATGGCGTGATAGGACAACTCCTCGCGGAACACCTCGTGGAAACCCGGATCCAGATGGCGCAAATCCTTGGGCAGCTCGAAGTCGCCGCGCCCGCCACTGTAGTAGAACAACTGGTCGGGCTCGGGGCGGTGGCTCCAGTCGCCGACGTTATCCATCAGCAACAGGCGTTGCAGGTCACCGCCCAGGCCTGCGGAGATGAGCTTCTCCTCCACCAGGTGCACCGTCGCCACGATACCCATGGCGAACGCCCCCGCCACCAGTGCACTCATCAACGCAAAGGCGATGATGATGCGCTGGGCAAGGCTCTGCTTAAACTCCATCTCGGCCCTCGGCCAGGCGGTACCCGACACCGTGCACGGTGTGCAGCAGCGGCTTGGCGAACGGCTTGTCGATCACCTGGCGCAATTGGTGAACGTGGCTGCGCAGGCTGTCGCTGTCCGGGCAATCGTCGCCCCACAGGGCTTCTTCGAGGATCTCCCGACGCAGTACATGGGGGCTTTTCTGCATCAGCACCGCCAGCAGCTTGAGGCCCACGGGGTTGAGCTTGAGCAAGCGGCCTTCGCGGGTGACCTCCAGGGTATCGAGGTCGTAGCTCAGGTCGCCAACCTGCAGCGACCGACGGCCACCACCCTGGGAACGGCGCATCACCGCCTCGATACGCGCCGCCAGTTCCGAGAGAGCGAAGGGTTTGAGCAGGTAGTCATCCGCCCCGGACTTGAAGCCCTGAAGGCGGTCGTCGAGCTGATCGCGGGCGGTGAGCATGATCACCGGAGTATCACGCCGGGCGTCTTCGCGCAGGCGCTTGCACAGGGTATAGCCATCGATTCCCGGCAGCATGATATCGAGCACGATCAGGTCGTAATGCTCGGTGGCCGCCAGGTGCAACCCGGACAGGCCATCCTGGGCGCAATCCACGGTATAGCCCTTGAGCCCCAGGTAGTCAGCCAGGTTGGCGAGAATATCGCGGTTGTCTTCAACCAGTAGAATTCGCATCGGCACTCTCTCCGTACAGGGTTACGGCCATCTTGGCTCGCGCAGCTTAAGGCCAAGTCCGGCTCGCCGCCAGCCTTGTCGGCCGGTGCCTGGCAGAGTTTTCCCGAGCCTGGGGGCTTAACAATATTTTCACCAGCGGTTCACAAGCTGACTACAGGGACAACCCCAGACTGCGGGCCATTTGCCCCCAAGGAACACCCTCTGATGGATCTTCTCAAGACAGCTCCGGCGCGATTCGTGCTGCTGCTGACCAGCACCTGGCTGGCGATTTTCCTGCTGACCCGCGGCATTTTGCTGCTCACCCACCTCGACGAAGCCGGTAGCGGCTGGCTGCCGCTGTTTGGCGTCGGCCTGCTCTACGACCTGGGTTTCCTGGCCTATGCCGCCCTGCCCCTGGGCCTGTACCTGGTGCTCTGCCCACCCGCCCTGTGGCGTCGGCGCGGCCACCGCTGGCTGTTGCAGGGCCTGTTCAGCCTGAGCCTGTTCGCCATGCTGTTCACGGCCGTGGCGGAGTGGCTGTTCTGGGATGAATTCGGCGTGCGCTTCAACTTCATCGCCGTCGATTACCTGGTGTACTCCGACGAGGTTCTCAACAACATTCTCGAGTCCTACCCGATCGGCCTGTACATGAGCCTGCTGGCCCTGACGGCAATCGCCCTGAGCCTGGCCCTGCGCAAGCCCCTGAAGGCTGCGCTGGATGCGCCCTTGCCGCCTCTGCGTGGCCGCCTGCTCAGTGCCCTCGGCCTGCTGCTGGTGGTCGGCGCCAGCCTGCAACTGCTCAGCCAGGACAGCCCGCGCAGCCAAGGCGGCAACGCCTATCAGAACGAACTGGCGAGCAACGGCCCCTATCAGTTCTTTGCCGCCTTTCGTAACAACGAGCTGGACTACCAGCAGTTCTATCGCAGCCTGCCCGCCGATGTGGTGGCCCGCCAGATGCGCGCCGAACTGAATGAACCCAATGCTCGCTTCATCGGCAAGGACCCGCTGGATATCCGGCGCGCCATCGACAACCCGGGGGCTCCACGCACACCCAACATCGTCCTGGTGACCATAGAAAGCTTCAGCGCCAAATACATGGGCAGCAACGGCGACGACCGCAACCTGACCCCGAACCTGGATGCGTTGCGCGCACAGAGCCTGTACTTCAACAACTTCTACGCCACCGGCACCCGCACCGACCGCGGCCTGGAAGCCATCACCCTGGCGATTCCCCCCACCCCGGGGCGCTCCATCGTCAAGCGCATCGGTCGTGAAAGTGGTTTCGCCAGCCTTGGCCAGCAACTGCGGTCCGTGGGTTACGACAGTGTGTTTGTCTATGGCGGCCGGGGTTACTTCGACAACATGAACGCCTTCTTCAGCGGCAACGGCTACCGCGTGGTGGACCAGAGCAGCGTCGAGGAATCCGAGATCCACTTCAAGAACGCCTGGGGCATGGCCGACGAAGATCTTTACACCCAGACCCTGAAGCTGGCGGACGCCGACTACGCACAGCAGCGGCCCTTCCTGTTGCAACTGATGACCACCTCCAACCATCGCCCTTACACCTATCCCGATGGCCGGATCGACATCAAGTCCGGCAAGGGCCGGGACGGCGCGGTCAAATACACCGACTACGCCATTGGCGAGTTCCTCAAGGCAGCCCGCCAGAAGCCCTGGTTCGACAACACCATTTTCGTGTTTGTCGCCGACCACACCGCAGGCAGCGCGGGCAAGGAAGACCTGCCCATCAGCAACTATCAGATTCCGTTGTTCATCTATGCGCCCAAGTTGATTCCGGCGCGGGAAAATGCACAGCTGGCCAGCCAGATCGACCTGGCGCCAACCCTGCTGGGCCTGTTGAACCTGGACTACGAGTCGACCTTCTTCGGACGCAACCTGCTGCAGGACAACCCCCTGCCTCCCCGGGTGCTGGTGGGCAACTATCAGCACCTGGGCCTGTTCGACGGCCAGGACCTGGCGATTCTCAGCCCGCGCCAGGGGTTGCGCCGGCATGACCAGGCCCTGGGCGCCAGCCAGGAATCCCGGGTAGCGGACAGCGATCCGTTGATCCAGCGCGGCATCAGCTACTACCAGAGCGCCAGTTATGGCTTCAAGCAGCAATTGCTGGGCTGGAAGGCGCCCAAGGCAGCGGCGGATGAACTGAGCCAGCGCTGAAGTCGTTCGCGGGCAAGCCCGCTCCTACAGAAGTGGAGCAGGCTTGCCCGCGAAGATCCAGGCGCCCCCCATATCCGGGGCATAAAAAAGCCCCGCCGGCTTTCACCGGCGGGGCTTTTTCAGTACAGGGGTAAGGCTGGCTTACATCATGCCGCCCATGCCACCCATGCCGCCCATGTCTGGCATGCCGCCAGCTGCAGGCTTGTCTTCCACGATTTCAGCAACAGCGGCTTCGGTGGTCAGGATCAGACCGCCGATGGACGAAGCTGCTTGCAGCGCGGAACGGGTTACCTTGGTTGGATCCAGGATGCCCATTTCGATCATGTCGCCGTATTCGCTGGTAGCAGCGTTGTAGCCGAAGTTGCCGGCACCCTGCTTGACCTTGTCCACGACAACGCTTGGCTCGTCACCGGAGTTGGCAACGATCTGGCGCAGTGGAGCTTCGATAGCGCGACGCAGTACAGCGATACCCACGTCCTGGTCGGCGTTGTCGCCTTTCAGGTCGTTGATGCCTTGCAGAGCACGGATCAGGGCTACGCCACCGCCAGGTACCACGCCTTCTTCAACGGCTGCACGGGTAGCGTGCAGGGCGTCTTCAACGCGGGCCTTCTTCTCTTTCATTTCAACTTCGGAACCAGCGCCAACCTTGATCACTGCAACGCCGCCGGACAGCTTGGCCAGACGCTCTTGCAGTTTTTCACGGTCGTAGTCGGACGAAGTGTCGGCGACTTGTTGACGGATCTGAGTCACGCGAGCCTGGATGTCCGCTTCAACGCCAGCACCGTCGATGATGGTGGTGTTTTCTTTGGACAGGATCACGCGCTTGGCGTTACCCAGGTGCTCCAGGGTGGTGCTTTCCAGGCTCAGGCCGATCTCTTCGGAGATGACGGTACCGCCGGTCAGAACGGCGATGTCCTGCAGCATGGCCTTGCGACGGTCGCCGAAGCCAGGTGCCTTGACGGCAGCGACTTTGACGATGCCACGCATGTTGTTCACAACCAGAGTCGCCAGGGCTTCGCCTTCAACGTCTTCAGCCACGATCAGCAGTGGGCGGCCGGCTTTGGCAACGGCTTCCAGCACTGGCAGCATTTCGCGGATGTTGGAGATCTTCTTGTCCACCAGCAGGATCAGCGGGCCGTCGAGTTCGGCGACCATGGTGTCCGGCTTGTTGATGAAGTAAGGGGACAGGTAGCCGCGGTCGAATTGCATGCCTTCTACGACAGACAGTTCGTTTTCCAGGCCCGAGCCTTCTTCAACGGTGATCACGCCTTCTTTACCGACTTTTTCCATCGCTTCGGCAATGATGTCGCCGATGGAGTTGTCGGAGTTGGCGGAGATGGTGCCGACCTGAGCGATGGCCTTGGAGTCAGCGCATGGCTTGGACAGACCCTTCAGTTCTTTGACGATGGCGATGGTCGCCTTGTCGATACCGCGTTTCAGGTCCATCGGGTTCATGCCGGCAGCGACGGCTTTCAGGCCTTCGTTGACGATCGACTGAGCCAGAACGGTAGCGGTGGTGGTGCCGTCGCCAGCGTCATCGTTGGCACGGGAGGCAACGTCTTTGACCAGCTGCGCGCCCATGTTTTCGAAGCGATCTTTCAGCTCGATTTCTTTGGCAACGGAAACGCCGTCCTTGGTGATGGTCGGAGCGCCGAAGCTCTTCTCGATGATCACGTTACGGCCTTTCGGGCCCAGGGTCGCTTTTACTGCGTCAGCCAGAACGTTGACACCAGTGAGCATTTTCTTGCGGGCGGAATCGCCGAATTTAACTTCTTTAGCAGCCATGATCGATATTCCTTAAATACTGTGTAGTAGCGGGAAAATACGCGGGAAATCAGCCTTCGATAACAGCGAGAATCTCGTTCTCGGCCATTACCAGCAGATCTTCGCCATCGACTTTCACGGTGTTGCTGCCGGAGTACGGGCCAAACACCACTTTGTCACCCACTTTCACGGCCAGCGCACGTACTTCACCGTTGTCCAGCACACGGCCGGTACCTACAGCGACGATTTCGCCACGGTTAGGTTTTTCAGCAGCCGAACCAGGCAGAACGATACCGCCGGCAGTTTTCGATTCTTCTTCGCTGCGACGGATGACGACGCGGTCATGCAGAGGACGAAGCTTCATTGTCGATCTCTCCTAATTGTGGTTTTCAACGGCCGGTGTCGATACCGGCGGGTTAGCAAATCCGGCTTTGCCGGGTGCGGCTCGACAAGCGAGCCGCGGAAGTCTGTCTGGTGTCAGCACCAGAAACCTTGCGGTGACCGTTACATAAGGGCGCATAAGGTTATTACAAGGGCTGGCCGATGAAATTTTTTACATCGCTGGCGCCAAAACGAACACGGCACCCGAAGGTGCCGTGAGACGTGAGCTTCTGACTCAGGAGTCGCGGTGCTCGAATTCGCCTTCGATCACGTTGGGCTCGCGGCCCAGCGGCTGCTGGGGCGCAGGGCCGCCACGGGCGGCACGCATGTCGTCGGCAAAGGCGCGCTGGCGCAGGGCCTGCTCCTCGGCACGCTGACGCATTTTATTGGCCAGCAGGCGACGGCTGATCGGCAACAGCATCAGCAGGCCGAACACATCGCTGATGAAACCCGGCAGGATCAGCAAACCACCACCCAGGGCCAGCATCAGGCCCTCGAGCATTTGCTGGGCCGGCAGCTCACCGCGATTGAGGCTTTCACGGGCACGCAGTGCCGTGGCCAGACCGGCCACGCGCAACACCAGCACACCGAGCATCGAACCGAGAATGATCAGCAGCAGCGCCGGGAAAAACCCGATGGCCGCGCTGACCTTGACGAAGACGAACAGCTCGAGCACCGGGAAAAGTAAAAAGAGCAACAGAAAAGGGCGCATCAAATGGTTTCCTCTGCGGAAGAATGCCTTCCAGTAGACCGTAAATGACGTCGCCAATTCGTGAATTCAAGCACCCAGGGGCGGATTTTTCGGCCATTGATCAGCTCGGGCCAGGAAAACCAGGGCCTCGCGTACTTGTGTCGGCGTATTGCAAGGCGCCTGGAAGGGCAGCCAATACAACGCCTGGCCGATGCGCAGGTGCATGCCTTCGGTATCGATCCCGGCCATCTGCGCCGGCGCGTTGTCCGGCAACCCGGTCAACTGGACATAGTGGGCAATGACCTTGGCATGGTCGCTGTTCATGTGTTCCACCATGCTCAGCTCGGCCTTTCCGGCGAAGGGGTTGGCCAGGGTCAGTTGGTCGACCCAGTGGATCGCCCCGAAGCCGCCGATGTAGCGGTGGCGTACCGGCTTGAGCACCCAGAAATCGAAGTCATGGGCCTTGTGGTAGTTCTGCGACTCGGGAAAGTAACGGTAGTAACGCTCGGCTGCGGCGTCGATGGCGGCCTCGTCCTCGAGCTTCTCAGCCTCGGCCAGGTAGGTCAGGCGACCGACTGCCTGCACGTCATCGGCATCGCGCTCACCCACCAGCAGCGAGCACTTGGGATCCTTCAGCAGGTTGTGGGTGTGCTGGGCGATACGGCTGATCAGGATCAGCGGCCGGCCCTCGGCGTCCAGGCAATAGGGCACCCCGGACCCGAAGGGAAATCCCGGCATGGCCTTGGAGTGAGTGGACAGCACCCCGCGATATTCCTTGAGCAGCAGTTCTCGTGCATTCTTGGCAGCTTCAACGCTCACTTTATGACTCCTTATATAGAATCCGTCGAAAACGGACGGGCGCCTGGAGCATTGTTCCAGCTACGCCAACAGGGCAATTCTCATCTGCAGCCAGGCCAGGTCCGGCAGCCGAGCGAGGGTTCCCGAAAAGGACTCCCCTCAAGACCAGCTAGCGGGACATGCGAATGCAACTCACTGACAAAGTAATCATTATCACCGGCGGTTGCCAAGGTCTGGGCCGCTCCATGGCTGAGTATTTCGCAGCCAGGGGCGCGCGGCTGGCATTGGTCGATCTGAACCAGGAAAAGCTCGACCAGGCTGTCGCGGCGTGCAAGACCCACGGCGTCGAAGCCCGTGCCTACCTGTGCAACGTCGCCGATGAAGAGCAGGTGAACCACATGGTGGCCCAGGTCGCCGAGGACTTTGGCGCCATCCACGGCCTGATCAACAACGCCGGGATCCTGCGCGACGGCCTGCTGGTCAAGGTCAAGGACGGCCAGATGACCAAGATGAGCCTGGCCCAGTGGCAGGCGGTGATCGACGTCAACCTGACCGGGGTCTTCCTCTGTACCCGGGAAGTGGCGGCGAAGATGATCGAGCTCGGAAACAACGGCGCGATCATCAACATTTCTTCGATCTCCCGCGCCGGCAATATCGGCCAGACCAACTATTCCGCGGCCAAGGCCGGGGTCGCGGCAGCCACGGTCACCTGGGCCAAGGAGCTCGCGCGTTACGGTATCCGCGTGGCGGGCATTGCCCCGGGCTTTATCGAAACCGAGATGACCCTGGGCATGAAACCCGAGGCCCTGGAAAAGATGACCGCCGGTATTCCCCTCAAGCGCATGGGCAAGCCGGAAGAGATCGCCCACTCGGCGGCCTATATCTTCGAGAACGACTACTACACCGGGCGCATCCTGGAAATGGACGGCGGCCTGCGGGTCTGATCCTGCCGTCGCAACGGTAGGAGCCGGCTTGCCGGCTCCTACATGACTCACTCGCCTGGGGCTTCAGTCGTCGCTGATGGTGATGTTGGGCATCGCCGGGGCGGCCGCTTCTTGCAAGACGATGCGCGCGCCCACATGCCGCGCCAACTCCTGGTAGACCATGGCGATCTGGCTTTCCGGCTCGGCGATCACCGTCGGCTTGCCGCCGTCGGCCTGCTCGCGGATCAGCATCGACAGCGGTAGCGAGGCCAGCAGCTCGACGTCGTACTGGCTGGCCAGCTTCTCGCCGCCGCCTTCGCCAAACAGGTGCTCGGCATGGCCACAGTTGGAGCAGATGTGCACCGCCATGTTCTCCACCACGCCCAGCACCGGGATATTGACCTTGCGGAACATCTCCACGCCCTTGCGCGCATCCAGCAGAGCCAGGTCCTGGGGCGTGGTGACGATCACCGCACCGGCCACCGGGACTTTCTGCGCCAGGGTCAGCTGGATGTCGCCGGTGCCTGGCGGCATGTCGATCACCAGGTAGTCCAGGTTGCCCCAGTCGGTCTGGGTCACCAGTTGCAGCAAGGCCCCGGAGACCATAGGACCGCGCCAGACCATCGGCGTGTTGTCATCGGTGAGGAAGGCCATGGACATGACCTCCACGCCGTGGGACTCGATCGGCACGAACCACTTCTGGTCCTTGATCTTCGGACGGGTGCCTTCGGCGATGCCGAACATGATGCCCTGGCTCGGACCATAGATATCGGCGTCGAGAATCCCCACCTTGGCGCCTTCGCGGGCCAGGGCCAGGGCCAGGTTGGCCGCGGTGGTGGACTTGCCCACACCGCCCTTGCCGGAAGCCACCGCCACCACGTTCTTGACGTTGGCCAGGCCCGGGATCTGCGCCTGGGCCTTGTGCGCGGCAATGACGCTGCTGATCTCGACCTTGGCCGAGCTCACGCCGTCCAGGCCCTCGATGGCCAGTTGCAGCATCTGCGCCCAGCCACTCTTGAACAGGCCGGCGGCATAACCCAGTTCCATGCGGACCGTGACCCGGTCGCCCTGGACCTCGATGTCCCGCACGCAGCCGGCGCTGACCGGGTCCTGGTTCAGGTAAGGGTCGGTGTATTGACGAAGGACGGCTTCCACCGCTGCGCGATTGACGGCGCTCATGGGCAACTCCGATAACAAGACAGGAAAATCAGCCGGCTATCCTACGCCGCCGACTCCTTCGTGGCGAGAAAGCTTGCTGCGCACAATGTGCCTGGAAGGGTGAAAATTCCGCTCCGGCGCTTTATAGTGGCCGACCTCCGTTTCATCAAGTAGCCGAGCCCCATGTCCGAGCCACGCAAGATCCTCGTCACCAGCGCCCTGCCCTATGCCAATGGTTCCATCCACCTTGGCCACATGCTTGAGTACATCCAGACCGACATGTGGGTGCGCTTCCAGAAGCTACGCGGCAACCAATGCATCTATGTCTGCGCGGACGACGCACACGGCTCGGCCATCATGTTGCGCGCGGAGAAGGAAGGCATCACCCCGGAGCAGTTGATCGCCAACGTGCAGGCTGAACACTGCGCCGACTTTGCCGAGTTCCTGGTGGATTTCGACAACTTCCACTCCACTCACGCTGAAGAAAACCGTGAGCTGTCGAGCCAGATCTACCTCAAGCTGCGGGACGCCGGGCACATCGCCACGCGCTCCATCACCCAGTATTTCGACCCGGAAAAGAAAATGTTCCTGGCCGACCGCTTCATCAAGGGCACCTGCCCGAAATGCGGCACCGAGGACCAGTACGGCGACAACTGCGAAAAATGCGGTGCCACCTATGCCCCGACCGACCTGAAGGATCCTAAGTCGGCGATCTCCGGCGCCACTCCGGTGCTCAAGGACTCCCAGCACTTCTTCTTCAAGCTGCCGGACTTCCAGCAGATGCTGCAGAGCTGGACCCGCAGCGGCACCCTGCAGGACGCCGTGGCCAACAAGATCGCCGAGTGGCTGGACGCCGGCCTGCAGCAGTGGGACATCTCCCGCGATGCACCGTACTTCGGCTTCGAGATCCCGGATGAGCCGGGCAAGTACTTCTATGTGTGGCTGGACGCGCCGATCGGCTACATGGCCAGCTTCAAGAACCTCTGCAGCCGTCGTCCGGAACTGGATTTCGACGCCTTCTGGGGCAAGGACTCCACCGCCGAGCTGTATCACTTCATCGGCAAGGACATCGTCAACTTCCACGCCCTGTTCTGGCCCGCCATGCTCGAAGGCGCCGGCTATCGCAAGCCGACCGGCATCAACGTCCACGGCTACCTGACGGTCAATGGCCAGAAGATGTCCAAGTCCCGTGGCACCTTCATCAAGGCCCGCACCTACCTGGAGCACCTGTCGCCGGAATACCTGCGCTACTACTACGCGTCCAAGCTGGGCCGTGGTGTCGACGACCTGGACCTGAACCTCGAAGACTTCGTGCAGAAGGTCAACTCCGACCTGGTGGGCAAGGTGGTGAACATCGCCAGCCGTTGCGCCGGCTTCATCCACAAGGGCAATGCCGGGGTGATGGTGGACAGCAATGCCGCCCCCGAGCTGACCGAGGCTTTCCTGGCCGCGGCGCCAAGCATCGCCGACGCCTATGAAGCCCGTGACTTCGCCCGGGCCATGCGCGAGATCATGGGCCTGGCCGACCGCGCCAACGCCTGGATCGCCGACAAGGCTCCATGGTCGCTGAACAAGCAGGAAGGCAAGCAGGATGAAGTCCAGGCCATCTGCGCCACTGGCATCAACCTGTTCCGCCGGTTGGTGATCTTCCTCAAACCGGTGCTGCCACTGCTGGCTGCCGATGCCGAGGCCTTCCTCAACGTGGCCCCGCTGACCTGGAACGACCACCAGCAACTGCTGGCCAACCATCAGCTCAACGAATTCAAGCCGCTGATGACGCGGATCGACCCGGTAAAAGTGCAAGCCATGACCGATGCCTCCAAGGAAGACCTGGCCGCCAGCCAGACCGACACCGGTGGCCCTAAAGGCAACGGTGAACTGGTGAAGGACCCGCTGTCCGCGGAAATCGACTTCGATGCCTTTGCCGCCATCGACCTGCGTGTCGCCCTGATCGTCAAGGCCGAAGCCGTGGAGGGTGCCGACAAGCTGCTGCGCCTGACCCTGGATATCGGCGACGAACAGCGCAACGTGTTCTCCGGCATCAAGAGCGCCTACCCTGATCCGTCCAAGCTCGATGGCCGCCTGACCATGATGATCGCCAACCTCAAGCCACGGAAAATGAAGTTCGGCATCTCCGAAGGCATGGTGATGGCTGCCGGCCCTGGCGGTGAAGAAATCTACCTGCTGAGCCCGGACAGCGGCGCCAAGCCCGGCCAGCGGATCAAGTAAGGCTGCAGGCTGGACCCCATCCCCCCGTTGCGCCCGGCGCAGCGGGGGGATTTGCATATCTGGCGGGCCCTGCGCCGACGCTGGAGTTTGCCTACTCTTGAAGGACAGCCTGCCCGTACCGGCCCCGACCATGACCGACTTCCTCCTCGCCCTTGTCAGCACTGCCCTGATCAACAACTTCGTGTTGCAGTGGCCGCTGGGTGTCGACCCGCTGCTGCAGGCCCCAGCCGATAGCGCTCGGCTTCGGATCCATGCGCTGGGCCTGGCAACGACGGTCTTGATGCTGGTCAGTTGCGTACTCGGCCATGTCCTCTATCGTGGCGTGCTGGTGCCCTGGGGGCTGCAGTCCTTGCAGCTGTTTGCCTGGCTGTCCCTGAGTGTGCTGCTGATCAGGCCGGCGCTACACTGGCTGCCCCGGGCCCTGCCCGGTTTGCCATTCGATGGCCTCTGGCCCTTGTTGCTGGCCAATGCCGGGATGCTCGGCCTGCTGTTGATCGCCAGCGGGGAAAACCTTGGGCTGGCGACCCTCGGCGCCATGAGCCTGGGTGCCGGGCTGGGCTTCTGGTTGGTACTGAGCCTGTTCAATGACCTGCGCCAGCGTATTTCCACCAACGATATTCCCCTGCCCTGGCAAGGCCTGCCGATCGACCTGATCAGCGCCGGCCTGCTGGCAGTGGCGTTTTTCGGCTTCAACGGACTGCTCAAGACATGAGTCTGATTCAACGCATCGACGCCCTTCTGCCCCAGACCCAATGCGGCAAGTGCGGCCACGCCGGATGCAAACCCTACGCCCAGGGCATCGCCAGTGGCGAGGCCATCAACAAGTGTCCGCCAGGGGGCCAGGAAACCATCGCCGGCCTGGCACAACTGCTCCAGCTGCCGGTGGTAGAACTGGACCACAGCCGTGGCGAAGCCCCGGCGCAGATCGCCCAAATCCGCGAAGCCGAATGCATCGGCTGCACCAAGTGCATCCAGGCCTGCCCGGTAGACGCCATCGTCGGCGCGGCGAAGCTCATGCACAGCGTATTGATCGACGAATGCACCGGCTGCGACCTCTGTGTGGCGCCCTGCCCGGTGGATTGCATCGACATGCTGCCGTTGCCCATGGCCCGAGTGCTGCCCATTGTCGGCGGCCTGGCCAGCAGCCCCGAGCAGTTGCAGGCTCGCGCCGCCAAACGCGATCACGCCCGGCGCCGCTTCGAGCAGCGCAATGATCGCTTGCAGCGCGAAGAGGCCCGGCGCCTGGCCGAACGTCAGGCCAGGGCCCAGCGCGCCACCCAGGCCAGCGACGCCAGCCAGGATCCGGTTCAGTCGGCTATCGAGCGGGTCCGCGCACAGAAAGCCGCGGCGGCCGATGCCGCCTTGAAAAAGGCCAAGATCGAGCTGGCCATGAGTCGCGCGCAATTGCACAAATCCCTCAAGGCCTTCGGTCATCCGCCGACCTTCGAGCAGCAATCGCAGTTGATCGTCCTGCAGCGCCAGTTCGAAGTGGCCGAGCAGGCACTGGCCCAACTGGAAACCCAGGCGCTTACACCGACCGCGCCGGTGGCCCGGGATGCCGACCTAAAGCGAGCCAAGATCCAGTTGGCGATGCGCCGCGCCGAACTGAAAAAGGCCCAGGCCGCAGCAGCCCCCGAAGCCGAACTGCAAACCCTGGCCGCGGCCCTGGCGGCGGCCGAACAGGCGCTGCACGCCGCAGAAGACGCCAGTGGCAAACCGGCACCAGTACTGGAGCGGATCGAGAAACGCCCGATCGCCCCACAACTGCGACAACTGAAGACCGAACTGGCCTACGCCCGAGCCGAACTGAGCAAACTGCAACGCCAGACCGATACCAGCAGCGAACAACTGGCCCAGGCCCAAGCCCGCCTGAGCGAAGCCGAGCGCCAGGTAAACGCCCATGACGTGCCCTGAAACAGTCGACCCGCGCCTGCGCCAGGCCATGCAGCGCGTGCTGCTGGCCACGCTGCCGGGGCTGCTGGTACTGCTGTGGTTGTATGCCTGGGGGCCACTGCTGAATCTACTGCTGGCAGCCAGTGGGGCCCTGGCCATGGAAGCCTTGGTGCTGTTCCTGCGGCGGCGTCCCCTGCAACCTGCCCTCAGCGATGGCAGTGCGCTGGTCAGTGCCACCTTGCTGGCCCTGGCCCTGCCACCCTATTGCCCCTGGTGGCTGCCGCTGAGCGCTGCTGCCAGCGCCGTGCTCTTGGGCAAGCAGGTGTACGGCGGTGTCGGCCAGAACCCCTTCAACCCGGCGATGTTGGGTTATGCACTGGCCCTGCTGTGCTTCCCGCAATCCATGACTCACTGGCCCGCGCCCCATGCCCTGGACCTGCTCGGCGGGCTGCAGCAGGTATTCGGCCTGGGAGGCAACCCGCCCCCGGACGCCTGGGCCCAGGCCACGGCGCTGGACAGCCTGCGGATCAACAAGAGCCTGACCGTCGATGAACTCTTTGCCGGCAACCCCGCCTTCGGTCACTTCGGCGGCCGTGGTGCCGAGTGGGTCAACCTTGGATTTCTGGCTGGCGGCCTGTTTCTGCTGCAACAGCGGGTCATCGGCTGGCAAGCGCCCGTGGGCATGCTTGGCAGCCTGCTGCTGATCAGCCTGCTGTGCTGGAACGGCAGCGGCTCCGACTCCCACGGTTCGCCGCTGTTCCACCTGCTCAGCGGCGCCAGCATGCTCGGCGCGTTCTTTATCGTCACCGAGCCGGTATCCGGCCCCAAGGCCGCCAAGGCCCGACTGCTGTTTGGCGTTGGCGTTGGCCTGCTCACCTACCTGATCCGCACCTGGGGTGGCTACCCCGACGGGCTCGCATTCGCCGTGCTGCTGATGAACCTGGCGGTACCGGCCCTGGAGCGCCTGAGCTCCGAAAAACCGCTGGAGCGCCCCTCATGAAAGGGGCTCGCAGCCTGTTGCTGCTGATGCTGCTCGGCTCCCTGGGCATCGGTGCCACCCTGTGGCTGCAATATGCCGCCACTCCACGCATAGAAGCCGAACAACGGGCCTTGCAGGCACGCAAGCTGTTGGATGTGCTGCCCGCCGGCAGCTATGACAACCAGCCCCTGGACCAGCCATTGCCCTTGGCCGATGGGCAACTGAGCAACAGTCGCCTGCTCGATGGCTACCTGGCCACCCGCAATGGCCGGCCCAGCGCCGTGCTGCTGCGCAGCCAGGTCACAGGCTACGCCGGCCCCATCGAGTTGCTGATCGCTATCGACAGCCAGGGGCGCCTGTTGGGCAGCAAGACCCTCCGGCAGGATGAGACTCCGGGGCTGGGAGCACGTATCGCCAGCTGGCCCAATGCCTGGCTCCAGGGGTTTTCAGGAAAATCCCGCAATGATCCGGGCGACAGCGCCTGGGCCTTGAAAAAGGACAACGGGCAGTTCGATCAGATTGCCGGCGCCACCATCACTTCCCGTGCGGTGATCAGTGCCTTGCATGATGCCTTGCGCTACTTCGACGAACACCGCGGACAACTGCTCCCTGGAACGCCTCATGAATAAGCCGCTGTCATTGCCGGGGCTGCTGATGCTGCCACCCCTGATCGGGGCTACGGACTCCTGGGTCAAGGCAATCGGCCTGGCCCTGGCCTGGGTATTGCTGATCGGCCTCTACGGCGCCGGCATGCGCTTGCTGCGTCCGCCCATCGAGGCCCGCCACCACTGGCTGGCCAGCCTGCTGCTCAGCGCCAGCCTCGGCAGTTGCCTGTGGCTGGCGCTGCAGGCCTGGAGTTATGAGCTGCACCAGCAATTGAGCCTGTACCTGGGCCTGCTGCCCCTGCAATGCGTGGTACTGGAACAGGCGGGCTTCTTCCAGCACCGCAACCGACTGCGCCTGGCCGGCGCTTTCTGTGTGGCCCTGATCGGCCTGGGTGCCCTGCGCGAGCTGCTGGGCGCTGGTACGCTGGGCAGCCATCTGGGGTGGCTTGTCGGCCAGCCGGATGCAGGCAGCGGCTGGGTCGTGCTGCCACATGGGGGGCTACGCCTGCTGACCCTCGCCCCCGGCGGTTTTATCCTGCTGGGTGCGCTGCTGGCCGCAAAACGAGCCTGGGCTGGCTCCTGGACCTTAAACCGACCGCCTTCGAGGAAATGAATCACCCATGAATGCCGCCAAACGCCTGGAAATCTTTCGCCGGCTACACGAAGACAACCCCGAACCGAAAACCGAGCTGGCCTATTCCTCGCCGTTCGAGCTGCTGATCGCGGTGATTCTCTCGGCGCAATCGACCGACGTCGGGGTCAACAAGGCGACTGCCAGGCTCTTCCCCGTAGCCAGCACCCCAGCGGCAATCTACGCCCTGGGCGTCGAAGGCCTGTCCGAATACATCAAGACCATCGGCCTGTACAACAGCAAGGCCAAGAACGTCATCGAGACCTGTCGCCTGCTGGTGGAACGCCATAACAGCGAAGTGCCACAGACCCGGGAAGAGCTGGAGGCTCTGCCCGGGGTGGGCCGCAAGACCGCCAACGTGGTCCTCAACACCGCTTTCCGGCAACTGACCATGGCGGTGGACACCCATATCTTCCGGGTCAGCAACCGAACCGGGCTGGCCCCGGGAAAGAACGTGGTCGAGGTCGAAAAGAAACTCATGAAGTTCGTGCCCAAGGAGTTTCTGCTGGACTCCCATCACTGGCTGATCCTCCACGGCCGCTACGTTTGCCTGGCACGCAAGCCACGCTGTGGCAGCTGTCGAATCGAAGACCTGTGCGAATACAAGCAAAAGACTTCCGACGATTGAGCAAGCATTGATTTTGCCGATAGATCGATTGAAAAAATCTTTTTTACCCGCCAGGAGAATATCGATATAAGGAGCGCCAATGGCAGTCCTAGCCTGGAGTCGACCTTATGAGTACTGGCAAAGAACAACTGGACGTAGAAGACGATTTCGTCGCAGCTGAAACAGATGACGCAGAACCGGTGGTCGAAGTGGCGAAAACCAATCTGAGCAAGCGCCGGACCATCGACAATCTCCTCGAGGAACGGCGCCTGCAAAAACAGTTGGCCGATTACGACTTTGACCTCTAGTCACAAAAGAACCTCCCCATGGAGGTTTTTTTGTACCTGTGCCCAGCCGCAAATCTGGCCGGTCAGCCTCCCCCACTGACCGGCTGCGTCGGCACTCAAGCGAGCCCATCCAGCAACACCGTCTCAATGCGCACGTGCTCTAAAGGCTCATATCAACCGATGCCGTTGAGCGAACTCGATCAGATCAACCAGTGAACGAGCATTGAGCTTGGCCAGCAGCCGGCGCTTGTAGGTACTGATGGTCTTGTTGCTCAAGCACAACCCCTCGGCAATTTCCTTGTTACTCATGCCGTTGGTGAGTTGTTTCAATACGATCAATTCGCGCCCTGAAAGCAGCTCGATCATCTGCTGCTCACTGCTGATGCCCTGGCTTGAGCGAAAGGTGTGCAAGGCCTCGTTGGGGAAGTAGCTGTATCCCGCAAGCACCGCACGCACGGCACTCAACAGCTCGGTGATGTCCTGCTGCTTGCACACATAACCGGCAGCACCGGCCTGCATGCAGCGCATGGAGAAAGGCCCAGGAACTTGCAGGGTCAATACCAGAATCTTGATCGACATACCCCTGGACATCAGCCGGTTTATAACTTCGAGCCCATCAAGTTGCGGAATTCCAATATCCAGAATCAAGATGTCTGGAACATATTCAAGAGCCAACTTCAATGCATCCGTGCCGTTATCTGCTTCCGCTACTACTTCAAGGCCATGGCGCTCCATCAACATGCGCACAGCCAAACGGACAACAGGGTGATCATCCACGATCAATACTCTTTTCATAGGTCCATCTCAGTCCTGAGAGTTTTTTTAGAGCCCGCACAATACCCCAGAGAATTGACTCTGACACCGTGCTACAGAGGGCTACGACCTTACGAGGACGATCCTTACAAACAATACCGAATTGCCTTACAAAACGACCTAGATAAAAGTGGTTCAATATCCAAACCGCCTAGGATCAATCGTCAAATCAGCTACTTTTCGTACTAATAAAACTCCAACCTACAAGCACTCTCAGTAGCGGTACTTGGTACTTCGCCCATCAAGAAGTGGCTTACCTTGCCCAACAGACATTTGCTGTTCTGAATTAGGCCCCGACGCTCACTGCAATTATCCAGGGCAAAAAAAAGCCCCGCTTATCGCGGAGCTTTCTTCAACCACTCAAAGCATCAGACCAGGGTCCGACCCTTGTTCGCGGCAATGCGCATGCGCAGGGCGTTGAGCTTGATGAAGCCAGCTGCGTCCGCCTGGTTGTAGGCACCGCCGTCCTCTTCGAAGGTAGCGATGTTGGCGTCGAACAGCGACTCGTCAGACTTGCGACCGGTCACGATCACGTTGCCCTTGTACAGCTTCAGGCGTACCACACCATTCACGTGGGCCTGGGAGGCGTCGATCATCTGTTGCAGCATCAGACGCTCAGGGCTCCACCAGTAGCCGGTGTAGATCAGGCTGGCGTACTTGGGCATCAGCTCGTCTTTGAGGTGAGCCACTTCGCGGTCCAGGGTGATGGACTCGATGGCGCGGTGAGCACGCAGCATGATGGTGCCGCCAGGTGTCTCGTAGCAGCCGCGGGACTTCATGCCCACGTAACGGTTCTCGACGATGTCCAGACGACCGATACCGTGTTCGCCACCAATGCGGTTCAGGGTCGCCAGCACGGTGGCAGGGGTCATCTCGACGCCGTCCAGTGCCACGATATCGCCGTTGCGGTAGGTCAGTTCCAGGTATTGCGGGGTATCTGGGGCCTTCTCCGGGGAGACAGTCCAGCGCCACATGTCTTCTTCGTGCTCGGTCCAGGTGTCTTCCAGCACGCCACCTTCATAGGAGATGTGCAGCAGGTTGGCATCCATCGAGTACGGGGATTTCTTCTTGCCGTGACGCTCGATCGGGATCCCGTGCTTCTCGGCGTAGTCCATCAGCTTCTCGCGGGACAGCAGGTCCCACTCGCGCCAAGGGGCAATCACCTTCACACCCGGCTTGAGGGCGTAGGCGCCCAGTTCGAAACGCACCTGATCGTTGCCCTTGCCGGTGGCGCCATGGGAAATGGCGTCGGCGCCGGTTTCGTTGGCGATTTCGATCAGGCGCTTGGCGATCAACGGACGAGCGATGGAAGTACCCAGCAGGTACTCGCCTTCGTAGACGGTGTTGGCGCGGAACATCGGGAAGACGAAATCACGCACGAACTCTTCGCGCAGATCGTCGATGTAGATCTCTTTGACGCCCATGGCTTGCGCCTTGGCGCGGGCCGGCTCGACCTCTTCGCCTTGGCCCAGGTCAGCAGTGAAAGTCACTACTTCACAGTTGTAAGTATCCTGCAGCCACTTGAGGATCACCGAAGTGTCCAGGCCGCCCGAATACGCCAGAACGACCTTGTTAACGTCCGCCATGCCATCACTCCACGGGGTTGTACGGAAAGCCGCCAAGTCTACCGATCCACGCGGATAATTTACAGAGGCGCGACAGCTTATGACGACCAAGCGACAGATTATGTCGAGCGAGCGACGACGACAGCCGTATCAGGAAGTCGCCGCTGCGCTGGATCCGGAAGCCGCCTGAGGCGCTGGGGCCGGCTTTTCGGCAGGAGCGACCCGCTCCAGATGCACATTGACCCGCCGGTTCTTCGCCCGGTTGGCCGCATTGGTGTTGGGGGCCAGGGGATAGCGCTCGCCATGGAAGCGCACCACGATCTGGTTTTCCGCCAGGCCATTGGCCTTGAAGAACTCCATGACCGCCAGCGCACGACGGCGCGACAGGTCACGGTTGGTCAGGCGGTTGCCACTGTTATCAGAGTGCCCGTCCAATTCGACATGATTGACCGTGGGGTCGGCCTTGATGAAGTCCACCATCACTTGCAGCTTGGCCTTGGCCCGGGCGTCCAGGTCGATGCCCCCCCCGGGGAAACCGATCTCAGCCTGCTTGACCTGTTCATAGTTCATCGGCAACAGCTTGGCCATGCAGCTTTGATAGTCGCCGTAGGCCTTGCTGAACTTCACCGGCAACAGGCGTACCTCGGACACTCCGCCTTCGCGGGAGAAGTGCCGGACCACCGGGCTGCGCCCCTCCAGCAAACCGACGATCAGACGTCCGGCCTGCATCTGGTTGCTGTTGAACAGCACCCCATCGGTACCGGCCTTGACCGCCCCGAGGTTGATGTCGCCACGCCCCGGCTGCCAGGGGGCGGCGGCCGCAAGCAGGGTCGCGGAACCACCGGCCTGCATGGGGTTGAAACTCTTGAGGCGGAAAATCGCCTGCTCGCCGGCGCGACGAACGAATTCGCCGGAACCGAAATCGGTAACCGGTTGGATCAGGCGGCACTCGAACTTGTCACCTTCGACCGTCCACTCAATGCTCTCCAGGCGAGTCTGGAAAGTGAGAGCCATCGCAGGCAGGCTGGCAAACACACTGAGCAAGGCTAGATAACGCTGGCGCACGGGAGGCTCCACTGACGTGTACAACAGAAAAATCGACAGGCGTTAATACGCCATACCTTCGGGATATCGGTTGCTCGTCGCAAAACTTGATAGCGAGTGCCTGGAAGAGTCTTTTCCGGTAGCATTCCCCCGAGTTTTACCCGCCTGGAACCTCCAATGTCCGACCGCCTGACCCTGCTGCGTCCCGACGACTGGCATATTCATCTTCGCGATGGGGCCGTGTTGCCCAATACAGTCGCAGATGTCGCGCGCACCTTTGGCCGCGCCATCATCATGCCCAACCTGGTACCTCCGGTGCGCAACGCCGCGGAAGCCGACGCCTATCGCCAGCGCATTCTAGCTGCGCGCCCGGCCGGCAGCCGCTTCGAGCCACTGATGGTGCTCTACCTGACCGACCGTACCCAGCCGGAGGAAATCCGCGCGGCCAAGGCCTGCGGTTTCGTCCACGCCGCCAAGCTGTACCCGGCCGGCGCGACCACCAACTCGGATTCGGGCGTGACCAGCATCGACAAGATTTTCCCGGTGCTTGAAGCCATGGCCGAAGTCGGCCTGCCGCTGTTGATCCACGGCGAGGTAACCCGCGGCGACGTCGACGTCTTCGACCGCGAGAAGATCTTCATCGACGAGCACATGCGGCGTGTGGTTGAACGCTTCCCCAGCCTGAAAGTGGTGTTCGAACACATCACCACCGCTGAAGCCGTGCAGTTCGTCAAGGAGGCTTCGGCTAACGTCGGCGCCACCATCACTGCGCATCACCTGCTGTACAACCGCAACCACATGCTGGTGGGCGGTATTCGTCCGCACTTCTATTGCCTGCCGATCCTCAAGCGCAACACCCACCAGGAAGCCCTGCTGGATGCGGCCACCAGCGGCAACGCGAAGTTCTTCCTCGGCACCGACTCGGCACCTCACGCCCAGCACGCCAAGGAAGCCGCTTGCGGTTGCGCCGGCTGCTACAGCGCCTACGCCGCCATCGAGCTGTACGCCGAAGCGTTCGAACAACGCAATGCCCTGGATCAGCTGGAAGCTTTCGCCAGCCTCAACGGCCCGCGCTTCTACGGCCTGCCGGCCAACACCGACAGCATCACCCTGGTCCGTGAAGAATGGACCGCTCCTGCCAGCCTGCCGTTTGGCGAGCTGACTGTCATTCCGCTGCGCGCCGGTGAAAAACTGCGCTGGCGCCTGCTGGAGGATCACTCGTGAGTGACGACCATTTCGACGACGAACAAGAAGGTAGCAGCGGCGGTCCTCGCCATCCGATGGCGGCACGCTTTCGCGGTTACCTGCCGGTAGTCGTCGATGTTGAAACCGGTGGCTTCAACTCGGCCACCGACGCCCTGCTGGAAATTGCCGCAACCACCATCGGCATGGACGAAAAAGGCTTCGTGTTCCCCGAACACACCTACTTCTTCCGGGTCGAGCCTTTCGAAGGCGCGAACATCGAAGCTGCAGCCCTGGAATTCACCGGGATCAAGCTTGACCATCCCCTGCGCATGGCTGTGAGCGAAGAAACCGCCCTCACCGATATTTTCCGCGGGGTGCGTAAGGCGCTGAAGGCCAATGGCTGCAAGCGCGCCATCCTGGTAGGCCACAACAGCAGCTTCGACCTGGGCTTCCTGAATGCCGCCGTGGCGCGCCTGGACATGAAGCGCAATCCGTTCCACCCGTTCTCCAGCTTCGATACCGCCACTCTGGCTGGCCTGGCATACGGCCAGACCGTGCTGGCCAAGGCCTGTCAGAGCGCAGACATCGACTTCGACGGTCGCGAGGCCCACTCGGCTCGCTACGACACCGAGAAGACCGCCGAGCTGTTCTGCGGCATCGTCAACCGCTGGAAACAGATGGGCGGCTGGCAGGATTTCGACGACTGAATAGTCGCTTTTCTTTGCCCCATAAAAAAACCGGCCCTAAGGCCGGTTTTTTTATGCGTGACGCCAAGCCTTACAGCTTGCCGGCGTTCTCGCTCAGGTAAGCAGCAACGCCTTCTGGCGAAGCGGTCATGCCCTTGTCGCCTTTCTTCCAGTTGGCAGGGCAGACTTCGCCGTGCTCTTCGTGGAACTGCAGAGCGTCGACCAGACGGATCAGCTCTTCCATGTTGCGGCCCAGTGGCAGGTCGTTGACGATCTGCGAGCGGACAACGCCTTTGTCGTCGATCAGGAACGCGCCACGGAAAGCCACGCCGCCTTCGGACTCAACGTCGTAGGCCTTGGCGATTTCGTGCTTCATGTCAGCAGCCATGATGTATTGAACCTGACCGATGCCGCCGGCATTGATCGGGGTGTTACGCCAGGCGTTGTGAGTGAAGTGCGAGTCGATGGACACAGCGATCACTTCAACGTTGCGTGCCTTGAAGTCGGCCATGCGGTGGTCCAGAGCGATCAGCTCGGACGGGCACACGAAGGTGAAGTCCAGTGGGTAGAAGAACACCAGGCCGTATTTGCCTTTGATGGCCGAGGACAGGGTGAAGCTGTCGACGATTTCGCCATTGCCGAGAACGGCCGGAACGGTGAAGTCAGGGGCTTGTTTGCCTACGAGTACGCTCATTGGATATCTCCTGGTGTGGACGTAGTAATGAAGAAGAAGGGTTGGCCCCGAGCCTGCCATGCTGATGCGACAGCCCCGTGACGTGCGCCCTCTTCGCAAGGACCGACCATCATACACGGCGTTTTTAAGCTGTCCTTAGTGGTTTTTCCTCTGGCCGGCCTCCAACGCGAAAAATGCTAATGATCTGTCATTAATGCCAAGAAAAGCCGTTCGTCACTCAAGCAAGAATCAGCAACAAAGGGCGTCGAAACCACTTTGACAATCATTCTCGTTAACATTAAGATCCATCGCAATTGAGCCCTAACCAGCGACGGTTCTCATCTTATGTATGTCTGCCTCTGCACCGGTGTCACCGACGGACAAATTCGCGAAGCGATCTACGAAGGTTGCTGCAGCTACCGCGAAGTACGCCAGGCCACCGGCGTTGCCAGCCAGTGCGGCAAATGTGCCTGCCTGGCCAAGCAAGTGGTTCGCGAAACCCTGACCGAATTGCAGAGCAGCCAAGCGGCAATCCCCTACCCTGTGGAATTTAATGTCGCCTGATTTAATCAATAATTAGCGGCGTTACAAACAACCGGACCTGGCGTCCGGTTTTTTTATGCCTGTAATTCAATCGCTTAGAGACAAAACGCGGAACACAAACATTCTTATTCCGATTAATTTTCATATATTATTCAATAACTTAGGTTTGACAGTAATGTTCATGCAGCTCAGACTCTGCCCATGTTCCACTAAATACAGGGCAGGACCCCATCATGAAAGGCGACATTACAGTCATCCAGCATCTCAATAAAATCCTTGCCAATGAACTGGTCGCGATCAATCAGTACTTCCTGCATGCGCGCATGTATGAAGATTGGGGCCTGAACAAGCTGGGCAAGCACGAGTACCACGAGTCCATCGACGAGATGAAGCATGCGGACAAGCTGATCAAGCGCATCCTCTTCCTCGAAGGCCTGCCCAACGTCCAGGACCTGGGCAAGCTGCATATCGGTGAGCACACCAAGGAAATGCTCGAATGCGACCTGCGTATCGAGCGCACCGGCCATGCCGACCTCAAGGCCGCGATCGCCCATTGCGAATCGGTTGGTGACTTCGGCAGCCGTGAACTGCTGGAAGATATTCTGGAATCCGAAGAAGAGCATATCGACTGGCTGGAAACCCAATTGGGCCTGATCGATAAAGTGGGTATCGAGAACTATCTGCAATCGCAAATGGGTGACGAGTAACTCAACTCGTAATACCCGAAGAATAAAAAAGCCCCGCTTCTCTTATGAGAGCGGGGCTTTTTTTATTACGCGGATATGTTCGCGTAACAAACCGAAGCAGAGTGCTTGCCGCAAGTTTCCGAGAATCACACGAGTAGCATGTCGATTCCCGGAAACCCTCGCGAGCAGGCGCGCTTTTACGCTTCGGTCTTGGCAGCGGCTTTTTCGGCAGCGGCCTTGATCAGGCTCTGCAATTCACCGTTGGCGAACATTTCAGCCATGATGTCGCTGCCGCCGACCAGCTCACCGGCCACCCACAGTTGTGGGAAGGTTGGCCAATTGGCGTACTTGGGCAGGTTGGCGCGAATTTCCGGGTTCTGCAGGATGTCCACGTAAGCGAACTTCTCACCACAGCCCATTACGGCCTGAGCGGCTTTGGCAGAGAAGCCGCACTGCGGGGCATTCGGCGAGCCTTTCATGTAAAGCAGAATGGTGTTGTTGGCAATCTGCTCTTTAATAGTTTCGATGATATCCATGGAACACCTCGGCTGAACTTTCCGACTCTGTTGTCGGCACGGTGGCGCATTGTAACGGAATCCTGAGCACCCTGCTCGGCCTCTCCGACAGACATCTCAGGCCGCCTGCACCCTGACCGGCACCCCGTTCAACGCCGCATTTCCCGACAGCACATCGAGCTGGCGCTCGTCGGTCAGGTCATTGGCGCTGCAACCCGGCTGCTCCGTGGCTATGTTCATCTGCACGCCCGGACGCCTATGCCCCCAGCCATGGGGCAGGCTCACAACCCCCGGCATCATCTCGGCGCTGGCCAGCACTTCGACTTCCACCGCGCCGACCCGTGAACTGATGCGTACCCGTTGACCGTCCTGCAAACCCCGGTGAGCCAGATCCTGCGGATGCATCAGCAGTTGGTGACGAGGCTTGCCCTTCACCAGGCGGTGATAGTTGTGCATCCAGGAGTTGTTACTGCGCACATGCCTGCGGCCGATCAACAACAGTTCCCCCTCCTGCGGCGCCTTCAGGGCAGCAAAGCGCTCCAGGTCGGCCATGATCGCCGGCGGTGCAGCCTGGACCCGCCGGTTTTCGGTTTTCAGGCGCCCGGCCAGATTCGGCTGCAGCGGCCCCAGATCGATGCCATGGGGATGCTCGGCCAGCGTCGCCAATGACAGCTTGAACGGCGAGGCGTCGCCATAAGGCCCGGCACGCAGCCCCATATCAATCATTTGCGCCGGAGCGATAGTCGGCTTGAGCGAGCTTTCGGTGCGCTCGGCAAAGGCCTTGGCCAGGCCAACGAAGATCTCCCAGTCGTGCAGTGCACCTTCGGGCTTGGGCAGGATCGCCCGGTTGAAACGGCTGACGTTGCGCACCGCGAACAGATTGAACGTGGTGTCGTAGTGATCATTTTCCAGGGCCGAGGTGGACGGCAGGATCAAGTCGGCATAGCGGGTGGTTTCGTTGATGTACAGGTCGATGCTGAGCATGAACTCCAAGCCATCCAGCGCCTGCTCCAGCTGCCGGCCATTGGGCGTGGACAGCACCGGGTTGCCCGCCACCGTGATCAGCGCCCGTACCTGCCCCTCCCCTTCGGTGAGCATCTCTTCTGCCAGGGCCGACACCGGCAACTCGCCGCCGTATTCCGGAAGCCCGGAAACCCGGCTCTGCCAGGCATTGAAGTGGCCGCCCGAAGTCGCCGCTACCAGATCCACCGCGGGGCTGGTACACAAGGCGCCACCCACGCGGTCGAGGTTACCGGTGACCAGGTTGAGCAATTGCAGCAACCAATGGCACAGCGTGCCGAAGGCCTGGGTCGAGACGCCCATGCGCCCGTAGCAGACCGCTCTGTCGGCCGAGGCGAAATCCCTGGCCAGTTGGCGGATCTGTGGCGCCGCAATGGCGCACAGGGGGCTCATGGCCTCCGCCGTGAACCGGGATATGGCCTGGCGCACCTCGGCCAGCCCGTCCACCTGCAAGTGACTGTCGCGGGTCGGCCCCTCTTCGAAGATGCTGTTGAGCAGGCCAAACAGCAGCGCGACATCGCCCTCCGGGCGGACAAACAGATGCTGGTCGGCCATGGCCGCGGTTTCGCTGCGCCGCGGATCGACCACCACTACCTTGCCGCCACGGGCCTGGATCGCTTTCAGGCGCTTTTCCACATCCGGAACGGTCATGATGCTGCCGTTGGACGCCAGGGGATTGCCGCCAAGAATCAACATGAAATCGGTGTGATCGATATCCGGAATCGGCAACAGCAAGCCGTGGCCATACATCAGGTAGCTGGTCAGGTGCTGAGGCAATTGGTCGACCGAGGTAGCCGAGAAACGGTTGCGCGTCTTGAGCTGGCCGAGAAAGTAGTTGCTGTGGGTCATCAGCCCATAGTTGTGCACGCTGGGATTGCCCTGGTAGGTCGCCACCGCGTTGTTGCCATGACGCTGCTGAATACTCGCCAGCCGCTCGGCCACCAGGGCAAAGGCCTCGTCCCATTCGATCGGTTGCCACTCATTGCCAACCCGGCGCACCGGCTGGCGCAGGCGGTCCGGGTCATTCTGGATATCTTGCAAGGCCACGGCCTTGGGGCAGATATGACCGCGGCTGAAACTGTCCTGAAGATCGCCCTTGATCGAGCTGATGCGCGGAGCACTGCCGTCTTCTTCAGTGATTTCCAGGGTCAGGCCACAGATGGCCTCACACAGGTGGCAGGCACGGTGATGGAGAGTCTTGGTCATGGCCAGTCTCTATTGTTTGAGAGCGCAGCGTATTCGCTTGCCGGAAGCAAAAACTATGGGCGCTCCCCTGACAGGACACCAGTGACGTTCGTCCCATGAATTCACGGCCATCAGCCCCGGCCATGATCGGCGCCTTCAGTTGGAGGGCAACCGTGGCGGCCCATCCGCTGAGACGTGGGTGGTTGCATCCACGGCCTCCCGCTCTCCATAGCCACCCGAGAGTTGTGCGAGCAATCGCCAATGCTCGTCCAGGCCTGCACTGAGGCTCATCATCCGGTCGATCATCTTGCGCGCGGCCGCTCGGGTCACCGGATCTTCACTGCGCAGCAGCTCGAAGGAAAACGCCGTCACCGAAGCTGTCATGTCGGTGAGTGCCCGGGCCGTGAGCCCCAAGAGCGTCATCAGTTGTTGCTCCCTGGATTCCATCGTTCACCCGTCCCTGCCACTGATTCGCCTTTATAACCTCAGCACTTTGCATTAGGAAATGTTTCAGGCTGCCAGCCCGCGGATTATCCGGGACGCAGCCCCCGCCCTCCAGGTCAGAAAACGACTGCATGGGCATCACCCGCGCCGCGCTCGATTGCCAAGGCGCGCCGGGGCAGTGTACAAATGCCCGGCTGCTGTCTGGAAACTGGTCTCAAAAGTGCCAGCGCATTCGCGTCCTGGCCTCTCATGCCCATAATCGCCGTAGCACTACTATTGGTAAGACGCGACATTTAATTATAAGATCGCGCCTTCCCCTATTTCGTCGCCCCGTGCGGCTTTCGCCGCAGGTCCAGCCCGTTGTTCGACTAAACAAGGCTTTGAGAATCTGCGGTCCGTTGCAAAAAGGTAGTTAATGATGAGCGCAAGGCACTTTCTCTCCCTGATGGATTGCACGCCCGAAGAGCTGGTCAGTGTGATTCGTCGAGGCATCGAGCTGAAGGACCTGCGTAACCGCGGCGTACTCTTCGAGCCCTTGAAAAATCGTGTGCTTGGCATGATTTTCGAGAAGTCGTCGACCCGAACCCGACTGTCCTTCGAAGCCGGCATGATCCAGCTGGGCGGCCAGGCCATCTTCCTTTCGCCACGGGACACTCAACTGGGGCGCGGCGAGCCCATCGGCGACTGCGCCATCGTCATGTCGCGCATGCTCGATGCCGTGATGATCCGCACCTTTGCCCACAGCACCCTGACCGAGTTTGCGGCCAACTCCCGCGTACCGGTGATCAACGGCCTGTCCGATGACCTGCACCCCTGCCAACTGCTGGCTGACATGCAGACGTTCCTCGAGCATCGCGGCTCGATCCAGGGCAAGACCGTGGCCTGGATCGGCGACGGCAACAACATGTGCAACAGCTATATAGAAGCGGCCATCCAGTTCGACTTCCAACTGCGCATCGCTTGCCCCGAAGGGTACGAGCCCAACGCGGATTTCGTAGCCCAGGCCGGCGACCGCGTGACCATCGTTCGTGATCCTCGCGAAGCCGTGCGCGGTGCCCACCTGGTGAGCACCGATGTCTGGACCTCCATGGGCCAGGAAGAGGAGACCGCCAAGCGCCTGCAACTGTTCGCTCCCTTCCAGGTCAACCGCGCACTGCTGGACCTGGCGGCCGAGGATGTTCTGTTCATGCATTGCCTGCCCGCCCACCGCGGTGAAGAAATCAGCCTCGACCTGCTGGACGACCCGCGTTCGGTGGCCTGGGACCAGGCGGAAAACCGCCTCCACGCACAAAAGGCCCTGCTCGAATTCCTCGTCGAGCCGGCGTACCACCACGCATGAGCCAGCCCTTGCTACTGAACCTGCGCAACCTCGCTTGCGGCTACCAGGACCAACGCGTGGTGCAGAACCTCAACCTGCACCTCAATGCCGGGGATATCGGCTGCCTGTTGGGCTCATCCGGCTGCGGCAAGACCACCACCCTGCGCGCCATCGCCGGGTTCGAGCCGGTGCATGAGGGGGAAATCCAGCTGGCGGGCGAGACCATCTCCAGCGCCGGTTTCACCCTGGCGCCGGAGAAACGCCGGATCGGCATGGTGTTCCAGGACTACGCCCTGTTCCCGCACCTGAGCGTGGCCGACAACATTGCCTTCGGCATTCGCAAACACCCGCAGAAAGAGCGGGTGGTGGCCGAACTGCTGGAGCTGGTGAACCTGAAAAGCCTCGGCCAGCGCTTCCCCCACGAACTGTCCGGTGGCCAGCAACAACGGGTGGCCCTGGCTCGTGCCCTGGCTCCCGAACCACAACTGCTGCTGCTCGACGAGCCCTTCTCCAACCTCGACGGCGAACTGCGACGCAAGCTCAGCCACGAGGTGCGTGACATCCTCAAGGCCCGTGGCACCAGTGCGATCCTGGTCACTCACGACCAGGAAGAAGCCTTCGCCGTGAGCGATCAGGTAGGGGTATTCAAGGAAGGCCGCCTGGAGCAGTGGGACACACCGTACAACCTCTACCACGAACCCCAGACGCCCTTCGTCGCCAGCTTCATCGGTCAGGGCTACTTCATCCGCGGCCAGTTGAGCAGCCCGGAATCGGTACAGACCGAACTCGGCTTGTTGCAGGGCAACCGTGCCTACACCTGGCCAACCGGCGGTGCGGTGGATGTGCTGTTGCGTCCAGACGACATCGTCCACGCCCCCGACAGCGCCTTGAAAGCCCGCGTCGTGGGCAAGACGTTCCTCGGCGCCTCGACCCTGTATCGCCTGCAACTGCCCACCGGCAGCCAGCTGGAATCGATCTTTCCGAGCCACGCCGATCATCAGGTCGGCGCCGACGTGGGTATCCGGGTCGCGGCGGAACACCTGGTGCTGTTCCAGGCTTCGGGCAGTACCGCAGCGCAGATCCCGCAAAGCGACTCAGGGGTGCGCCGCTACAGCAGCGCGCATTGAGCCGTCTGCGCTGGCAAGCCAGCTCCTACGACAGCGCACTGTAGGAGCCGGCTTGCCGGCGAAACCCCCAGCACAGTCATGGCAGATGCAACTGCCCACTGGCAATCAGCCGGGCATGCCCACCGATCTTCACCCGCTCACCTTCCAGACGACAAAACAACGCGCCACCTCGGGCAGAGCACTGGTAGGCGCTCAACTGCGGCTTATCCAACCGCTGCGCCCAGTAAGGCGCCAGGCAGCAATGGGTGGATCCGGTCACCGGGTCCTCATCGATACCGATGGCGGGGGCAAAATAGCGCGAGACAAAGTCGTGCTGCTCCCCGCGCGCAGTCACGATCACTCCGGGCCAGGGCAGTTTCGCCAGCGCCGTCATATCCGGCCGGCACTCACGCACCGCCTGCTCCGACTCCAGCACGGCCAATAGCTCGTTGGCCCCCAGCAATTCGACGACCTCAACCCCCAGCGCTTGCGCCACCGCCTCCCGCCCTGCCTGGCTGCTCGGGCTGCGCAGCGGGAAATCCAGCCACAACAGGCCCTCTTCACGGGTGACACTCAGGGGCCCGGACTGGCTGAGAAAGTCGATACGCTGCGCGGTCTGGCCATAAACCTCGAACAACACATAGGCAGTGGCCAAGGTTGCATGCCCGCACAACGGCACTTCAGTCACCGGGGTGAACCAGCGAATCCGCCAGCCCTGGGCCTCACGCACCACAAAAGCGGTTTCTGCCAGATTGTGCTCGGCGGCAATCTGCTGCATCAGCCTGTCATCGAGCCAGGACTCAAGCCGGTAAACCATCGCCGGATTACCCGCGAACGGGCGCTCGCTGAACGCATCGACCTGATGAAACTCAAGCTGCATATCCCTTCTCCGTGAATAACTGGCCCCCAGCATGGGCCCTGGCCCCCAACGGGGGACAGACACAGAAGTCGGGATTTTCCTGCATACAGCAGCGGCCCTGGCCGCAGCCGCTGCGACTCAAGGACGACCGATATCGGCGAACCTGGCCTGGGTATGCTCGGCCAGCACCGCCGGCGCCAGCTCGACTTCCAGGCCACGGCGCCCGGCGCTGACAAAGATGCTGGCGAACGGCTGCGCACTGTTATCGATAAAGGTCCGCAGGCGCTTCTTCTGCCCCAGCGGGCTGATGCCTCCCAGCAGGTACCCCGTGGCGCGCTGGGCGGCAGCCGGGTCGGCCATTTCAGCCTTCTTCACGCCCGCTGCGTGGGCCAGGGCCTTCAGGTCAAGACTTCCGACGACCGGCACCACCGCCACCAGCAACTCACCCTTTTCACTGCTGGCAAGCAAGGTCTTGAACACCTGCGCAGGATCAAGATCAAGTTTCTCCGCGGCCTCCAGGCCATAGGAGGCGGCCTTGGGGTCATGTTCGTAACTGTGGATGCGATGTTCGGCGCGAACTTTTTTCAGCAGGTCCAGTGCAGGGGTCATGGCAGCTCCAGGCGAGGAATGAAAAGGCAAAACCAAGCGCGCGAATTTTAGGTCATTCACCAGCAAAAGGCTCTATTCCAAGCCTTGATAACCGGCCCGTGTGCCTACGAAAGCAACCATGCCTGTCGTTCCCGCGACTATGCCCCGGAATCATTCATTTGATTGATATCTATAAAATGACCATCCGTTCACTTTCGACCTTTGACAGCGGTGTTTCTTGTCTATATTTTTTCGTTTCTGAATATCATGCGATAGATCCAAGGTTGTACCCAGTAGCAAGGCGAGGTCGGAATGGGGATTCCGCCTTCGTTTAAAGTCGCGCTCCATGCCTTTTGCAGCAGCGCCAGACAACAACAAAAATCGAGGTTCACATGACAACTGCTCTGCAACAACCGTCGCTATCGGGCCAATGCATCGCCGAGTTTCTGGGTACTGCGCTGTTGATCTTCTTCGGCACCGGCTGTGTCGCCGCGCTCAAGGTCGCGGGGGCCAGCTTCGGCCTATGGGAAATCAGCATCATCTGGGGGATCGGCGTGAGCATGGCGATCTACCTGACCGCCGGAGTTTCCGGCGCGCACCTGAACCCGGCCGTGAGCATCGCCCTGTGCCTGTTCGCCGATTTTGAAAAGCGCAAACTGCCGTTCTACATCCTCGCCCAGATCGCTGGCGCCTTCTGCGCGGCGCTGTTGGTTTACACGCTGTACAGCAACCTGTTCTTCGATTTCGAACAAACCCACCAGATGGTCCGTGGCTCCCAGGCCAGCCTGGAACTGGCCTCGGTGTTCTCCACCTTCCCCAACCCGGCGCTGTCCACTGCCCAGGCGTTCCTAGTGGAGTTGGTGATCACCGCCATCCTGATGGGAGTGATCATGTCCCTGACCGATGACAACAATGGCCTGCCGCGCGGCCCGATAGCTCCGCTGCTGATCGGCCTGCTGATTGCCGTGATCGGCAGTGCCATGGGCCCGCTGACCGGGTTTGCGATGAACCCGGCGCGGGACTTCGGGCCTAAACTGATGACGTTCGTGACCGGCTGGGGTGAAATTTCCTTCACCGGCGGCCGTGATATTCCGTATTTCCTGGTGCCAATCTTCGCTCCGATCCTCGGCGCCTGCCTGGGTGCTGCAGCCTATCGCGGCTTGATTGCCCGCCATTTGCCCAGCGCTGCTGTCGCCCCGGAGGCCGAACAGGTCACCGAAGGCAAAGTCAAAGCTTCCTGAATCCAGTGGCGCGTGATCCTGCCCAAATCGATCGCGCGCCTGTTCTCACTCCCTTATTTCGTCCAAGGCAATCGACATGACCGACATTCAGAATAAGAACTACATCATTGCCCTCGATCAGGGTACGACCAGTTCCCGGGCGATCATTTTCGATCGCGACGCCAACGTGGTCTGCACCGCCCAGCGCGAATTCGCCCAGCATTACCCTCAGGCCGGCTGGGTCGAACATGACCCGATGGAAATCTTCGCCACCCAGAGCGCGGTGATGGTCGAGGCCCTGGCACAAGCCGGCCTGCATCACGACCAGGTGGCCGCCATCGGTATCACCAACCAGCGTGAAACCACTGTGGTCTGGGACAAGAACACCGGCCGGCCGATCTACAACGCCATCGTCTGGCAGTGCCGCCGCAGCACCGAGATCTGCCAGCAGCTCAAGCGCGACGGCCTGGAAGACTACATCCGCGAAACCACCGGCCTGGTGACCGACCCCTACTTCTCCGGCACCAAGCTCAAGTGGATCCTCGACAACGTCGAAGGCAGCCGCGAGCGTGCGCGCAACGGCGAGCTGCTGTTCGGCACCATCGACAGCTGGCTGATCTGGAAATTCACCGGCGGCAAGACCCACGTCACCGACTACACCAACGCCTCGCGCACCATGCTCTTCAACATCCACACCCTGGAGTGGGACGCGAAGATGCTGGAGGTGCTGGACATCCCGCGGGAAATGCTCCCGGAAGTGAAGTCCTCGTCGGAAATATATGGCCGCACCAAGAGCGGCATCGCCATCGGCGGTATCGCCGGCGACCAGCAGGCCGCGCTGTTCGGCCAGATGTGCGTCGAGCCGGGCCAGGCCAAGAACACCTACGGCACCGGCTGCTTCCTGCTGATGAACACCGGCGACAAGGCGGTTAAATCCCAGCACGGCATGCTCACCACTATCGCTTGCGGCCCCCGTGGCGAAGTGGCCTACGCCCTGGAAGGCGCAGTATTCAACGGTGGTTCCACCGTGCAGTGGCTGCGTGATGAACTGAAAATCATCAACGACGCCCACGACACCGAATACTTCGCCGGCAAGGTCAAGGACAGCAACGGCGTGTATCTGGTGCCGGCCTTCACCGGCCTGGGTGCTCCCTACTGGGACCCCTATGCCCGTGGCGCGCTGTTCGGCCTGACCCGCGGCGTGCGCGTGGACCACATCATCCGTGCCGCCCTGGAGTCCATCGCCTACCAGACCCGCGACGTGCTCGACGCCATGCAGCAGGACTCCGGCGAACGCCTCAAAGCCCTGCGGGTGGACGGCGGCGCCGTGGCCAACAACTTCCTCATGCAGTTCCAGGCCGACATCCTCGGCACCCAGGTGGAACGCCCGCAAATGCGTGAAACCACCGCCCTGGGCGCTGCCTACCTGGCGGGCCTGGCCTGCGGTTTCTGGGGCAGCCTGGAAGAACTGCGGGGCAAGGCGGTGATCGAGCGCGAGTTCGAACCACAACTGGCGGAAGCGGAAAAAGAAGGCCTGTACGCAGGCTGGAAGAAGGCCGTCAGCCGCACCCGCGACTGGGAACCTCACGACGAGGCCAAATAAGCCAAGCCGTGGATTGGTAACCGCTTGTAACTGGTAGGGAGGGGATTCCTGCGGCATCATGGGCAAATTTTGCACGGCAGCCCAAAGGAAGCCCCATGAATCTGCCTCCCCGTCAGCAGCAAATCCTCGATCTGGTTCGCGAACGCGGCTACGTCAGCATCGAGGAATTGGCCCAGCTGTTCGTCGTAACCCCGCAAACCATCCGCCGCGATATCAACCAGCTGGCGGAAGCCAATCTGCTGCGCCGCTACCACGGTGGCGCAGCCTATGACTCCAGCGTAGAAAACACCGCCTACGCCATGCGCGCCGACCAGATGCGCGACGAAAAGCAGCGTATCGGCGAAGCCGTTGCCGCGCAGATCCCCGATCACGCCTCGCTGTTCATCAATATCGGCACCACCACCGAATCCATCGCCCGGGCCCTGCTCAATCACAGCCACCTGAAGATCATCACCAACAACCTGCACGTGGCCTCGATGCTCAGCGCCAAGGATGATTTCGACGTGCTGCTCACCGGCGGCAATGTGCGCCGTGACGGCGGCGTGGTGGGCCAGGCCAGTGTCGACTTCATCAACCAGTTCAAGGTCGACTTCGCCCTGGTGGGCATCAGTGGCATCGACGAGGACGGCAGCCTGCTGGACTTCGACTACCAAGAAGTGCGGGTATCCCAGGCGATCATCGCCAATGCCCGGCAGGTAATCCTGGCTGCCGACTCCAGCAAGTTCGGGCGCAACGCCATGATCCGCCTGGGGCCCATCAGCCTGATCGATTGCCTGGTCACCGACCAGCAACCGGTACCGGCCCTGACCCAACTGCTCAACCAGCACAAGATCCGCCTCGAAGTGGTCTGACTGCTCCCCCTCCTGCGGATCCGGCCGCGCTCGAACGACGAGCCTCGACGCTTCATCGCTTTCGAAATCGCCGCGGCCGATCCCGCCATCCAGCCCAAGGCAACAGCAGCGGCTACAGTTACCCGTCGACAATGTTCGAAAACTTTCCTTTAGCGCTGCTTCGATCAGTTTTTTCAATCGAAGCACGCTGGATGCGTGCATCTTTATGCGCTAGTATTTTCGAAAATGAACATTAATGTTCGAATTCAAATATCAAAGTAACACGAGGCCTGTCGATGCCCACTTCTACCTTGCCCGCGCGCCCTCTTTCCGAGGTTTACGATATCGCCGTCATTGGCGGTGGGATCAATGGTGTTGGAATTGCCGCCGATGCGGCAGGTCGCGGCCTGTCCGTGTTCCTTTGCGAAAAGGACGACCTGGCCAGCCATACCTCCTCGGCCAGCAGCAAGCTGATCCACGGCGGCCTGCGCTACCTCGAACATTACGAGTTCCGCCTGGTGCGCGAAGCCCTGGCCGAACGTGAAGTGCTGCTGGCCAAGGCCCCGCATATCGTCAAGCCCATGCGTTTCGTCCTGCCGCACCGGCCACACCTGCGCCCGGCCTGGATGATTCGCGCCGGCCTGTTCCTGTATGACCACCTGGGCAAGCGGGAAAAGCTCGCAGGCTCGCGCAGCTTGAAGTTCGGTGCCGACAGCGCCCTGAAGGCCGAAATCACCAAGGGCTTCGAATACTCCGATTGCTGGGTCGACGATGCGCGCCTGGTGGTGCTCAATGCCATGGCCGCCCGCGAACACGGCGCCCACGTTCATACCCAGACCCGCTGCATCAGCGCCCGCCGCAGCAAGGGCCTGTGGCAACTGGAGCTGGAGCGCGCCGATGGCAGCCTGTTCTCCATCAGCGCCAAGGCCCTGGTGAACGCCGCGGGCCCCTGGGTCGCCAAGTTCATCAAGGACGACCTCAAGCTGGAGTCGCCATACGGTATCCGCCTGATCCAGGGCAGCCACCTGATCGTGCCCAAGCTGTACGAGGGCGAGCACGCGCACATCCTGCAGAACGAGGACCAGCGCATCGTCTTCACCATTCCCTACCTCAACCAGTTCACCCTGATCGGTACCACCGACCGCGAATACACCGGTGACCCGGCCAAGGTGGCGATCACTGAAGGTGAAACCGATTACCTGCTGCAAGTGGTCAATGCGCACTTCAAGAAACAGCTGAGCCGCAGCGATATCCTGCACAGCTATTCCGGCGTTCGCCCGCTGTGCAACGACGAATCCGACAACCCTTCGGCCGTGACCCGCGACTACACCCTGGCCCTTTCCGACCATGGCGAGGAAGCCCCCCTGCTGTCGGTGTTCGGCGGCAAGCTGACCACCTACCGCAAACTGGCGGAATCGGCGATGGCGCAGCTGGCGCCGTACTTCAAGCAGGCCAAGCCGAGCTGGACAGCCCAGGCCACCCTGCCCGGTGGCGAGAACATGAGCACGCCACAGGCACTGGCAGAAGCCATCCGCAAGAAGTTCGACTGGGTACCCAGCCAGATCGCCCAGCGCTGGGCCACCAGCTACGGCAGCCGTACCTGGCGCCTGCTGGAAGGCGTGCACAGCCTCAGCGACCTGGGCGAACACCTGGGCGGCGGCCTCTATACCCGTGAAGTGGATTACCTGTGCAGCGAGGAATGGGCAGTGAAAGCCCAGGACATTCTCTGGCGCCGGAGCAAGCTCGGGCTGTTCACCACCGAGGCGCAGCAGCAGCAACTGCAGGATTATCTGCAGAAAGTCGAGCACAATCGCGGCAAGATCAAGGCTGCCTGAGCCACATAGGCAAGCAAAGCCCCTGCACCGGAAGGTCCAGGGGCTTTTTTGTGGGCCAGCAGGATTGAACGTTTCGCCGGCAAGCCGGCTCCTACAATGGCAGGGGCGCGTTCGGTTTTCCGAATGACAAAGCCACAGGGGTTCGGATAACCGGATACAGCCGCTGAAATCCCCAGGTCATAAATATTCTATAGGCTTGAAAATCAAGGGTTTGACGATGATCAATGGGTCTGGCACGACTCATGCTCTACACTGTGCGACGAATGCCTGTCGTGCCAACACAACAGGAGCCGTCAAGGCATTCGCTGTATAAAAGAGCCGTCGAACTGGCTTCATAAAAAAAACAAATGTCGAGGAAATATTGATGCGCATCGTTCCCCATCTGTTGGGCGCAGCTATCGCTGCCGCTCTGATTAGCACTCCAGTTTTCGCTGCCGAGCTCACCGGCACACTGAAGAAAATCAAAGAGTCCGGCACCATCACCCTCGGACATCGCGACGCTTCCATTCCGTTTTCCTACATCGCTGACGCTTCCGGCGTGCCAGTGGGTTACTCCCACGACATCCAGCTGAAAATCGTCGAAGCGATCAAGAAAGACCTCGACATGCCTGACCTGAAGGTCAAGTACAACCTGGTCACCTCCCAGACCCGCATCCCGCTGGTGCAGAACGGCACCGTGGACGTCGAGTGCGGCTCCACCACCAACAACGTCGAGCGTCAGCAACAAGTCGACTTCTCCGTTGGCATCTTCGAGATCGGCACCCGTCTGCTGTCCAAGAAGGACTCTTCCTACAAGGACTTCGCGGACCTGAAAGGCAAGAACGTGGTAACCACAGCCGGTACCACTTCCGAGCGCATCCTCAAGGCCATGAACGCCGACAAGCAGATGGGCATGAACGTGATCTCCGCCAAGGACCACGGTGAGTCGTTCCAGATGCTGGAATCGGGCCGCGCCGTAGCCTTCATGATGGACGACGCGCTGCTGGCCGGTGAAATGGCCAAGGCCAAGAAACCGACCGACTGGGCCGTGACCGGTACCCCTCAGTCCTACGAAATCTACGGCTGCATGGTGCGCAAGGGCGATGCCCCGTTCAAGAAAGCCGTGGATGACGCCATCGTCGCCACCTACAAATCGGGCGAAATCAACAAGATCTACGACAAGTGGTTCCAGTCGCCGATCCCGCCAAAAGGCCTGAACCTGATGTTCCCGATGAGCGATGAGCTCAAGGCCCTGATCGCCAACCCGACCGACAAAGCGGCTGACGACAAAAAGTCCTGATTCCTGACTAACCTTATCTCCTGAAGGGGCCCTGCCCTTTCAGGAGTCTGTCACTACCTGCTGGCATTTTTTGGAAACACTCGAACCGGTGGTTGTCGAGCCGATCGTGTGTGCCTGATCGTCATGATCAGGCGGGAACGGACGTCCCCAGGCGGGTGCTTGTACATCGAACGATCTGAGGGGTAACCCTAATGAATTACAACTGGGACTGGGGCGTGTTCTTCAAGTCCACCGGCGTGGGCAGCGAGACCTATCTCGACTGGTTCATCTCCGGCCTGGGCTGGACCATCGCCATCGCCGTGGTGGCCTGGATCATCGCGCTGCTGCTGGGCTCGATCCTGGGCGTCATGCGCACCGTGCCGAACCGCCTGGTGTCGGGCATCGCCACTGTGTACGTGGAGATCTTCCGCAACGTGCCGCTGCTGGTGCAGCTGTTCATCTGGTACTTCCTGGTGCCGGACCTGCTGCCGGAGAACCTCCAGGAGTGGTACAAGCAGGACCTCAACCCGACCACCTCGGCCTACCTGAGCGTTGTCGTGTGCCTGGGCCTGTTCACCGCCGCACGGGTTTGCGAACAGGTACGTACCGGTATCCAGGCCCTGCCCCGTGGCCAGGAATCCGCCGCACGCGCCATGGGCTTCTCGCTGCCGCAGATCTACTGGAACGTGCTGCTGCCCCAGGCCTACCGGATCATCATTCCGCCGCTCACCTCGGAATTCCTCAACGTATTCAAGAACTCCTCCGTGGCGTCGCTGATCGGCTTGATGGAATTGCTGGCCCAGACCAAGCAGACCGCCGAGTTCTCGGCCAACCTGTTCGAAGCCTTCACCCTGGCTACCCTGATCTACTTCACCCTGAACATGAGCCTGATGCTGCTGATGCGCCTGGTGGAGAAGAAAGTTTCGGTCCCCGGCCTGATCTCCGTGGGAGGTAAATAATGGAATTCGACTTCTCGGGCATCATCCCGGCCATTCCCGGCCTGTGGAACGGCATGCTGATGACCCTCAAGCTGATGGTCATGGGTGTGGTCGGCGGGATCATCCTCGGTACCTTGCTGGCCTTGATGCGCTTGTCTCACAACAAGCTGCTGTCGAACCTGGCGGGCGCCTACGTCAACTACTTCCGCTCGATCCCGCTGCTGCTGGTGATCACCTGGTTCTACCTGGCGGTGCCTTTCGTGCTGCGCTGGATCACCGGCGAAGACACCCCGATCGGCGCATTCACCTCGTGCATCGTGGCCTTCATGATGTTCGAAGCGGCGTACTTCTGCGAAATCGTCCGTGCCGGCGTGCAGTCGATCCCCAAGGGCCAGATGGGCGCCGCCCAGGCACTGGGCATGAGCTACGGCCAGACCATGCGCCTGATCATCCTGCCCCAGGCGTTTCGCAAGATGACCCCGCTGCTGCTGCAGCAGAGCATCATCCTGTTCCAGGACACCTCCCTGGTGTACACCGTGGGCCTGGTGGATTTCCTCAACGCCTCGCGGTCCAGCGGCGACATCATCGGCCGCTCCAATGAATTCCTGATCATCGCTGGTCTGGTCTATTTCACAATCAGCTTTGCCGCCTCGCTGCTGGTCAAGCGTCTGCAAAAAAGGTTCGCCGTATGATCTCTATCAAGAACATCAACAAGTGGTATGGGGACTTCCAGGTGCTGACCGATTGCAGCACCGAGGTCAAGAAAGGTGAAGTGGTGGTGGTCTGCGGGCCGTCCGGCTCCGGCAAGTCGACCCTGATCAAGTGCGTCAACGCCCTGGAACCCTTCCAGAAAGGCGACATCGTGGTGGACGGCACTTCCATCGCCGACCCCAAGACCAACCTGCCGAAACTGCGTTCCCGCGTGGGCATGGTATTCCAGCATTTCGAGCTGTTCCCGCACCTGACCATCACCGAGAACCTGACCATCGCGCAAATCAAGGTGCTGGGCCGCAGCAAGGAAGAGGCCACCAAGAAAGGCCTGCAACTGCTGGACCGCGTCGGCCTCGCCGCCCACGCCCACAAGCACCCGGGGCAACTCTCCGGTGGCCAGCAACAACGTGTGGCCATCGCCCGCGCCCTGGCCATGGACCCGATCGTCATGCTGTTCGACGAACCGACCTCGGCCCTGGACCCGGAAATGGTCAACGAAGTGCTGGACGTCATGGTGCAACTGGCCCATGAAGGCATGACCATGATGTGCGTAACCCACGAAATGGGCTTTGCCCGCAAAGTGGCGAACCGGGTGATCTTCATGGACAAGGGCCAGATCATCGAGGACTGCCAGAAAGAAGAGTTCTTCGGCGATATCAGCGCCCGCTCCGAACGTGCGCAGCACTTCCTCGAGAAGATCCTGCAGCACTAAAACCCGCGTTCCTGTAGGCGCCGGCTTGCCTGCGAGGGGACGGTATCTGACTCCCCTATCGTCAGTGCCGCCCTGGTCGCCGGCAAGCCGGCTCCTACAGACACTGCGCAGTGGTTGACCCAAGGCATCTGTGATGAAATGCGACCCCACTCTCTATCGCGCCGCGCCGCCATCACTCGCCGTGAAACCCCGCCTGATCCGACATCTGTTCCTGCCGCCCCTGGTCATCCTGCTGATGATCGGCCTGGGCTACGTCGGGTTCTGGATCAGCGAGCACAACGGCATCCGCACCCTCGGCGAAAATGGCCAGCGCCAGCTGGAGCTGCATGCCCGCGCCGTAGAAAGTGAGATCAGCAAGTACACCTATCTGCCGAGCCTGCTGGAACTGGAATCCAGTGTTTCCCAGCTGCTGGGCGATCCTTCGCCGGAACACCGGCAAACCGTCAATCAATACCTCGAAGGCCTGAACCGCCGCAGCCGCAGCCGGGCCATCTATGTCATGGACACCACGGGCCGGGTGGTGGCCACCAGCAACTGGCGTGACGTCGACAGCTACCTGGGCGAAGACCTGTCGTTCCGGGCCTATTACCAGAACGCCGTGCGCGGCCAGCCCGGGCGCTTCTACGGCATCGGCAGCACCAACGGCGAACCTGGCTACTACCTGGCCCATGGCCTGGAAGAACAAGGCAAGATCATCGGCGTGGCGGTGGTCAAGGTACGCCTGGAGGCCCTGGAGGAACGCTGGCAGCGTGCCCGCCTGGAAGCCTTCGTCAGCGACGAGAACGGCATCATCATCCTGTCCAGCGATCCGGCGCGCCGCCTCAAGTCGGTCCGCCCGCTCAGCGACGACACCAAGGAACGCCTGGCCCGCAGCCTGCAATATTACTGGTTCCCCCTCAACGAACTGGAACCCCTGGCCCGGGAACGCCTGGCCGAAGGCGTGGAAAAGCTGACCTTTCCGGCCAACACCGAGCTGGTGTCCGACGAGAAAGCCATCAGCTACCTGTCCCAGACCCGGCCCCTGAGCGATACCCCCTGGAACTTCACCCTGCTCACCCCGTTGCAGGACCTGCGCCGCGAAGCCATCAACCAAGGCATCCTGGTGGCGGTGGCCTTTGCCCTGGTGGCCTTTCTGCTGATCGCCTGGAACGAACGGCGCAAGGTCATCGCCACTCGCCTGGCCGCCCGTGAAGCCCTGCAGGAAGCCAACAGCCAGCTGGAACGGCGGATCACCGAACGCACCGCCGACCTGCGGGCCAGCAACGAACGGCTCAAGGGCCAGATCCGCGAACGCCGCCAGGCCGAGGAAACCCTGCGCCGCGCCCAGGACGAACTGGTCCAGGCCGGCAAGCTGGCGGCCATCGGCCAGATGTCCACCAGCATCGCCCACGAACTGAACCAGCCCTTGGCGGCCTTGCGTACCTTGTCCGGTAACACCGTGCGCTTCCTCGAACGCGGCGCCCTGGACACCGCCAGCGCCAACCTCAAGACCATCAATGAACTGATCGACCGCATGGGCCGCATCACCGCCAGCCTGCGCTCCTTCGCCCGCCGTGGCGACGACCAGGGCCAGGCCAGCCTGGACAAGGCCGTTGACGCAGCCCTGCAAGTGCTCAATGCGCGCCTCGAACCCCTGCCCCTGCAACTGCACCGCGACTTCACCGAGCAGACCCTGCAGATCGACCAGACCCGCCTGGAGCAGATCCTGGTCAACCTGATCGGCAATGCCCTGGATGCCATGCAGGCCCAACCGGAGCCGCAACTGTGGCTGGAGGGCGAATTCAGCGAGGGCAAGTACCGCCTGCGGGTGCGCGACAACGGCCACGGCATCGATCTTGAAGCGCGCAAGCACCTGTTCGAACCCTTCTTCACCACCAAACCCGGCGAGCAGGGCCTGGGCCTCGGCCTGACCCTGTCCGCCAGCCTCGCCGCCGCCACCGGCGGCAGCCTGGGGGTGGAACACCCGGCAAGCGGCGGCACCGCCTTTGTCCTCAGCTTGCCCCTGGCAAGCCCCACTCGAGCCGAGCCGATATGAACAACGAGCTGACCGTGCTGATCGTCGAAGACGACCCCCATGTCCTGCTGGGTTGCCAACAGGCCCTGGCCCTGGAAGACATTCCCTGCATCGGTGTGGGCAGCGCCGAAGAAGCCCTGGCCCAGGTCGGTGAAAACTTTCCCGGCATCGTGGTCAGCGATATTCGCCTGCCGGGCATCGATGGCCTGGAACTGCTGAACCGCCTCAAGGCCCGGGACCGCAGCCTGCCGGTGGTGCTGATCACTGGCCACGGCGATATTTCCATGGCCGTGGGCGCCATGCAGAAAGGCGCCTACGACTTCATGGAAAAACCCTTCTCCCCCGAGCGCCTGGTGGATGTGGCCCGCCGCGCCCTGGAGCAACGGGGCCTGGCCCGGGAAGTGACCTCGCTGCGCCGCCAACTGGCCGAACGCAGTTCCCTGGAAGGGCGGATCATCGGCCGCTCGCCGGCCATGCAGAACCTGCGGGAGCTGATCGCCAACGTTGCCGATACCTCGGCCAACGTGCTGATCGAAGGCGAGACCGGCACCGGCAAGGAACTGGTCGCCCGTTGCCTGCACGACTTCAGCCGGCGCCACCAGCAGCAGTTCGTCGCCCTGAATTGCGGCGGCCTGCCCGAGAACCTCTTCGAAAGCGAGATCTTCGGCCACGAGGCCAACGCCTTCACCGGCGCCGGCAAACGGCGCATCGGCAAGATCGAGCACGCCCACCAGGGCACGCTGTTCCTCGACGAAGTGGAAAGCATGCCGATCAACCTGCAGATCAAGCTCTTGCGCGTGTTGCAGGAGCGTACCCTGGAGCGCCTCGGTTCCAACCAGAGCGTGGCCGTGGATTGCCGGGTGATCGCCGCCACCAAGTCGGACCTGGACGAAATGAGCCGGGCCAAGGAGTTTCGCAGCGACCTGTACTACCGCCTCAACGTGGTGACCCTGGAACTGCCGCCCCTGCGCGAACGCCGCGAAGACATCCTGCAGTTGTTCGAGCATTTCCTGCAGCAGTCGTCCCTGCGCTTTGACCGCGCGGTGCCGGAGCTGGACAACCAGACCCTGTCGACCCTCATGAGCCACGACTGGCCGGGCAACGTGCGCGAGTTGCGCAACGTCGCCGAACGCTTTGCCCTCGGCCTGCCGGCCTTCAAGAAGCCCGGCAGCAGTGTCGCCCAGGGGCTGGGCTTTGCCGAGGCGGTGGAAGCCTTCGAGCGCAACCTGCTCAACGATGCCTTGCAGCGCAGCGGCGGCAACCTGACCCAGGCCAGCCAGGAGCTGGGCATGGCCAAGACCACCCTGTTCGACAAGGTCAAGAAGTACGGCCTGAGCCACTAACCCAAGGCGCGAGTAACCATGGATCTATTGTTGAAGGCCGCCCTGGGCGCGGCGGTGGTGGTGATTCTGGCAGCCCTGGCCAAGACCCGGAACTACTACATCGCCGGCCTGGTGCCGCTGTTCCCGACCTTTGCCCTGATCGCCCACTACATCGTCGGCAAGGGCCGCTCCCTCGATGACCTGAAGACCACCATCCTGTTCGGCATGTGGTCGATCATTCCCTACTTCGTCTACCTGGCGACCCTGTATGTGATGGTCGACCGCCTGCGCCTGGAAGCTTCCCTGGCAGTGGCTGCCGTGGCCTGGCTGATCGCCGCGACGATCCTGGTCAGCGTCTGGGTGCGCCTGCACGCCTGAGCCCTGCCATTCCCGTAGGAGCGAGCTTGCTCGCGAAGCCTGCGCCGCGGTCTTTCACCGGCAACCCGGCAACGACCCTGGCCCGCCCCTTGCATTTACCCGGCAAAGCCCGCCCAGCCTGCGTTTCAGCCTGATCACGCAGTTTTCTGGAGGGCGCTGCCATGGGTAAAGAACACTTTGAATATCTTAGATCTCGACCACAGCCTGACCGCCCAGGAGCCGATCATCCGACGCCTGAACAGCGGCCAGGCGCGGCGTCTCGACCTGCTGGACCTGGGGCCCAAGCTGCGCCTGTGGTCCACCGAGCGCACCTACCGTCACTTCACCGAACGCCTGCGCCAGCGGCCCCGCCACAGCGGCCCGCAGCCGGAAATCTTCTTTGTCGGCTCCGGTGACTATCACCACCTGACCCCGGCCTTTCTCGGCGACCTGCAAGAGCCGGTGAGCCTGATCCACTTCGACAACCACCCGGACTGGGTGCGCCTGGCTCCGCGCCGGCATTGCGGCTCCTGGGTCAACCGGGCGCTGAAACTGCCGCACATCCAGCGCATCGTCACCCTTGGCCCCTGCAGCGAAGACCTGCACAACCCACAACTGCGCGGCGGCAATGTCGCCGCCCTCAAGCACGGCAAGCTGCAATTGTTCCCCTGGCAGCACGCGCCGTCCAAGGTATGGGGGCGGGTCGGCGACGGCGCCGGGCACCAGCAGCAGGAAAACCACCTGCACTGGCGCAACCTGGCGGAACTGGACTGGCAGGCCTTTCTCGAACAGATGATCGACAGCCTGCCCACCGAGGCGATCTGGATCACCATCGACAAGGATGTGCTGGCCAGCGAAGACGCCGCCACCAACTGGGACCAGGGCGGCATGCGCCTGACCCACCTGCTGCAGGCCCTGCGCACCCTGGCCGCGCGCAAGCGGATCCTGGGCATCGACGTCTGCGGCGAGTTCGCCCAGCCGGCCTTCAGCAACGCCCTCAAACGCTGGGAAGCCAAGTCCGACCAGCCTCCGGCCGAGCGCTGGAGCCAGGACGACCTGCTGCGCAACTCGGTGACCAATGAAGCCCTGATCTCGCTGTTCGAGGAGCTGTTCCCGTGACCCTGACCGTTGTTCTGCTGGTGGCCTTTTCCATTGTCCTGGACGTGGTCGGCCAACTCTGTTTCAAGCTCGGCCTGGACCGCCTGCCAGAGCTGGAAGGCGGTTTTCGCCTGAACGCTTTCTGGGGCCAGGTGTTCAACGCGCCCTTGCTGTGGTGCGGCATCGGCGCCTACGCCATCGAGTTCTTCGTCTGGCTCGAAGCCCTGTCCCGGGCGCCCCTGAGCCTGCTGTTCCCCGCGGCGGCCCTGGCCTATTGCGGCGTGGTACTGGCGGGCAAGGTGGTGCTGGGCGAGACCGTCAGCCGCCGTCGCTGGCTCGGCACCCTGGTGATCACCGCCGGGGTGATGCTGGTGTGCGTGGCCAGTACCTGAGCCTTGTTCAACGAATAGAAGGAAGCGTTTGATGAGTTCCAATACCTCCCACGGCTGGCTGCACGAGCGCCTGGGCACCATCGTGCTCTGGGCCTTGCTGATCGGTTTCGAAAGCGCCGGGCAGATCGCCACCAAGGTTGGCGGCGACCAGCTGGGCCAGATGGATTTCAACCTGCAGTGGCTGGCGGCGGTCGCGGTCAACCCCGGGGTGCTGATGGCGATTGCCTGCTATATCGGCGCGTTTTTCGTGTGGATGCTGATCCTGCGGCGCAGCAGCCTGTCCCTGGCCTTCCCCTTGAGCTCCCTGGTATTCGTGGTGGTGCTGCTGGGCTCGTGGCTGGGCCTGGGCGAGCAGATCAGCCTGCTGCACTGGGTCGGGGTCTTTGTGATCATCGGCGGGATTGCCCTCTTGGCGGAGGGTGAAGAGGCCTGAGGGCCTCTTTGCTACAGCGAAGGGATGTTGTGCAGGAGCCGGCTTGCTGGCGAAGGCGATCTTGCCGGCCCCTTCGCTGGCAAGCCAGCTCCTACAGCCTCGGGGTTTAGGCCTTGCGGTGGGACACCAGGAAACCCAGGCCGTGGGACACCGGAATCACTTTCACCCCGGCAGCCCGTTGCTGCTCGCGGATCTCGCGGTGGAAAGCCTTGACCTTGGTCCAGTGCATCTTCGGCCGGTAGTGATGCTCGGCGTGGTAGCCGTTGTTCATCCAGATCAGGTTGTACAGCGGGCTGTAGGAGCTCACGCCCCAGGCGATCGGCAGGTCCGGGTTGCCCCCCAGGTGCTCGTAGTAGCCATTGAGTGACGACAGTGACTGCCCCAGGTACCAGAACGGCAGCAGCACCAGCACCGCGTGCCAGTCATACAGCGCCAGAACCAGGTAGAAGGCGACCGTGACGCCGATTTCCACCTTTACCCAACGGGCATCATCAGGCCGCTTGCGCTGCATTTCCTGGTAGATCTCCTTGGGGTCGTCGCGGAAAAAGCTCAGGAAGGTGTAGGCCCAGGGATTGTCCGGCTGGCCATCCTTGCCATGCAGGTAGATGGAGAGCGGGTCGACGGTCTTGCCATTGGCGTCCGGCAGGTCGGAGTTGCCCCGGTGATGACGGTTGTGGATGTCGCGGTACAGGGTCTGGGAAAAACCTATGGTCACCGACAGCAGCAGGTCGAAGCCGCGGTTCATCCACCCGGGGGTGAAATAGGCGTTGTGGATCTGGTTATGGGAAATGCTGTTGATGCTCCACGACAGGCTGACTGCGTAGAGCAGCGCCGCCGGCAGGATGACCCACCAGGACAGGGCGTGGAAATCCAGCACCAACCACAGTACAAAGGCGAAATGTACCAGTGCCATGGCAATCGGGATCAGGTCCCAGAGGGAATAGGCGAGTAGACGATAGGCAGGTCGAGCCATGAAGAACTTCCTGAGAAATTGAATTCATGGCGACCATTGCAAAGGCCAGACCAGTTTTTGCTGTAGCCGCCCCAGGCCGTGCTCAGGCCTGGGCGGCGCCCCTCAGAACTTGTAGCTGATGGCGGTCTGCACCTGCCCCTGGTTGACCTCGCCCTTGTCGCGGACGATGGTGCTGTCGGCGGCGGAGTTGACCAGGCGCGTCCAGCTGGCACTGGCCACCAGCGCCCAGTTGTCCCCCAGGGGGAAGTGGAAATTCTGGCTCAGGGTGAAGTTCTGCATGCCACCGCTGGCGTTGTACTGGCCAATGCCGGAAGCGAGGGACTCCTTGGCGTCGACGCCGAAGAAGGTCTGGCTCTGGCGGCCATCGGCGAAGTGCAGGGTCAGGTTGTTGCTGCCAATGATGCCCAGGCCCAGCGGGTAGCCGATTTCACCCCCGACCTTGCCCAGCACCCCGCCCTGGCCCCCGGCACCGCCCACCGCCTGGCCCACGGCGGCGAACAGCCGCCAGAAGTCCTCGGGGGCGTACTCGATGAAGGCGCCGATATCGGCCATGTCGCGAACATCCCGCAGGCCGCGCAGCGCGCCGTCGGAATTACGCCCCTGCAGGTAATTGATGTAGGGGCCGATGCTCAAGCCATTGCTCTTGAAGGCATCCCAGGTCAGGCCATCGTCACCGCTCAGGCTGACATCTCCCCAATCCAGGTCCATGTACGGCAGCGGCACGGTGTCGTAGCTGCTGCCTGTGGGGTCATGGGGTTGATAGCCCAGGCCCAGGCCCAGTTCACCGGTGATGCCGGAGTCGGCCATGGCGCCACTGGCGAGGGTCAGGGAGAGCAGGCCGGCCAGTAAGGCGGGGGAAGAAAGCCTGGGCATGAATGAGTTTCCTTGTCTGAACATGCGCGCATCAATCATCAGAGCGGCCCTTGGGCGCAAGCACTGATGTTCTTTGTAGGGACCTACAAAAATTGTAGCCAGAACTCTACAAATCACCCTCTTTCCTCGCCAAGACCCCAGCCCCGCTGGGTTTTCGCCACTTGGCACAGTCCCTGCTCTACCCCTGCCACAAGCGCAAAGAGCGCTCTTATTCAACAGGTAACAGCAGATGATGCACTGGCATATCGTATGTGACTTCGACGGGACCATCTCCCGCGCCGACGTGATCGATAACGTTCTCCAACGCTTCGCCGACCCCAGTTGGGAAGGCATAGAGCAGGAATGGCTGGACGGTCACATCGGCTCCCGAGAATGCCTCAGCCGCCAACTGGCCCTGGTCAAGGCTTCGCCCGCCGAACTGCTGGGCTACTTCGACAGTGTCGAAATCGACCCCGACTTCCCCGACTTCGTCGATCACGTGATCGGCCTGGGCGCTTCCATCGAAGTGGTCAGCGACGGCATCGAGCAGGGCATCGCCCGCATCCTGGCACGCAACTACGTGACCCTGCTGCCGATCCTCGCCAACCGCCTGCGCCAGGTCGACCACAACAGCTGGCGCATCGACTTCCCCTACGCCAGCGACGCCTGCCGCGCCGCTTCCGGCAACTGCAAGTGCAAATCCACCCCGCGGGGCAAGCGCGTGCTGGTGATCGGCGATGGCCAGTCGGACATGTGCGTGGCTTCCACCGCCGACTTCGTGTTCGCCAAGGATCGCCTGGCCGACTACTGCGAACGCAACAAGATTCCCCATGCGCGGTTCGACTCCTTCGCCGAACTGCCAGCGCTGCTGGCCAAGCTGCCGAACAACGCCGCCAACGCGACCAACTTCTCTCTTGAAACCCAGGAACTCTTCCACCATGTCTGATATCCGCATCGCTACCGCAGAAGACCAGATCCTTCTGGAAAAAGAAGCCAAGTACTGCTCCTACGGCGATACCGTTCACTACATCGAACCACCGCGCATCTTCAGCCGCTGCGAAGGCTCCTACGTCTGGGACACCAGCGACCAGGCCTACCTCGACCTGCAGATGTGGTACTCGGCGGTGAACTTCGGCTACGCCAACCCACGCCTGAACAACGCCCTCAAGCAACAGATCGACACCCTGCCGCAGATCGCCAGCCAATACCTGCACAAAGGCAAGATCGAGCTGTCGGAAATGATCGCGGTCGACGCCAAGAAGAAGTTCGGCCTCGACGGCCGCGTGCACTTCAACGTCGGCGGTTCGCAGTCGGTGGAGGACTCGCTGAAAGTGGTGCGTAACGCCACCAACGGCAAGAGCCTGATGTTCGCTTTCGAAGGCGGCTACCACGGCCGTACCCTGGGCGCTTCGTCGATCACCTCCAGCTACCGCTACCGCCGCCGCTACGGCCACTTCGGCGAGCGTGCGCAGTTCATTCCATTCCCGTACCACTTCCGCGGCCCCAAAGGCATGACCAAGGAAGAGTACGGCAGCCACTGCGTGCAGCAGTTCGCCCGCCTGTTCGAAACCGAATACAACGGCGTCTGGGACCCGAAGGTCGGCCAGAGCGAATATGCCGCCTTCTATGTCGAGCCGATCCAGGGCACCGGCGGCTACGTGATCCCGCCGATGAACTTCTACAGCGAGCTCAAGCACGTGCTCGACCAGCACGGCATCCTGATGGTGGTCGACGAGATCCAGATGGGCTTCTACCGCACCGGCAAGCTGTGGTCGATCGAGCACTTCGACGTCAAGCCGGACGTGATCGTGTTCGGCAAGGCGCTGACCAACGGCCTCAACCCGCTGGGCGGCATCTGGGCCCGTGAAGAGCTGATCAACCCGGGCGTGTTCCCGCCAGGTTCGACCCACTCCACCTTCGCCTCCAACCCGCTGGGCACCGCCGTGGGCCTGGAAATGTTCAAGATGACCAGCGAGATCGACTACGGCGCGATGGTCATGGAGAAGGGCAAGTACTTCCTGGCCGGCCTGCAGGACCTGCAGAAGCGCTACCCGATCATCGGCGACGTCGACGGCCTGGGCCTGGCCCTGCGCTGCGAGATCTGCACCACCGACGGCTTCACCCCGGACAAGGCGACCCTGGACTACATGGTCGAGGAAGGCATGAAGGGCGACATCGAAATCAACGGCCAGCGCCTGGGCCTGATCCTCGATGTGGGCGGCTACTACAAGAACGTCATCACCCTGGCCCCGTCGCTGGAAATCAGCTACGCGGAAATCGACCTGGGCATCGCACTGCTGGATCGCCTGCTGGATCGGGCCATGAAGCGATGAGCAAGGCTGAGATCGATCTGGGCGAAGGCAGCGCCGGCTTCGTTCTCGGCACGGGTCCGGTCGGGGTCTTGTTGATCCACGGCCTGACCGGCACCCCGACGGAACTCCGTCGGGTGGCCCAGGGCCTGGCCAAGGACGGTACGTGCACGGTGTACGTACCGACCCTGCCCGGGCACTGCGGGGACAACAGCGACCTGCAGGCCACCGGCTGGCAGGACTGGTACGAGGGCGTGCGCAAGACCTTCGCCGATGTACAGCAGCGCCACGAGCAGGTGTTCGTCGGCGGCCTGTCCATGGGTGCGGTAATGTCCATGTACCTGGCCTCCGAGCATCCGGGACGGATCAGCGGCCTGCTGATGTACTCCACCACCCTGAAGTACGACGGCTGGAGCATCAACAAGCTGGCCTTCCTCACCCCGTTGCTGATGAAGATCCCCTTTGGCGTGCACATCTGCCGCTTCGAGGAAAAGCCACCCTACGGCATCAAGAACGAACGCCTGCGGGCCATCGTCGAGAAGCAGATGAAAGCCGGTGAAAGCAGCAATGCCGGGCTCCTGACCATGGAGGGCGTGACGGTGCGCGAATTGCACCGGATGAACGCCGTGGTCAAGAAACGCATGCCGTCGATCCTGACCCCGGCCCTGGTGCTGCACTCCAGCGAAGACGACATCACCAGTACCTGGAATGCCGACTACGTGGAGCGCAAGCTCGGCGGCCCGGTGACCAAGATCCTCCTCGACAACTGCTATCACATGATCACCGTGGACCTTCAGTACCAGCGGGTGATCGAACTGAGCGCAGATTTCATCCAGCAGCGAGTGGTGGCACCTGCGGTGCGCGAAGACTACCGACAGCTGGCGTGACTTAAGGAAGAGACGTGATAACCGCCCAAGCCTTTTCAACCATCCAGGCCATCGATCGCAGCGCCTGGAATGACTGTTTCCCAGGGGCCCTGGAGGATTGGGACTATTACCTGGCCGTGGAAAAAGCCGCGATCGCCGATTTTCGCTGGCGCTACCTGGCGCTCTACGAGGGTTCGACCCTGGTGGCAGTGGCGCCGGCCTTCACCACCCAGTACCGGCTTGATACCACGGTCTCCGGGCTGGCCAAGCGCTTCACCGAACGCCTGGCACGCCAGTGGCCCGGGGCCCTGGAGCTGCGCCTGTACGCCATAGGCTCGCCTGTGGCCGAACAGTGCAATGCCGGCACCGCCAGCCATGTGCCTGCGCAACGCCGCCAGGAGCTGCTGGAGCAGCTGCTGCAACTGGCGCGACGCGATGCCGACAGCTTCGGCATCGGCCTGATGGCAGTCAAGGATGCGCCAAGCAACGACCGGCAATGGGCTGCCAGTTGCCTGGCCGCGGGCCTGCAAGCCATGCCGAGCCTGCCCACGGCGCTGCTGCCGGTACCCTTTGCCTCGATCGACGCCTACCTGGGCACCCTGGGCAAATCCACCCGCAAGGACCTGCGCCGCAAACTCCGGACACCGGCGCCACGCATAGAATGGCGACGCCAGATCGACGACGTGCTGCCGGACATCATGCGCCTCTACGAGGCCACCCTGAATCGTAGCGACCTGCAGTTCGAACGCCTGCCGGCAGGCTACTTCACCGGCATCCTCGAGCAGTTGGGGGAACGCGCGGCCTGCGTCCTGTACTGGGTCGACGAGCAACTGGTGGCCTTCAACCTGGTGCTCATCGACCAGCATCGGCTGATCGACAAGTTCTTTGCCCACGACCTCAGTGTCACCCGTGAGCACAATCTGTATTTCCGCAGTTGGCTGGCCAACGTCGACTACTGTATTCAGCAACGCATTCCCCTGTACGAGTGCGGCCAGGCCGGTTATGCCAGCAAGTTGCGCCTGGGTTGCCAGTTCACCGGTAACATGTTGTTTTTCCGGCATCGCAATCCCTTGCTCAATGCCCTGCTCAAACTGATAAAACGCTTTGTCCGCCCGGATCGCTCCGACCCCGCCATGGCTGCTGCAATAAGCGAAAGTACATGACCAGAAAAGATCGTCGCCCTCCTCGCCCCTTCGCCATTTCCCGCTGGAGCCTGCAACGCAAGCTGGTGCTGGCGTTCTGGCTGGTCAGTGTGATTCCCACCATGATCGCCGCGGAACTGGCGGCCACTACCCTGTCGGAAATCTTCGACAGCAACGTGCGGATCTGGCTGCAGGAGTCCACCAAGATCGTCGAGGACGAGATCACCGAAATCCTCCATGACAACGCGCGGATCGCCCAGCTGTTCCTGCGCTATACGCGCCCGCCCACGGACCGCAATGCGGCCAAGCATGACAAGCTCACCGCCGACATCGCCGATTCCATGGGCATCGACGTGGTGGCGCTGATCCGCAAGAACGATCACAAGGTGGTGTTCACCACTGCCGCCGATGACGTGGTGGGGCAGATCAGTACCGCCTCCAATGCCGTGCTGCAGACCATCCAGGTCGGCGGCGTGGCCACCGGGGCGGTGGTCTCGACGTTCCAGACCCAGCTCGACGGGGTCGACTACCAGTTGCTGATCGCCACCTACCTGGACGCCAGCTTCCTCACCAGCGTGGCCGACGTGCATTCCCTGGACCTGCGCCTGTACCTGGCCAAGGCCGATGACTTCTCGGAAATCTTCGCCACCCAGCGCTTCGAGGACCACCCGCCCCAGGTGCCGCACAAGATCGAAGACATCCTGCGCGCCACCCGCCAGCCCACCGAGCAGTTCACCAGCCGCTACAGCGGCCTGTACCGGCCGATCTTCAACGACAGCGGCGACCTGGTGGGGGTGATCTTCAGCGGCCTGCTTCGCCATAGCAGCCTGGTGGGCCTGGTCAACCAGAGCAACCTGTTCATCCTGATCTTCCTGCTCAGCTCGGCAGCCTCGCTGTGCGTCGGCTGGCTGGTTTCCCAACGCCTGACCCGACCGCTGCGGGGCCTGTCCAAGGGCGTGCAGGCGGTGATCGCCGGCGACTACCGCCAACGGGTGCCGGTGATCGGCGGCGACGAACTGGCGGAGCTGAGCAGCACCTTCAACCACATGACCGAGCGCCTGGGGGAACTGCAGCATCTGGAAGCCCAGTTGCGCCGCCGCGACCGCCTGCACGCCCTGGGCGAAGTGGCCATGGGCCTGGCCCACGAGATCCGCAACCCGCTGGGCATCATCAAGACCGCCACGCAGTTGCTGCACCGCCGGGCCAACCTGCCGGAAAACGACAAGCGCCACCTGGAATACGTGATCAGCGAGGTCAGCCGGATCAACGACCTGATCACCGAATTCCTCGATTTCGCCAAGCCCAGCGCGCCGATACGCGCCACCCAGCTGGCCCGCCCGCTGGTGGAGGAATTGCTGGGCTTCTGCACCCCGGAACTGGCCACCCACAACATCGACGCGCGGATCGACGACCAGGCCCCCGGCGCGACCCTCCACGCCGATGCCCGGCAACTCAAGCAGGCCTGCCTCAACCTGATTCTCAACGCCATCGACGCCATGCCCGACGGCGGCCGCCTGACCCTGGGCATTTCCCAGCGCGACGACGAAACCATCATCAGCGTCAGCGACACCGGCCAGGGCATCGAGCCGGACATGCTGGAACGCATCTTCACCCCATTCGTCACCACCAAGGCCTCGGGCACCGGCCTGGGATTGGCTAAAGTCTTCTCGATCATGGAAAGCCATGACGGCCATATCGAGTGCACCAGCGAAAAAGATGCTGGCGCCACCTTCAGCCTGTACATTCCGGCCAACGGTGAAGAAGACGACGAGGACAGTGATGACGCATAACCTGCTGGTGGTCGATGACGAGCCGAAACTCTGCGACCTGCTGTCCTCGGCCCTGAGCCAGAACGGCATCCAGGTATTCACCGCAGGCAACGGCCTGCACGCGCTCAAGGTGCTGGAGCAGGAAGACATCGACCTGGTGATCAGCGACTGGCGCATGCCCGGCATGGACGGGCCGCAGTTGCTGGGGGAAATCAAGCAGCGCTACCCGCAGTTGCCGGTGATCGTGATGACCGCCTACAGCACGGTGAAGAATGCCGTGCAGTCCATGCGCAACGGCGCCTACGACTACATCGCCAAACCCTTCGACATCGACGAACTGGACATCACCGTCAGCAAGGCCCTGCAGTTTCGCGACATCCTCAAAGACAACCAGCGCATGCGCGCCGAGCTCGCAGAGCATCAGCAGATCGACAGCCTGGTGGGCGACAGCCCGGCCTTCCGTCGGGTGCTGCAAGCCGTGGATTCGGTGCGCGAAAGCAACGCCACCATCCTCCTGACCGGGGAAAGCGGCACCGGCAAGGAAATGGTCGCCCGGGCCATCCACAAGCACGGCAACCGGGCCGACAAGCCCTTTGTCGCGGTCAATTGCGCGGCCATTCCCGAGGGCCTGCTGGAAAGCGAGATGTTCGGCCACCGCAAGGGCGCCTTCACCGGCGCCGTGGCGGACCGGGTCGGGCGTTTCCAGCAAGCCGACAAGGGCACCCTGTTCCTCGACGAAGTCGGCGACATGCCCCTGGCCCTGCAGGCCAAGATCCTGCGTGCCCTGCAGGAGCGGGTGATCGAGCCGGTGGGCGATCCACGGGAGCGCAAGGTGGATGTGCGGGTGATCGCCGCCACCAACAAGAACCTGCTGGAAGCGGTGGCCAACAAGGAATTTCGCGAAGACCTGTACTACCGCCTGAATGTATTCCCGATCCCCTTGCCGGCACTGCGCGAACGGGTCGAGGACATCGCCCTGCTGGCCCGGCACTTTGCCCACAGCCTGGGTGCCACCGCCGGCAAGCGCATCAGCGGCTTCAGCCCCGAAGCCCTGCAGGCCATGGCCAGCTACGCCTGGCCGGGGAATATCCGCGAACTGCAGAACTGCGTGGAGCGGGCCACCATCGTCGCCAGCGGCCAGGTCATCGAAGAAAAGGACCTGCCAGGGTATCTGTTCGGCCCCCAGGCGCAGGGCACAGAGAGCAGCGCAGCCATCAGTGTCGGCCCGCAAGTGCCCAGCGACCTGGAAGCGGCCCTGGCGGAAGTGGAAAAGGCCTACATTCTCGCCGCCCTGCAGCAGAGCAACGGTGTCCAGGCGGCAGCGGCGCAGTTGATCGGCATTTCCGAGCGCAGCTTCTGGTACCGGCTGAAGAAACTCGGCATCCAGGTGGACAAGATCGTTCGCTGAAACCGCGGCGCTTCATTCGCCGGCAAGCCGGCTCCTGCACCCAACCGCAAGAGCCGGCTTGCCGCGCTGCCCTAGAGGATGTTGCTGCTATCGAGCGGCTCGATCTGCGCCCAGTGGGAAGTGTCTTCCCGGTGGGTTTGCAGGTATGGCAGCACCGCCGCCAGCAGCGGCGCCTTGAAGGCTTCCTGGAACCGGTGGGCCAGCCCCGGAATCAACTTCAACTGGCTGCCCTGGATCTGCGCCGCCAGGTGCACGCCGTGCATCACCGGCAATAACGGGTCGGCGGTGCCATGCACCACCAGGGTCGGCACCCGCAGTTGCTTGAGTAATGCCACCCGGCTCGGCTCGGCAAGAATCGCCATGATCTGGCGCTTGACCCCTTCCGGGTTGAACGCCCGGTCATAGGCCACCGCCGCCTGTTGCAAGAGGACCTGGCGGTCATCGCTGACCTTCGGGCTGCCCAGGGCCGCCAGCAGGTCGGCCTGCTGCTCCAGCGCCGCTTCCCGGCTTGGTGCATTGCGCCGCGAGAGCAGTTGCACCAGCGCGGCGTTCGGCGCCGGCAAACCTTCGGCCCCGGAACTGGTCATGATCAGCGTCAGACTCTCGACCCGCCGCGGCTCCATGGCTGCCAGGTGCTGGGCGATCATCCCGCCCATGCTCGCCCCCAGCACGTGGAATTGCTCGATATGCAGGGCGTCCATCAGGCCCAGGGCGTCATCGGCCATGTCGGTCAGGGTGTAAGGCGCCGCCACCGGCAGGCCCAGCTTGTAGCGCAGCACTTCGAAGGTCAGGTTGGCGCTGGCCGGGGCCTGGCGCCAAGTGGACAGGCCGACATCGCGATTGTCGTAGCGGATCACCCGAAACCCTTGCTGACACAGGGCCACCACCACCTCATCCGGCCAGTGGATCAGTTGCCCGCCCAGGCCCATGACCAGCAGTAACGCCGGGTCGGAGGTGCGCCCAATGCTCTGGTAGGCCAGGCTCACCTGCGGCAGGTCGACCCGTTGGGTCGGGACATTGACATCGCAGCGCGCGGCCGCAAAACACAGCGGGCCGAGCAGCAGCCCGGCCAAGAGTAGAACAGTTGAAAGAAATCGTACCCGCATGAAAAACACCGAAACGCAGAACCCCAGTGGAGCGCGAGTCTGATGAACCTGGATGATTCGCGCTGCCACAGTTGCGTGACAATTTGATGAAGATTGCCCCAGCGGTACTTTTTCCGCGGCTAGGGTCGGCGCTTGCCCCTGGCACCCGGTGCACAACACACAGGCGCTGTCGCCCGTATCGGCAAAGATGCCCGCGAATCGATGAACGCGGGATGGTCGACAGGCCCGTCAACATGAGACAAACTCAACATTTTCGCTTTAACCACAAAATTTACTCATGGAGATCCTGGTGCTCGAAATCCGTCACCTGAAGACCCTGCACGCCTTGCGCGAAGCCGACAGCCTGGTGGAAGCCGCTGAACGCCTGCACCTGACCCAGTCCGCCTTGTCCCATCAGTTCAAGGAGCTGGAAGAGCGCCTGGGCATGCCGCTGTTCGTGCGCAAGACCAAGCCGGTGCGTTTCACCAGCGCCGGTCTGCGCCTGCTGCAACTGGCGGATGCGACCCTGCCCCTGCTGCGCGGCGCCGAACGCGACATTTCGCGGCTGGCCGGCGGCACTGCCGGGCGCCTGCACATGGCCATCGAATGCCACAGCTGCTTCCAGTGGCTGATGCCGACCATCGATCAGTTCCGCGACGCCTGGCCGGAAGTGGAGCTGGACCTGGCCTCCGGCTTCTCGTTCGCTCCGTTGCCAGCCCTGGCCCGGGGCGACCTGGACCTGGTGGTGACCTCCGACCCGCTGGAGCTGGCGGGTATCACCTACGTGCCGCTGTTCACCTACGAAGCCATGCTCGCGGTCGCCAACCAGCACCCGCTGGCAAGCAAGCCATACGTAGTCCCGGAAGACCTGCTGAGCGAAACCCTGATCACCTACCCGGTGGAACGCGACCGCCTGGACATCTTCACCCGCTTCCTGGAACCGGCGGACATCGAACCGGCCCAGGTACGGACTTCGGAGCTGACGGTGATGATGATGCAACTGGTGGCCAGCGGCCGGGGCGTGTGCGGGATGCCTCACTGGGCCCTGCACGAGTACAGCTCACGGGGTTATGTGAAGGCCAAGCGGCTCGGGGAAAAGGGCCTGTTCGCCACCCTGTACGCGGCGATTCGCGCCGACATGCTGGATGCGCCCTACATGCGCGACTTTTTGCTCACGGCCAAGGACACCTCGTTCTCGACCCTGGACGGCGTCAGCGCCGTACGCTGACCCCAAGCAGGCTTGCCCAGGAGCCGGCTTGCCAGCGAACCGGGGTCAACCTTCGACCGGCAATTGGCGCCACATGTGGATCTTGTCGAAATAGTCCTCGCCCACCCGCACTGCCTGGGGTTCCAGGCCGAACTGGACGAAACCGCAGCGCTGGTACAGGGCCAGCGCCGCTTCATTACCGGCCGTCACGGTCAACTGGATCAGGCGCAGCCCTTCGTATTCAGCCGCTTCGGCCAGCAGCCCCTGGACCAGGCGGTAGCCCAGCCCGCTGTTGCGCTGCGTGCCGGTGACATAGAGGCCGAACAGGGTCGCCTTGTGCCGGGCCTTCTCCCGCAGCTCGAAGGCCAGGCCGACGATCCCCAGCAACCGCCCTTCGGAAAACGCCCCCAGCAACAGGTCGAGCTCGCCGTCCAGGCGTGCGGCCCACCAGGCCAGAGGCAGTTTTTCCCGCTCTTTGACGCTGGAGGTGAACGCCTGGGGATGGCGCTCATAGGCCTCGAGCATCAAGGCCCGGTATTGCTCCACATCGTCAGGGGTCAGGCGCTGGATCTGCATGCTCAGTCGAGGGTCTTGGGTCCGGTAATGAATGAAGCGCATTTTATCTTGCCGCCCTGCACTTCATAAATGGCCACGGTTTCCAGGGTGCCGCTGCCGTCGGCGAAGGTGCGGCTGATCAGTTCGTGATCGACCACCACGTTGCCCATGACCGTACGCTGGATCAGCCGGGCATGCAGGTTGGGTTCCTGGAAACGCACCACGGCCCGAGCTCGTATTTCCTCGTGCCCCCTGGCCAGCAAGGTGGCCGGATGTTCGTATTGCCGGGCATCTACGGCATAAGTCGCCAGCCAGGCCTCCAGATCCTTGCGGTTGTAGGCCTGCAGTTGTGCTTCGACCACCGCTTGCGGGCTTGGAAAATCACTCATGCTGGCGCTCCTCGATCAGTTGACGCGACGCTGTTCGAACATCAGGCGCACGGCCAGCCCCGCCAGCACAAAGCCCATGAAATAACGCTGCACCGAGAGCCAGGTGGGGTTGCTGGCAAACCAGGAGGCGATACCGGCGGCAAACAGGGCGATCAGCAGGTTCACCGAGAAACTCACGCTGATCTGGGTCAGGCCCAGGATGATGCTCTGGGAGAACACCGAACCGTGCTCGGGGTGGATGAACTGCGGAAAGATCGACAGGTAGAACACCGCGATCTTGGGGTTCAGGGCGCTGGTCAGAAAGCCCATGGTCACCAGCTTGCGCGGCGAATCCGCCGGCAGCTGCTGGGCTTCGAAGGGCGAGCGCGCGCCAGGCTTGAGCGCCTGCCAGGCCAGCCACAGCAGGTACAGGGCGCCGGCCCACTTGAGCACCTCATAGGCCATGGGCACCGCCATGAACACAGCGGTCAGGCCCAGCGCGGCGGCGAACAGGTGGACGAAGAACCCCGCCACCACCCCCAATAACGACGTCACCCCAGCCTTGCGCCCCTGGCAGATCGAACGGGAAATCAGGTAGATCATGTTCGGCCCCGGGGTCAGCACCATCAGCAGGGAAGCAGCGGCGAAGATCAGGTAGTCGTGGAGTGGAATCATGGCAATCCTTGGCAATGGGAGGGGGTCAGGCGTGGCCCGCTCGGGCCTTGCGATAAAACGGCAAGATCAGATCGCGTGTCAACGGCGCAAGGAACAAATCTCCATCGCCGGCCGGGTCGATCCAGCGTACTTCCTCGATCTCTGCCGCCGGGGTCACCGGGCTATGGATATGGACCAGGAACACCTCGGCTTCCACCACATGCCCCGGCTCGTTGGCCGCCGGTGCCGAGAACTGTTGCAGGTAACGGGCCTGGGCCGGGTCGATGCGCAATCCCAGTTCTTCTTCCAGCTCACGGGCCAGGGCGTGCACCGGCTGTTCACCGGCTTCGATCTTGCCACCGGGCTGCATGAAGGCTTGGGTGCCGCGCTTGCGCACCAGCAGGGTCTGGCCGTCGGCACCGATCAGCAGGGCAGCGGCGATACGAATGATGGAGGGTGCAGCAACGGACGACAGCGACATGGGAATCCGGGAGCCTTGAGAATGAGGGCGCAAGGATCACATGCGCGGCGGCAGCTCGTCATCCGCCGCCGGCATTTTTCGATGTGACCGCCACCCGGCTTCAGGCCCTTGCCTGCTGTTCCTGGGGCAACTTGACGAACACGCTGTAGCGGGCGCCCTCCATGGTTTCAAAAGCGATCAGCTTGTCCACCAGCGGCAGGTTGAGCACCTTGCCGGCGTTGAGCAGCAGCATGCCGTTATCGGCATTCAGGTTGCGCGCCAGGATCATCCCCGCCGCCAGCTCCCGGGTACTCAGAACCTTCACCGAAGGGTCGCCCAGGGTCACGTCGCTGAGGTAGACCGCACACACCTGGATGAAACCTTCCACCAGGTCCGGGTCGTACAAGCGGCCGGCGTACTTGCGGATGAACACCAGGGCCTCGTCGCTGTTCATGTGTCGTTCCAGGATCAGCCCGCACTGCAACTCGATGAAGTCCACCGCCAGCTTGAGCAGCCGCGAGCCCAGGGGAATCGCGTCGCCCTTGAGGTGGTCGGGAAAACCGCTGCCGTCCCAGTGTTCCTGATGATGGCGGATCAGCCGCGCGGCGTCCTGCACCGGTTCCAGGGTCATCAGCAACGATTCGCTCTGCGCCGGATAGGCCCGATAACGCTCGCGCTGATGGTGATGCAGCAAATCCGCCGGGCTGGTCATCATGCTGTCGCTCCAGCTCAGCTTGCCGATGTTGTGCAACGCCGCGGCCATGGCCAGGTCACGCTGGGCGCCAGGGTCGATGCCCTGGACTTTGCAGTAGGCCCGCACCAGCTCGATGATCCGCCGGTTGGTCTGCTTGTCCGCGGGCAAGCGCTGGTTGACCAGCAGGGAAAACAGCTCGGCGCCAGTGGCGTAGCTGTGCTTGAGCTCCTCATAGGCCAGGTCGAGCATGTCGGCGGTCTGCTGCAGCTCCGAGGTGCGTGCCGCCACGCGTTTTTCCAGCAGCGTGTTGAGCGCCTTGAGCTCGGCATTCTGCTGCTGGGCCAGATCCTGCAGGCGCAGGCGCTCGCGCTCGGAGTGCTGATGCTCAAGGGCCTGGCGCAGGGCCAGCAGCAATTCCTGGTCATCCCAGGGCTTGCTCAGGTAACGGTAGATCTCCCCTTCGTTGATGGCCTTGGCAATCAATTTCAGGTCCGGGTCGCCGGTCAGCAGGATGCGGGTGGTGCTCGGGTACTGCTGATGGATGCGCGCCAGCAGGGTCGGGCCATCCATCTGCGGCAGATGGGCGGCGCTGATCACCAGGTCCACCTCCCGGCTGGCCAGGAGCTGCAGGGCCTGGGTGGCATCGCGGGCGAAATGCAGCGTGTAGGGAAGCGGGCTGAGCAACTGCTGCAGGCGTTGCAGGATCACTTCCTGGCTATCGACCAGCAGAATCTCGGGTCGGCGTGTGACAGTGGCAACGTTTAGCTCACCCATGAGACACCTCGGGTCAACGTCGATGCACGTGTCCTTCATTGTTAGAGCTGGCAACGGTAATCCCTGTTGCCTGATTGAAGACTAGAAGAATTTCCAATCGAGATAGTGGCTTTTTAATACCATCGGTCCGCTGCGGCTGCGCCGCCAACCGCCTTCAGCGAGTGTTGCGTAGTCGCAACACTCGCCGTGCATGCCATCACTGGGCGGCTTTGGCGCCGGAACCGAAGGAAGCGAAACGCTTGTTGAAGCCGGCGATGCGGCCTTCGGACTGGGTCTTGCGCTGCTGGCCGGTGTACACCGGGTGCGAGGCGCTGGAAACATCCAGCGCCACATAGGGGTAAGTCTTGCCGTCGCTGTAGGTGTGGCTGCGATCGGTATCGACGGTGGAGCCGATGAGGAAGTACACGTCGGCAGCCGTATCGTGGAAAAGCACGGTGCGGTAGTCAGGATGGATACCGGGTTTCATGAGGCCTCCTGGGCATCTGGGTGAGCTGAATGCGTTATACAATAACATATCCAAATCACCCAAACGAGAACCGATTGCAATAAGGAAACTGTCGACAGTTCTATGCCGCTTCCTGAAAATCCATTTCCGGAGGCTGGCGGGAGAAACCGCGAGTGAGGAAACCCAGGTACACCAGGCCAATAACCAGCCAGCTCGCCCCCAGGTAGATCGCCAGGTGATCGAGGCTGGACATCAGCCACAGATCGGCCGCCAGACCGATGAGGGGGAAGATCAGGAACAGGATCAACTCCCGCAGGCCACGCTGCCGGCCCCCCACCCAGTAATGAAAGATCACCGACAGGTTGACCAGGCTGAAGGCCAGGAAGGCGCCGAAATTGATGAAGGACGTCGAGGTGGTGACATCCAGCTTCAATGCCAGCAACGCCACCACGGCGCACAGCAGGATGCTGTTGACCGGGGTACCGAAACGCCCGTGCAGGCTGCCGAAAAAGCGCTTGGGCAAGACCCCGTCGCGGCCCATGGCGAACAGCAGTCGCGAGCCGCTGGCCTGGGCCGAAAGCCCCGAGGCGAACTGACCGACAATCAGCCCGATCAGGAAGATCGAGACGAACAGGTCGCCGCCGATATTGCGCGCAATCTCGTAGGCCGCCGAATCCACATCGGCGAACTCGAAGGACGGATGGGCAACCTGGACGAAGTAGGACACCGCGACAAAGATCAGCCCGCCCACCAGGGTGATCAGCATGATCGCCCGGGGAATGGTCCGCCGTGGGTCGCGGGTTTCCTCGGTCAGGGTGCTGACCGCGTCAAAGCCCAGGAACGAATAACAGGCGATTGCCGCCCCGCTCATGATCAGCGGCAGGTGCATCTGCCCGTTGAAGAACGGTGCCAGGGTGAACAGCGGCCGCCCGGCCTCGCCACCAAGGTAGTGGATGCACAGGCCGACAAAGGCGATCAGCACCAGGAACTGCACCAGCATCAGCAGGCCGTTGATGCCGTTGGCCAGTTTCAGGCCAACGATATTGATCGCGCTGGTCACCCCGATGAAAGCCAGCACCCAGACCCACTGCGGTACACCGGGAAACGCCGAATGCAGGTAAGCGGCGCCGATCAGCCAGATGGCCATGGGCAGGAACAGGTAATCCAGCAGCACCGCCCAGCCGGCGATGAAACCCAGCTTGGGGCTGATGGCCTTGCGCACATAGCTGTAGGCCGAGCCGGCCACGGGAAACGCCGCGGCCATGCGCCCATAGCTCATGGCGGTGAAGAACATCGCCACCAGCGCCGCCAGATAGGCTGCCGGCACCATGCCAGCGGTGGATTGGGCGAGGATGCCAAAGGTGCCGAGGACAATGATCGGCGTCATGTAAGCGATACCGAACAGCACTACCGCGCCCAATGAAAGGGTGCGTTGCAAGCGAGCCATGAGCGAGTACTCCGCAATTATTAGATTTATGGCAGGACTGAAATGAGTGCAGCAGGGGGTCTTTCTTATGGGATTGGCCGTCCGCGGACGGCCCTTTCAGCGGATCGGAATCAGCAGTTCACGCACGCCATCGCCGTGTTCGAGCACTTCGCCCGCAAGCTTCAGGCGCTGGTCTTCGAGGTAGCGGTAGTCCTGGCGCGCCACCTGCAGTTGCTTGAGATCCAGCTCGACCTTGAACTGACCTTCCTCGCGCCCGGCTTCGAACAGCAGGCTGCCCAGGGGGTCCACCAGGGCGCTGCCGCCGGCGAACAGCAGGCCGCCATCGCCTTCTTCCACTCGGTTGACCATTAGCGCGAACGCCTGGTTTTCCTGGGCCCGGGCCATGATCGCGGTACGGTGGGTGGGCCCGTAGGGGTCCATGTTGCCGTTGGTCACGATCAGCAGTTCGGCGCCCAGTTGCGCCAGGGCCCGGGCGCTTTCGGGGAACTCGATGTCGTAGCAGATCAGCAGGCCGACCCGCACACCGTTCCACAGGCAGGTGGCGTAGCGGTCACCGGGGGTGAACACACCGCGGTCGGACGCCCACAGGTGGGTCTTGCGATAACGCAGGGCGATGCCCTCGGGGGTAATCAGCAAAGTGGTGTTATAGAATCGGCCGTCGTCGTTTTCGGCCATGCCGATCACCACCGCGATATTGCGCGCCCGGGCGGCCTGGATCACGGCCTGCACGGTGGGGCCATCCAGCGGCTCGGCCACGGCGGCCACGGTCTCGGCGCTGGGGAAACCCATCAGGTGGGTTTCTGGAAACACGATCAACCGGGTATCGGCGGCGCAGGCGGCAATGGCCGCCAGGGCCCGTTCCAGGTTGTAAGCTGTGGCGTTATCACGGCCCGCCAACTGGGCCAGTTCAACCTTCATGGGTATTCCTTGTTCTTTGGCTGTGCCGCAGTATGCGCAGCAGCAACCGGCCCGCAAATCACGCAGCCGGGGTAACCCGATAGGGGTAGATGCATGACATTGTCGCTGGATGACATCGCCTGGCACCGCTCGGTGGGGCAGATGATCGAAGCCCTGGACCAGGCCAGTTTCTGGCCCCAGCTGGTGCGCCTGCTGGAGCAGTACGTGAGTTTCGACAGCTGGGTGGCGCTGCTGTTTTGCAGTGAGCGCAAACCCCTGGTGTTCGCCGAATGCCCGGGGGAGGACGGCAGCCCCGACCAGTTGTTCCAGGACTACCTCAACGGCCTGTACCTGCTCGACCCCTTCTACGTTGCCAGCCGCGAACAATCGCGCAGCGGCCTGTTGCGCCTGGCGGAGGTGGCCCCGGAACACTTCCAGCTGACCGAGTACTACCAACGCTACTTTCGTCTGAATGTGGTGGCCGATGAGATCCAGTTCAATTGCCAGCTGGCGGACGGCCGCACCCTGTGCCTGTCCCTGGGTTCGCGACAACGCTTCGCCCCACCCCAGATCGCCCTGCTGTCACTGATCGAGCCCTGGGTGGTGGCCTTGCTGCGCCAGCGCCTGCCCCACGAAAGCATTGAGCAAGACAACCCAGCGCAATTGCATCCAATGCCCGATTGGCGCAGCCAGCTGGACCACTCCATGCAACAACTGCGGGGCGCACAACTCACCGCCCGGGAGCTGGATGTGGGGCGCCTGATGCTCAGCGGTTGCTCCAACAAGGAGATCGCTCGTAAGCTGGAAATCTCCGCCGAAACCGTGAAAGTTCATAAAAAGCACATCTACAGCAAGCTGGGCATCAAATCCCAGTCCGAGCTGTTTTCGATTTTTCTCCAGGCGCAAAGCGCCTGATACCCCTTCAGGGCCGCCCCGGCAGCCCCACACAACAATAAGATCTTGTGCACCCATAAGAATGAGTACTGATAAACGACCTTAATGAGTCCGAACCAAGGAAACCGTATGAGCCTGTCCCTTCTGAGCCGCTACGCCTTCTTTGCCGCCTGTGTGATTTTCACCCTCGCCAGCCTGCCCTTTCTCGAACACGACTGGCTCTGGCCATTCGCCCTGGTCACCGGCCTGCTGAGCCTGCTGGGGATCTTCGACCTGCTGCAAAGCCCGCACGCGGTGCGGCGCAATTACCCGATCCTGGGCAATATCCGCTACCTGGTGGAAGGCATCCGCCCGGAGATCCGCCAGTACCTGCTGGAATCCGACAGCGACGCCCTGCCCTTTTCCCGCGCCCAACGCTCCCTGGTGTACTCCCGGGCCAAGAACGAAAGCGCCGACAAACCCTTCGGCACCCTGATCGATGTCTACCAGTCGGGCTTCGAATTCATCGGCCACTCCATGCGCCCGGCGCCCCTGAGTGATCCCAACAGCTTTCGCGTGACCGTCGGCGGCCCGCAATGCACCCAGCCCTACTCGGCCTCGGTGTTCAACATCTCGGCCATGAGCTTCGGCTCCCTCAGCGCCAACGCCATCCGCGCCCTGAACCAGGGTGCCAAGCTCGGCAACTTCGCCCACGACACCGGTGAAGGCAGCATCAGCCCCTACCACCGCGAACACGGCGGCGACCTGACCTGGGAACTGGGCAGCGGCTACTTCGGCTGCCGCACCAGCGACGGCCGTTTCGACCCGGAGCGCTTCGCCGTGCAGGCGCAGAACCCCCAGGTGCGGATGATCGAGATCAAGATGAGCCAGGGCGCCAAGCCTGGCCACGGCGGCATCCTGCCCAAGCACAAGGTGACCCAGGAAATCGCCGACACCCGGGGCATCCGCATGGGCGAGGACTGCATATCACCGTCGAGCCACAGCGCCTTTTCCACCCCGATCGAGATGATGCATTTCATCCAGCAACTGCGTGAGCTGTCCGGCGGCAAGCCGGTGGGCTTCAAGTTCTGCCTGGGCCACCCCTGGGAGTTCATGGGCATCGCCAAGGCCATGCTGGAAACCGGCATCCTGCCGGACTTCATCGTGGTGGACGGCAAGGAAGGCGGCACCGGCGCGGCCCCCGTGGAGTTCACCGACCACATCGGCGCACCGATGCGCGAGGGCCTGCTGTTCGTCCACAACACCCTGGTGGGCCTGAACCTGCGGGACAAGATCAAGCTCGGCGCCAGTGGCAAGATCGTCAGCGCTTTCGACATCGCCAGCGTGCTGGCCATCGGTGCCGACTGGGCCAACTCGGCCCGGGGCTTCATGTTCGCCATCGGCTGCATCCAGTCCCAGAGCTGCCATACCAACAAGTGCCCCACCGGCGTCGCCACCCAGGACAACCTGCGCCAGCGCGCCCTGGTGGTGCCGGACAAGGCCCAGCGGGTATTCAGCTTCCACCGCAACACCCTCAAGGCACTGGCGGAAATGCTCGCTGCCGCCGGCCTGCAACACCCTTCGCAACTGGAAGCCAAGCACCTGGTGCGACGCATGTCGGCCACCGAGATCAAGCTGTTCTCCCAGTTGCACGTGTTCCTCAAGCCCGGCGAGCTGCTCACCGGCGAGGTCAACGGCGAGTTCTACTCGCGCATGTGGCAACTGGCCCGGGCCGACAGCTTCGAACCCAACACCGAAGCCGCCGCTTAAGCCCCACTGCCCAGTGCTCCCCGGTTGCCGGGGAGCGCGGGGCGTCACCCAAGGAAGATTGCAATGCTCAAGGTCATCGCTGAAGATTTCATCCAGCCCGAACACCTGGACACCGTGCGCCCGTGGTACGCCGAACTGGTGGAAAAAACCCGCCAGGAACCGCTGTGCATCGCCTACGATCTGTTCGTCGATCAGAAAGACCCCGGGCACTTCATCTTCGTCGAACAATGGCCGGACCAAGCGGCCCTCGACACCCACTGCCAGACCGAGCACTTCACCCGCCTGGTGCCGCAGATCAATGCTTTTCAGCGCCGCGAATGCCGTGTGCTGTTGATGAACGAGTTCTAGAAAACCCGACCCAGACCTTGCTTGACCGGACCACCGAAAGCAGACCCCAACCCCACTGACCTTTCGGAGACCCGCCATGCCCTTGCTGTCATTCGAACAACTGTCCCGCCAACTGCCAGCGCCCTGGCAATCCACGCTGGTGGGCCAGGTCGGCCCGGCCCGCATCAAGGTGCTGCGCATGGACGGCCAGCCCTACCCGGAAGAAACCCACGACTTCAACGAAGGCCTGCTGGTGACCCAGGGCTGCCTGCACCTGGGCATTGGCCAGGCCGTGGTGGAAGTGGCGACGGGCCAGATGTACCTGGTGGAGGCCGGCCAGGCCCATAGCGTGCTGCCCGGCAGCCACGGCACCCTGGTGATCATCGACGTCTAGCCTGTCTCGCATCGACTCAATCGCGGTAACCACCTGCCCAAGGTCGGTCCGACCAGAGGGCCCATGCACGGAGAAGCCCATGCCTCGTCGTCTGTTTGCAGTGATCGCTCTACTGATGTCCTTCAACAGCGCCTTTGCCGGCGAACGCTGGCAGAGCCTGCCGCCCACACCGGCCCCGGTGGCCGGGGCGCAAGCCGGTTATGCCGAAGTCAACGGCATCCGCCTGTATTACAGCAAGCTCGGCCACGGCTCACCGGTGGTGCTGCTGCATGGCGGCCTGGGTAATGCCGACTATTGGGGGCTGCAGGCCAAGGCCCTGGCGGCCAGGCACACGGTGATCAGCGTCGACAGCCGCGGCCACGGGCGCAGCACCCGGGACGCCCGTCCCTACGGCTACGATCTGATGGCCGACGACGTGATCGCCCTACTGGACCAGCTGAAGATCCCCCGCGCCGATTTCGTCGGCTGGAGCGACGGCGCGATCCTCGGCCTGGACCTGGCCATGCGTTACCCGCAGCGGGTCGGCAAGGTCTTCGCCTATGCCGCCAACACCCAGACCTCAGGGGTCAAGGAAGGCGTGGAGAACAACCCGACCTTCGCCGCCTACATCGAGCGCGCCGGCCAGGAGTACACCCGCCTGTCACCCACGCCCAAGGAGTACCCGGCCTTTGTCGAGCAGATCGGCCACATGTGGGCCAGCCAGCCGAACTGGAGCGACGCCGACCTGGCGAAGATCAAGACGCCGGTACTGATCGTCGATGGCGACCACGATGAAGCCATCAAGCGCGAGCACACCGAATACATGGCCCAGGCGATTCCCGGCGCCGGGCTGCTGATCCTGCCCAACGTCAGCCACTTCGCCTTCCTCCAGGACCCGGGCCTGTTCAATGCAGCCCTGGAACATTTCCTCGACGAAAAATAGCCCCGGCCATCGCCATGGATGCCCCTCTTTCCAGGGACGTCCACGGCAGGGGATATGCATAAACGCATTTTTTAATTGCATTGACGCATCAATCCTCTAAGGTTGTTTGCAGACCCGGTCAACGCAGGCCATCGAGGCTGGCCCAGCGCAGCATCATGTCCCGGGTCCGGCTACGCGCAGTAGCCCGACACGCAACGACGACACCAGCCGGAGGCTGGATTTCATTCATGGAGGATGAACATGTTAAGTAGCAACCTGACCCCAGGCGACGCTCCCCAGGCCCTGCCCCAGTGCCTGGCCGGCAGCCTGCTCGACCCGCAACTGAGCGAAGTCGATCCACACACCGAAGCTGCGCCCCAGGCCGCTGCCCGGCTCAACTTCAGCGTGCAGCAGCAAACCCAGAGCAACTGGTGCTGGGCAGCATTGTCCGCATCGGTGGGCAACTACTACGGCACCGGTTCCTGGACCCAGTGCGGAGTGGCCAACGCCGAACTGGGCCGCAACTCCTGCTGCAGCCAGCCCGGGCCGTGCAACGTCTACGGCTACCTGGATTCGGCCCTGCGCACCACCCGCTGCTACGGCGGCATGCGTGAGGACCGGATGCAAATGCCGGCCATCGACAACCAGCTCGGTATGGGCCGCCCCGTGGGCCTGCGCTGTGCGTGGTACGGCGGCGGTGCGCATTTCCTGACGATCTACGGCAGCGATGGCGGCTACATCCTGGTGGCGGATTCGATCTACGGTTACTCGACCCGCGCCCTGAACAGTTTCCCCGGTTCCTACAACGGCGGTGGCAACTGGACCCACACCTACTTCACCCGAAAAAACTAGGAGGCGACATGCAACTGACTTACCCCAAGGCGCCTGTCGATGGCGTCCAACACCTGCGCTCGGCCCTTCAGGCGGCCCTGCAGACCCAGGGTTTCGGTATCAACCGCGGGTTTGCCAAGGCCAGTGCCCGTAACCTGAATCTGTCCCAGGCCTTTCGCGGCTACGCCCTGAGCCTGGAGGACCTGGCCCAGGGCAAGGGGCTGGCCGAGGCCAAGGCCGGTGACTGGCATTACCTGGTGTTCGATGCCGGAGTGTCGATTGCCGATGCGCAGTTGACCGAGGTGGCCGGCAAGGTCGGCTTCTCTGCGCTGAACCATGGCAGCCTGGCGGCGTCCGCCGTCAACGCCCTGGACCTGGCGGAACAGGCGCCGCAACTGCAGGGAAAAAGCTATGAACTGCGCCTGCTGTTCATCTCGGCGCTGCAGGTCACGGCGATCTGGCTGCATGGGCCCGGCGAAGAGGTGCTGATTCCCATCGAGCCGACACCCAAGACCCTGGCCGCCCATCAGCTCCACAGCGAAACGGCGTTGCTCGCCCTGCTGGCGCCGGCGGCGCTGCAGGCCAAGGCTATCTTCGACGCCGATACCAGCGGCACCCTGGGCGGTTGACCCGGGCAAAAAAAATCCGGCGGCCTTTGCAGGTCGCCGGATTTCTGGTCTCAGCGTTTCAGTCCAGGATGCTCAAGCCAGCCGCATCACCCAAGCGCAGGTCAGGACGCCGACCGCGCCGAACCTTGCTGGACATTGGTCGGTTGCAGCTTGAACAGATAGAACAGCACTGTCAGCAGCACCAGGAACGCCGGGCCGACATACAGCGCCACACGGGTATCCGGGAAGTAGGCCATCAGCCCCACCACCAGTACCAGGAAGGCCAGGGCCAGGTAGGAACTGATCGGGTACAGCCACATGCGGTACTTCAGGCCGGCACGTTCTGCCGGGCTCAGGCCCTTGCGGAACTTGAGCTGGGCCAGAAGGATCATCACCCAGGTCCAGATCGCACCGAAGGTGGCGATGGAGGTCACCCAGACGAACACTTTTTCCGGCACCAAATAGTTCAGCAGCACGCCCAGCAGCAGGGCGAAGATCGACAGCAGCAACGCGCGACGCGGCACGCCGTTGTTCGAGGTCTTGGCGAAGCCGGCCGGGGCCTGGCCGTTCTGCGCCAGGCTGTAGAGCATGCGCCCGGTGCTGAAGATGCCGCCGTTGCAGGAGGACAGCGCGGCGGTGATCACCACGAAGTTGATGATGCCGGCGGCGGTCTTGATACCCAGGCGCTCGAAGGTCATCACGAAGGGGCTGCCCTGGGTGCCAATCTCGTTCCACGGGTAGATCGACAGGATCACGAACAGCGCGCCCACGTAGAACAGCAGGATGCGCCAGAACACCGAGCCGATGGCGTTGGGAATGGTCTTTTGCGGGTTGCGCGCTTCACCGGCGGTGAGGCCGATCATCTCTACGCCCAGGTAGGCGAACATCACCATCTGCAGGGACATCAGCACGCCGGTCACGCCATTGGGCATGAAGCCGCCGTGGCTCCACAGGTTGGAGATGCCCAGGGCCACGCCGTCATTGCCGAAACCGAAGGCGATGATGCCGATGCCGCCGACCACCATGGCGATGATGGTGACGATCTTGATCAGGGCGAACCAGAACTCGAACTCACCGAAGGCCTTGACCGCGATCAGGTTGATCGAGCCCATGCTCACCAGGGCCGCCAGGGCCCAGATCCAGCGCGGCACATCGGGGAACCAGATCCCCATGTACACCGCCACTGCGGTGATTTCCGCAACACAGGTCACCAGCCACAGGAACCAGTAGTTCCAGCCGGTGAGAAAGCCCGCCAGCGGGCCCAGGTAGTCTTGTGCGTAACGGCTGAAGGAACCTGCGACCGGGTTATGCACCGCCATCTCGCCGAGGGCGCGCATGATCACCAGGATCGCCAGGCCGCCAATGATGTAGGACAGCATGATGGCCGGGCCGGCCATTTCGATGGCCTTGGCCGAGCCGAGGAACAGGCCGACACCGATACAGGCGCCGAGGGCCATCAAGCGAATATGCCGTTCGCCGAGTTCGCGTTTCAGCGGGCCGCCCTGAGCGGTCTCGCCGTGGGGCAGTTGGTTGCCAACTGGCATAGAGATACAACCTCATTTTGTTATTGGATATGAACCACCGAGCCTTCGAAGCACCAGCGGATAGCCGAAGCTTGCTCGACCGCACCGGCCTTGTGGGACGGAGCGTCTGGTAGGACAAGACCTGCCAGATCAGCGGGGTGCGCAGTATAAAAAGCTCCCGACAGGGCTTTTCACTCTATAAGTTGCAATATTCAGAGAGAAATCTCGGCAAATACCGCTTTCACGGAGAAGCATTACCTGCTTTTTGCCCTGAAACCTCACCCGGAAAGGGCCGGGAGTATTGCACAGGCCTGGTGCATCGTCATGCCCCTACCTAGGGCGTATTTACCTCGGAAAAGGCTCTACCCTGTGGCGAGGGAGCTTGCTCCCTCGCCACAGAAGCGAGGCTGGGTCGTTTTCACATTTTCTTCACCGACGCCCACCACCGACTAAGCTTCAGGCAAGTCCGATCAATCTGCGTGAATGGATCAATCGACTATGGGCGCTCTGTGGCAGACCGATTCGCATAAGAACGCAGTGCCAAGCCACAGCGAGGACGAAACGCCTTTACCGAAACGCCGCAAATCCCGCCGTTATGCCTGGCGCCTGTTCTGGCTGTTGCTGCTGATCGCCCTGATTGCCCTTGGCTTTGCCGCTGCCCGGGAGATGCGCACCTCGAAACTCCAGGCCCGGGAATTCAGCCGGCTGGCCGCTGACCTGAGCTACTCCCTGGAGCCCGGCCCCAGTGATGCCGTGCTCTATCCCGGTGCCGGGCCGTTCGACCGGCGCCTGGGCTACAGCGCCCTGGGGGAGTTCCTGCCACGCTTGCTCAAGCGCGGTTACCTGATCGACGCCCAGACGCGTTTCTCCCCGGCACTGATGGACTACAGCAAAAGCGGATTTTTCGTGCCCTACACCGAAAAGATCCAGGCTGGCCTGTCCATTACCGACTGCCGCGCCGCGCCCCTGTACCAGTTCAATTACCCGCAACAGCTGTATGAGAGCTTTGCCAGCATTCCGCCGCTGGTGGTGCACAGCCTGCTGTTCATCGAGAACCGCGATCTGCTGGCCCCCAAGCCGGCCGAGGCCAACCCGGCGGTGGACTGGCCGCGCTTTGCCAAGGCCGCCTGGTCGCAGATCGCCCGGCTCTTGCACCTGCCGGGGCAGAGCGCCGGGGGTAGCACCCTGGCCACCCAGTTGGAAAAATACCGCCATTCGCCGGATGGCCTGACGGTATCCGGGGGCGAGAAGATCCGGCAGATGGTTTCCGCCAGCGTGCGGGCCTATCAGGACGGCCCACAGACCCTGGAGGCCCGCAAACGCATCGTGCGCGACTACCTCAACAGCGTGCCGCTGTCCGCGGTGCCCGGCCACGGCGAAGTGCACGGCATGGCCGAGGGGCTGCGGGTCTGGTATGGCGCTGACTTCGACAAGGTCAACCAGGTGCTCGGCAGCACCGCCATGGACTCGAAAAGCCTCGCCGCACGAGGGCTGGCCCTGCGCCAGGTGCTGTCACTGATGATTGCCCAGCGCCGTCCCTCCCATTACCTGGCCAAGGGGCGCGCAGAACTGGCGGAACTGACGGACAGCCATATCCGCCTGCTGGCACAGAACAACGTCATCGACCCGGCGCTGAGCAGCGCCGCCCTGGCCAGCCAGGTGACCTACCGGGACTGGCAGCAGCAGCCGACCATTCAGCCGATCGAGACCAACAAGGGCATCAGCGTCGCCCGCAGCCGCCTCGCCGCCCTGCTCAACCGACCGCTGTATGACCTGGACCGCCTCGACCTCTCGGCCACCAGCACCTTGCAGAGCGACCTGCAGCGCCAGGCCACCGAATACCTCAAGCACCTTGCGGACCCGGCCTTCGCCGCGCAGATTGGTGTGCTCGGCGAACGCCTGCTGACCCCCACCAGCACCACCCAGGTGCGCTACAGCTTCACCCTGTTCGAACTGACCCCCGACGGCTCGCGGGTGCGGGTGCAGACCGACAGCACCGACCAGCCTTTCGACATCAACGAAGGCAGCAAGCTGGAACTGGGCTCCACCGCCAAGCTGCGGGTGCTGACCACCTACCTGCAGATCATTTCCGAGCTGCACGACAAGTACGCCACGCAAACACCCGCGCAGTTGAAAAAGATCCCGGTGAACGAGCAGGACCGCCTGAGCCGCTGGGCCCTCGACTACCTGATGCAGAACAGCGACCGCAGCCTGCCGAAGATGCTCGACGCCGCCCTGGACCGCACCTACTCCGCCAGCCCCGGCGAGGCCTTCTTCACCGGTGGCGGGGTGCATCACTTCCACAACTTTCGCAACGAAGACAACGGCCGCAGCCCGACCCTGCGCGATGCCCTGCGCGAATCCATCAACCTGCCGTTCATCCGCCTGATGCGCGACCTGGTGCGCTACAGCACTTATGGCGGCGACAGCAGCAGCGCCGAATTGCTCAAGGACGACCAGAACCCGCGGCGCCAGGAGTACCTGGCACGCTTTGCCGACCGTGAGGGCACCTCGTTCCTGCTGCGCTTCTGGAAGAAGTACCGCAACAAGGACACCCAGTCGCGCCTGGAAACCTTCCTCGACAGCATGCACCCCACGGCAATCCGCCTCGCCGCCGTGCACCGCTACCTGCTGCCGGACGCCAGCCAGGAGAGCTTCAACCGCTTCGTCCGGGCCCACATGAAGAGCGCCAAGGTCAGCGAGAAGCTCACCGACGAGCGCCTGGACAAGCTCTACGCCAGCTACGGCCCCGGCGCCTATGACCTGCCGGACCAGGGCTACATCGCCAAGGTCCACCCCCTGGACCTCTGGCTGCTGGGCTACCTGATGAACAACCCGGAGGCGAACTTCACCCAGATCGTCAAGGCCAGCGAGTTCGAGCGCCAGGAGGTCTACAGCTGGCTGTTCAAGAGCCGCCATCGCAGTGCCCGCGACAGCCGTATCCGCACCATGCTGGAGATCGAGGCCTTCCTCGATATCCACCAGCGCTGGCAGAGCGTCGGCTATCCGTTCGACCACCTGGTACCGTCCCTGGCCACTGCTATCGGCAGCTCCGGCGACCGCCCCGCGGCGTTGGCGGAACTGGTGGGCACCATCCTCAACGACGGCGTGCGCCTGCCAACCTTGCGCATCGACAGCCTGCACTTCGCCGCCGGCACGCCCTATGAAACCCGCCTGCTCAACGACCCGGACAAGGGCAAGCGGGTGATGCCCTCGGAGGTGGCCACGGCGCTGCGCGGAGCCTTGTCGCAGGTGGTGGATGCCGGCACCGCGAAACGGGTGTCCGGCAGCTTCAAGCTGGCTGATGGCACGCCATTGGCCATGGGCGGCAAGACCGGTACCGGCGACAACCGCATCGAAGCCATTGGCGCCGGCGGGCGGGTGTTGAGCTCCAAATCCATCAACCGCACCGCAACCTTCGTGTTCTACATCGGTGACCACCATTTCGGCACCCTTACCGCCTACGTGCCGGGGGCCTCGGCCCAGGCCTTCAGATTCACCTCGGCCTTACCGGTGCAGGTGCTCAAGGGCATGGCGCCGATCCTCATGCCCTACCTGCAACCGGGCAGTGGCACCCAATGCCTGGGCAGCGTGGCGCAACGCTGAATCACGACAGGCAGCCCCCTCTCTCTCCGACAAACGGCAGCTTTGCCGCAGGCAGAAGTGCTTGCGTCGCTCTTAAGATATATCTTAAGTTATGTCTAAATCGAAACGGAGAAAGAGAAAATGAGAGAGCACCACCACCCTCCCCATCGCGAGCACGGGGACAGCCATGAGATCTTCGAACGCCGCCCGGGCCGCGAACGCGGTGGCCGCGGGCCCCGGGTATTCGCCCCCGGCGACCTGAAACTGCTGCTGTTGGCGCTGATCGCCGAGCAGCCCTGCCACGGCTACGACCTGATCCGCCAGATCGAAAGCATGTTCGACGGCGCCTACAGCCCCAGCCCCGGGGTGATCTACCCGACCCTGACCTTTCTCGAAGAGAGCGAAATGATCCAGGGCGATGCCGAAGGCGGCAAAAAGCGCTACAGCGTGACCGACGCCGGACGTCTTTCCCTGCAGGAGCAGGCCATCGCCCTGGACGGCGTGCGCATGCGCATCGAGGTCAGCAAGCGTTCCCTGCGCGGACATGATCGCCCCGCTGAAATCCACGAGGCGGTGCACAACCTGCGCCACGCCCTGCAAATGCACCATGGCCGCTGGAGCCCGGAAGAAATCCTTCGGGTGCGCGACCTGCTGAACAACACCGCCAAGGCCATTGTCGATGGTCCTGTGAGCCACCCCGCCCCGGAGAAAAGCCAATGACTGCCAGCCCAGAACTGTCCATCCATCGGGTCATGCACGAGATCAAGCGCCGCCGCCTGGAGGTGCTGCGCGTAGTCGACCTGACCCCGCGCATGCGCCGCATCACCCTGGGCGGCCCTGAGCTGGCCGGGTTCATCAGCCTGGGCAGCGACGACCATGTGAAGCTGCTGTTCCCGCAGAACGCCGAACAGCAAGCCGCCCTGGAAACCCTGGTACTGGGCCCGGGCAAGGACAGCGGCCCGATGCCCGCCATGCGCGACTACACCCCGCGCCGCTACGACCTGGAGTTGGGCGAACTGGACATCGACTTCGTGCTCCACGGCGACGGCCCCGCCTCCACCTGGGCCGAACAGGCCGCACCGGGCCAGTTCCTGCACATTGGCGGGCCACGGGGCTCGATGGTGGTGCCGGATATCTTCGACAGCTACCTGCTGATAGGCGATGAAACCGCGCTGCCGGCCATTGCCCGGCGCCTGGAAGAACTGCCGGCCGGGCGCCAGGTGCTGGCGGTGATCGAGGTGCAGAACGCCGCCGAACGCCAGGCTCTGGACAGCGCCGCCCAGGTGCAGGTGATCTGGGTTGAACGGGACGCAGGCGGGCAGGACCTGATCAGCACGGTGCGCCAGGTGCAGGTGCCGCAAGGCAAGCTGTATGCCTGGGTAGCCACCGAGAGCAAGGTGTCGCGCCAGGTGCGTCGAGTGCTGCTGGATGAGCACCAGCTCAACGACGAATTCGTCAAGGCCGCCGGTTACTGGCGCCTGGACAGCAGCGAAGAAGAATAATCGCGCATCAGGGTAGGAACTGGCTTGCCAGCGAAGGCGGTCCCAAGGGCCCCTTCGCTGGCAAGCCGGCTCCTACGGGGCCCGGGACCGGAGTTTACCCAGCCAGCGGTCCAGCCCCAGCAACAGCAGGGATACCAGGACGAACCCCGCCAATATCCCGAGGGCATTGAGCAGCACCCGGGGGTAGCCCAGCCTGTCCACGGAGATGAAGGGATAGGGGTACAGCCCAAGCAAGTGCCCGCGCAGCAACAGGTAGGCGAAATACACAATCGGGTAGAGCGTCCACCACCCGATGTGCCTCATCCGCAGCCCGCCCTTGGGCACGCAACACCACCAATAGACCAGGAACAGCAGCGGCATCACGTCATGCAGCAACTCGTCCGCCAGCCATTGCCAACCCTGGGGATGCCACAGGTGGCGCAACAGCAGGCTGTAGGCCAGCCCCACCAGCAGAATGCTCGCCGCCACGGCGCCGCTGACCCAGGGCTGGAGCATGAACGCCTGCCCCTTGGAAACCCGCAGGTTGAGGGCGCAGGTCAGCACGCTGGCCACCAGGGTATTGCTGAGCACGGTGAAGAAACTGAAGAAGTTCACCAGCCCGCCCAGCAGGCTGGCGCCACTGTCCCAGCGCAACAGCAGGATCAGGTACAGCTGGACGGTCAGCCCGAACCAGCCAAGGATCGCCGCCACGGCAATCAGGCCACGCCGAGTGCACAGCCCCGGCAGCGAGAAGCCAGCCATAGGGCTCCTTAAAGCGGGCGCTTGGTGCGTTGCAACTTCACATAGAGTTTCTCGACCTTCTCCCTCGCCCAGGGCGTCTTGCGCAGGAAGGTCAGGCTCGACTTGATGCTCGGGTCGCTCTTGAAGCAGCGGATATCAATGCGTTCGGCCAGCCCCGACCACTCGTAGTGTTCCACCAGCGCCTTGAGGATCTGTTCCAGGGTCACGCCATGCAGCGGGTCGGTGTGGGTGTCGGTCATGCCAGGCCTTTGCGGGAAGAAAATGAGGAAAGCCGCGCACCTTAGCCGAGGGCTTGGCCCCGCGCCAGCACGCTTGAGTAACTGTAGTCGCAGCCCGCCACCGAGGCGATCGGGCATGAACGGCGAAAAGTTCCTGGCTTTTCGAAATAAAAGAGATGTTATATTGTATCAATCAATAACAACTCACCCGTATTTTGGGCACCCCCGTGTCCCGCCTGCTCACTGACTCAAAGCGCCTAGCGCTCTGTTCGCCAAGGAATGACCGATGTCCCGCTCAACTCCCCGCCCTTCTCGCTCCCTGCTCTGGCGCCTGTCGCCACTGTCCGCCGCGCTGCTGATCGCCTCCCAGGCCCATGCCGTGGAATTGCCCCAGCAGGTCATCACCGCCAACCCCCTGGGCAGCACCGAACTGGCCGCCCCAAGCACTGTGCTGGAAGGCGACCAACTGACCCTGGAACAAAAAGGCAGCCTCGGTGAAACCCTGAACAAACAGCCGGGCGTGTCTTCATCCTACTTCGGGCCGGGGGCCAGCCGGCCGATCATTCGCGGCCTGGATGGCGACCGGATTCGCATTCTGCAGAACGGCGTCGGGGCCCTCGACGCCTCGTCGCTGTCCTACGACCATGCGGTGCCCCTGGACCCGGTTAACGTCGAGCGCATCGAGATCGTCCGCGGCCCGGCGGCCCTGCTGTACGGCGGTAACGCCATTGGCGGGGTGGTCAACAGCTTCGACAATCGGATTCCCACCGAGGCCATCGAGGGCATCCACGGGGCGGGCGAGTTGCGCTACGGCGGCGCCGACACCACCCGCAGCAGCGCCGGCAAGCTGGAAGCCGGCGATGGCACCTTTGCCCTGCACCTGGATGCCAACTCGCGGCAGTTCAATGACCTGAAGATTCCCGGCTACGCCCGCAGCCGTCACGCTGCGGCCAGTGAAGACGGGGATGGCAAGAAAGGCCGCCTGGGCAACAGCGACGGTCGCCAGGACGGCGGTGCCATCGGCGGTTCCTACACCTGGGACGACGGCTATGCCGGCCTGTCCTACAGCAACTACGACTCCAACTACGGCTCCCCCGCCGAAGAAGACGTGCGCATCCGCATGAAGCAGGACCACTACGCCTTCGCTTCGGAACTGCGCAACCTGCAGGGCCCGTTCAGCTCGCTCAAGTTCAACGCCGGCTACACCGACTACGAACACCGCGAGATCGAGGGCGGTGAAACCGGCACCACCTTCAAGAACAAGGGCTACGAGGCCCGTGTCGAGGCCCGGCACCAGCCGCTGGGCCCGCTCGAAGGGGTGATCGGTGCACAGGTCAACCGCAACGAATTCTCCGCCCTGGGCGAAGAAGCCTTCGTGCCACAGACCGATACCAACAGCGGCGCGCTGTTCATCCTCGAAGAACTGCAAGCCACCGAACGCCTGCGGCTCAGCCTCGGCGGGCGCCTGGAACACACCACCGTGGACCCGGACAGCAAGGGCAACGCACGCTTCGCCCAGGCCGACAAGTCCAGCAGCTTCACCGCCGGCAGCCTGTCCTCGGGGGCGGTCTACACCCTGACCCCGGTCTGGTCCCTGGCCGCGACCCTGGGCTACACCGAGCGCGCCCCGACCTTCTACGAGCTGTATGCCAACGGCGCCCACGTCGCCACCGGCACCTATGAAGTGGGCAGCGCCAAGCTATCGAAGGAAAAAGCCGTGTCCAGCGACCTGGCCCTACGCTTCGACAACGGCATCCACAAAGGCAGCGTCGGCGTGTTCTACAGCCACTTCTCCAACTACATCGGCCTGCTGGGCACAGGGCGCACCCTCAACGATGAAGGCGAAGAAGATGCGACAGGCATCCCGGAATACGCCTACAGCGGAGTGCGGGCACGCTTCAGTGGGATCGAGGCCCAGGATCGCTGGACCCTGGGGGAAAACGCCTACGGCAAGTTCGCCCTGGAACTGTCCGGCGACTACACCCGGGCCAAGAACCTGGATAACGGCCAGGACCTGCCCCGCATCGCTCCATTGCGCCTGAACAGTGGCCTGCTGTGGGAACTGGACCGCTGGCAAGCACGCCTGGATGTACAACATGCCGCCAGCCAGGGCCGGGTGCCGGACAACGAAAGCGGCACCGATGGCTACACCACCTTTGGCGCCAGTGCCGGTTATCGCTTCGATATCGGACATAGCCAGTGGCTGGCCTTCGTCAAGGGCGAGAACCTGACCAACCAGACCGTGCGCTATGCCAGCTCGATCCTGCGGGATATCGCGCCGGCCGCGGGGCGCAGTGTGGAAGTGGGGTTGCGTACTACCTTTTAAGGCGCTGTTCGCTGGCAAGCCGGCTCCTACACGGCCCCGTAGGAGCCGGCTTGCCGGCCAAGGGTTTAGCGGTAACGCCGCGGGTCAGCCTCGATCAGGCTGGCCAGCTGTGTCAGGGCAAAGCGCAACTCGTCCTGGGTGGTGGGCGACATCAATACCACCCGCACACAACGGGAGCTGGCACCGCGTTCCACCTGGAACTGGCTGCCGCTCATCACCAGCACGCCATTGGCTCGGGCCAGGGTGGCGAACTCATCGCCCGTCCAGGGCTCCGGCAAGGTCAGCCACAGGTGATAGCTGTGGGGCTGGGTCCGGATCTCCAGGCCGGCAAACACGTCCCGGGCAATCGCCTGGCGCGCCGCCGCTTCGTTACGCTGGGTCTGCACCAGCTTGCGGTCCAATCCCTCGACAATCACATTGCTGGCCAATTGCGCGGTCAGCGGCGACGGCATCCACACGCTGCTACGGACCATGGAACTCAGCCGCGACAGCAGCTTCGGCGGGCTGTAGAGGTAACCCACGCGCAACGCCGGCATGATCGCCTTGGACAGGCTGGTGAGGTACACCGAACGCTGCGGCGCATAGCTCGATAGCGGCTTGATCGACGGATCGGTGGCGAGAAAGCCGTAGATATCGTCGTCGATGATCAAAAAATCGAACTCTTCGGCAATCGCCGCAATCTGCGCCCGACGCCTTGGCGACATGATCGCCGTGGTGGGATTCTGGCAACTGGCGACACACACCAGCAGCGCCGGTTTTTCCCGCAGGCACTGCTCGCGCAGGGCCTCGGGGAGTATCCCCTCTTCATCCATGGCCACGCCCCGCAGGCGCCGCTCCAGGCCGTGGGCCACGGAGATGATGCCCGGGTAGCAGAGCGACTCGCAAAGCACCAGGTCGCCGGCGTTGCTCAGGGCGCTGATGGCCACCATCAGCCCGTGCTGGGCACCGGAGGTAATGACCACCTGCTGCCAGTTGGCCTCGGGCAAGGAATGCCGCAACCACTGCGCCCCGGCCTCGCGATGAGCCGGGTGGCCTCCATCGGGGGCGTAGTCCAGCGCCCGGCCGAAGTCACTGCTGCGGGCCATGCCCACCAGGGCGCCACGCAACCAGTACTCCAGGGTTTCGCTGTAGGGCTTGATGATCGACAGGTCCAGGGCTTCGGCCTGCCCCAGGGACAGGGACAGGGACGGAGCGCTGGAACCTTCGGGCAACACCAGCGGCGGCTGCGCCAGCACGTAAGTGCCGCGGCCGACTTCGCCCTGCACCAACCCGCGCCGCTGAGCTTCGCTGTAGGCGCGGCTGATGGTGCCAGGGGTGACATTCAGGGTTACCGCCAGCTCGCGCAGAGTCGGCAAGCGGTCACCATCATTCAACAAACCGCTGCCGATATCCCGCGCCAGGGCGTCGGCGATGGACAGGTAGACCGGTTGATTGAACTCGCTTAACTGGGGAACCCACATGGAGGCTGATGACCATCGGCTGCGTTGAGGTGGACCGGAGCATATCACAGCCATGGATCGCCCCTTAACATCGACTCATTTGGAAAATTGATTCGATCTTCAAGCCAAACTGGCGACTCAAAACCGCTAAAAAATTTTTATATGATCTATAAATCCCTATAAATCATTAAGTTATCAACAAACCACAGTCAACTTCGGTACAGCCATCCCGAGAAACAATTGAATCGATTCAATTCATTGAAATACACTCAGGCAGCACCAACCCAATCGACTCAATCCCTCCCACCCATGCCCAGTCGAGATGCCATGCACAGTCTCAGCAAGGACCTGTCCCTCTCCGCCGTGATCGCCGGCCTGATCGCCGTGATCATTTCCTACGCCGGCCCCTTGATCATCGTGTTCCAGGCCGCCCGCGAAGCCCATCTGCCCAGCGACCAGGTGTCATCGTGGATCTGGGCCATCTCCATCGGCAGCGGCCTCACCGGCCTGCTGCTGAGCTGGCGCCTGAAAGTGCCGGTGATCACCGCCTGGTCCACCCCCGGCGCGGCGCTGCTGGTGTCGATGCTACCCACGGTGTCGCTGCCCCAGGCCATCGGCGCCTACATCGTGGCCTCATTGCTCATCGCGCTGGTCGGGCTTTCCGGGGCCTTCGACAAGCTCATGAGCCGCCTGCCCAAGGCGATTGCCGCCGCCATGCTGGCGGGCATCCTGTTCCGCTTCGGCGCCGGCCTGTTCACTTCGGTCAGCCTGCAACCGGCCCTGGTGCTGGCGATGATCGCCGCCTATTTGCTGGGCAAGCGCCTGTCACCCCGCTACGCGATCCTCGCGGTGCTGCTGGTGGGCTGCGCGATGGCCGCAGGCCTGGGCGAACTCAATGGCGGTGCCATCACCCTGGCGATGGCCCAGCCGATCTTCATCGCTCCCGAGTGGAGCTGGCACGCCATCATCAACATCGGCCTGCCCCTGGCCCTGGTCACCCTGACCGGGCAATACGTGCCGGGCATGGCGGTGATGCGCAGCGCCGGCTACAACACCCCGGCCCGCTCGATCATTTCCTGGACAGCCATCACCTCGGCACTGCTGGCGCCGTTCGGCTCCCACGGGATCAACCTGGCGGCCATCACCGCTGCCATCTGCACCGGCCGCGAAGCCCATGAAGACAAGGATAAGCGCTACATCGCCGGGATCGCCTGCGGCCTGTTCTACATCCTCATGGGGATTTTCGGCGCGACCCTGGCCTCGGTGTTCGCCGCCCTACCCAAGGAACTGATTGCGGCACTGGCCGGCCTGGCCCTGTTCGGCGCCATCAGCGCCGGGTTGAGCGGCGCCATGGCCGACGAAAAACAGCGTGAAGCGGCGCTGATCACCTTCCTGGTCACGGCATCGGGCATGAGCTTCCTGGGCCTAGCCGCCGCGTTCTGGGGGTTGATCTTCGGCCTGGTGGCGCACTTTGCCCTGAGCCACACCCGGCACAAACCCAGCCTCGCCCAGGCCAGCACCCCACGCTGAGCAGAGCCCGGGCCGGGAACTGTTACCGATTGCGAAACTGTTCATGTCAATAAAAGCGCTTTCTCTCCCGGAGACGGCGCTTTATCCTTAGCCCCCTAATAAAGCTGAACCGTTTCATCTTTCCCTTTGAAATCAGTGGCCTGCCGTTCTCGATCAACCTGCATCGATGCTACGCGCCATGCCCTTGCTTCTGCCTATTCCTAGAAAAAGACCTTATCCGAATGCCTATGCCCACTTTTCAGCGTTTAAAAGACAGCGCTGTCCTGACTTCCGTCGCCCTGCCCAAGAGCCTGAGCCTGCTCGGCGCCCTTGGATTTGCCGCCTGCGCCCAGGCCGCACCGGCCTTCGACAGTGACTCACCATGGATGCTCGGCGACTGGAATGGCACCCGCACGGAACTGGCCAACAAAGGCTACGACTTCAAGATCGACTACGTCGGCGAGATGGGCGCCAACCTGCACGGTGGCTACGACCACGACCGCACCGCGCGCTACAGCGACCAGTTTGCCTTCGGCAGCCACCTGGACCTGCAGAAGATCCTCGGCTGGGACGACGCCGAATTCCAACTGACGGTGACCAAGCGCGACGGCGACAACATCAGCAACGACCGGATCAACGACCCGCGGGTCGGCGGCTTCACCTCGGCCCAGGAAGTCTGGGGCCGCGGCCAGACCTGGCGCCTGACGCAAATGTGGTACCAGCAGAAATTCTTCGACCAGAAGCTCGACATCAAGGCCGGCCGCTTCGGCCAGGGCGAAGACTTCAACAGCTTTCCCTGCGACTTCCAGAACCTGGCGTTCTGCGGCTCCCAGGTGGGCAACTGGGCCGGCAGCGTCTGGTACAACTGGCCGGTCAGCCAGTGGGCCCTGCGGGTCAAGTACCACCTGAACGCCGAGCTCTACGCACAGATCGGTGCCTATGAGCAAAACCCCTCGAACCTCGATCGCGACAACGGCTTCAAGCTCAGCGGCAGCGGCACCCAGGGCACACTGTTGCCAGTGGAACTGGTGTGGACACCCAAACTCAACGGCCTGGCCGGTGAGTACCGCGCCGGCTATTACTACAGCAGCGCCAAGGCCAGCGACGTCTACAAGGATGGCAATGGCCAGCCTGCAGCCCTGACCGGCGAGGCCTACCGCAGCAGCTCCAGCAAGCACGGCCTGTGGCTGGGCGCGCAACAGCAGGTCACCAGCCAGGCCAGCGACCACTCCCGCGGCCTGAGCCTGTTCGCCAACGTCACCGCCCACGACAAGAAGACCAACGCCATCGACAACTATGTCCAGGCGGGCCTGGTCTACAAGGGGCTGTTCGATGCCCGGGCCAAGGATGACATCGGCTTTGCCCTGGCCCGGGTCCATGTCAACCCGGCGTACCGCAAGAACGCCCAGGCCAGCAACCAGGCCCGGGCGCTCTACGAATACGACAACCCGAGCTACCTGCCGCCCCAGGACACCGAATACAGCGCCGAGCTGTACTACGGCGTGCACCTGGCCAACTGGCTGACCGTGCGCCCCAACCTGCAATACATCCGCCACCCCGGCGGCGTGAGCCGGGTGGACGACGCCCTGATCGGCGGGATCAAGATCCAGAGTTCGTTCTAAGGCCGACAGGCACACAACGACGCCATTCACAGTTTTCAGCTGAACCAAGCCCGCGCCTGATCGTCATCTACAGTGAACATGCGCGGGAACACTCTAAACGTCACGGAGAACCACACTATGAGCACTGAGGGTGCTTCAAGTCCGAGCCGCTTGCTGCCAAGCCTGCTCGGGATCTTGCTGCTGCTAATGGGCCTGGCCTTGCTGGCCGGGGGGATCAAGCTGAGCATGCTCGGCGGCTCGCTGTACTACGTTTTGGCCGGTATCGGCCTGACGTTGACCGGCCTCTTGCTGCTGGCCGGTAAACGCGCGGCGCTGGGCCTGTACGCCCTGGTACTGTTCGCCAGTACCGTCTGGTCGCTATGGGAAATCGGCCTGGACTGGTGGCAACTGGTGCCACGCCTGTCGCTGTGGTTCGCCCTCGGCGTGGTCCTGCTGCTGCCCTGGTTCCGTCGCCCGCTGCTGCGCGATGGCCCGGCCCCGCTGGGCACCGCTGCCCTGAGCGTGGCCGTGGTCCTGGCCGGTGGCGCCGCCATTGGCAGCCAGTTCACCAACCCCGGGGAAATCTCCGGTGACCTGGGCCGCGACACCGCGGACATGACCAGCACCGCGCCGGCCATCCCCGACGGTGAATGGCAGGCCTACGGCCGCACCGAGTTCGGCGATCGCTACTCGCCGCTGAAGCAGATCACCCCGGCCAACATCGGCAAGCTGCAGGAAGCCTGGCGCATCCGCACCGGCGACATGCCGACCGACAAGGACCCGGTGGAAATCACCAACCAGAACACCCCGCTGAAGGTCAACGGCAAGCTCTATGCCTGCACCGCCCACAGCAAGGTGCTGGCCCTGGACCCGGATACCGGCAAGGAAATCTGGCGCTTCGATCCGCAGATCCAGGGCCCCAACGGCGACGACTTCCGTGGCTGGGCACACATGACCTGCCGTGGCGTGTCGTACTACGACGAAGCCAACTTCAAGAACGCCGACGCCATCAGCCAGCCGGCCACCCTGTCCCCCGCGGGCCAGGCCATCGCCACCAGCTGCCCGCGTCGCCTGTTCCTGCCTACCGCCGATGCGCGCCTGATCGCCATCAACGCCGACACCGGCAAGGTCTGTGAAGACTTCGGCACCAAGGGCGCCGTGGACCTGAAGGCCGGTATCGGCCCATTCACCCCGGGCGGCTACTACTCCACCTCCCCGGCGGCCATCACCCGTAACCTGGTGATCATTGGCGGCCACGTGACCGACAACGAGTCGACCAACGAGCCGTCCGGCGTGATCCGCGCCTTCGACGTGCACGACGGCCACCTGGTGTGGAACTGGGACTCGGGCAACCCGGACGAGACCACTCCGCTGCCGGAAGGCAAGACCTATACCCGCAACTCGCCGAACATGTGGTCCCTGGCCAGCGTCGACGAGAAACTGGGCATGGTCTACCTGCCACTGGGCAACCAGATGCCTGACCAGTGGGGCGGCAACCGCACCGCAGGCGCCGAGAAATTCAGCGCCGGCACCGTGGCCCTGGACATCGACACCGGCAAGCTGCGCTGGAACTACCAGTTCACCCACCACGACCTGTGGGACATGGACGTGGGCAGCCAGCCGACTCTGCTGGACATGAAGACTGCGGACGGCGTCAAGCCGGCGCTGATCCAGCCGACCAAGCAAGGCAGCCTGTACGTACTGGACCGTCGCGACGGCACCCCGATCGTGCCGATCCGTGAAGTACCGGCCCCGACCGGCGCAGTCGAAGGCGACCACACCGCACCGACCCAGGCCCGTTCGGACCTGAACCTGCTGCCGCCGCCACTGGACGAGAAAGCCATGTGGGGCGCGACGCCGTTCGACCAGATGCTGTGCCGCATCCAGTTCAAGGAGCTGCGCTATGAAGGCCAGTACACCCCGCCGTCGGTGCAGGGCAGCCTGATCTACCCGGGTAACGTGGGCGTGTTCAACTGGGGCAGCGTGTCCCTGGACCCGGTTCGCCAACTGCTGTTCACCAGCCCGAACTACATGGCCTTCGTTTCCAAGCTGGTGCCGCGCGCCGAAGTGGCTGCCGGGAGCAAGCGCGAAAGCGAGACCTCGGGCGTGCAACCCAACACCGGCGCGCCTTACGCGGTGATCATGCATCCGTTCATGTCGCCGCTCGGCGTACCTTGCCAGGCTCCGGCCTGGGGCTACGTGGCCGGTATCGACCTAACCACCAACAAAGTGGTGTGGAAGCACAAGAACGGCACCAGCCGTGACAGCTCGCCGATCCCGATCGGCCTGCCGATGGGCGTGCCGAGCATGGGCGGCTCCATGGTTACCGGTGGTGGCGTGGGCTTCCTCAGCGGCACCCTGGACCAGTACATCCGCGCCTATGACGTGAAGAACGGCAAGGAGCTGTGGAAGTCCCGCCTGCCAGCGGGTGGCCAGGCCACGCCGATGAGCTACACCGGCAAGGATGGCAAGCAGTACGTGCTGGTGGTCGTGGGCGGCCACGGCTCCCTGGGCACCAAGATGGGCGACTACATCATTGCCTACAAACTGTCGGAATAAGCTTTACCGGCAGGCATGAAAAAGGCGGCTACCTTCTGGTAGCCGCCTTTTTTTGTGCCGTTCGCCCTCTGCGTAGGAGCTGGCTTGCCAGCGAAGGTGCGGGCCCGGGCGCTGCATGGCTTGCGGGCCTCTTCGCCGGCAAGCCGGCTCCTACAAGGGGCTTGTCATTCCATCTTGCTCGCCCGGCAGCCCTTCAAAGGAAGGTCACCGAAAATTCCTACAACTCACGTCCCATCGCATCACCTTGCCCCTCAAGGGCTCTGCCCTTAAGGTCTGGGGGTCATTGAAAACTCAGTGACAGGGGTGTGGAAGCCCCCCATATCGTCAGGCGCGCAAAGCACCAGCAAATGCCTGACCTGTTTGTAGCCTGCACTTTGGACAAAGCCGTGGAGCAATACATGCCCCTCACCAGCAACGACTACAACATCCCCGCCCTGCTGGTGGACACCCAGGCCCCGCTGGACGCTCTCCACGAAGCCGCCGCACACCGCATCCGCGCGGCCACCCAGTTGCTGGAGAACATCGCCAGCCACGACAACCTGCAGAGCAACCCGGCCCTGCTCCAGGACTTCGCCCAGCTGTGCGTCATCCCCCTGCGCGATGGCTGCGACCTGCTGGACGTACTGGGCCGACGCCTGCAGGAACAACTGCTGACCTGACCCCGGCTCCAGGACCGGCGGCGCCTCGCCGGCCCTCTCAAGCGGCCCTGTTCGCCTGCCCAGCAGTCCCGTAATTGCAAAGCGACATTAGCCCATTTGTGCTAATCGACCCTCCCCCAACCCGGGGCTATAGTGCCGAGCAACCATCTGATCTCCCCACCGTTGCCAGCCTGCGGTGTCGGGAGCGGCTGCGCCGTTGAAAACACAACAACACCAAGGAAGATTCATCATGAAACTCCAGTCCAGCCTCCGCCCCGTTGCCCTGCTCAGCCTCCTGGCACTCGCCCTGGGCGGTTGCGCCATCGCCAAACCGAGCAACGACGACCTCAAGAACCGCGCCCAGATCACCCTTGGCAAGCCGGTTTCCACGGTTTCCAACGTGCGCAGCGACGCGTCCCAGACCTACTTCACCGCCAGCACCAGTGCCGGCGAATACAATTGCGTACTGCCCAGCGGCGGCATGGTCGCCTTCGCCACCATGGGTGGAGCAGTAGCGCTGCCGGCCGAGTGCAGCAAGCAATAAACCGCTAGCCCCTGGCCAACCAGGTTCGCCGCGACGGGCTGCCCCGGTGTAGCAGCGGGACAGCGTCGGGCGAGCACCGCTCCCTCCTGAAAAGGTCCTGAGTTGATGAAACCCCGTCTCTTCATGGTGACAGGCCTGGCCCTGCTCGCCTGTACCCTGATTGCCTGCGCGCCGCGCCAAGGGCGAACCCTGGACGAATACCCGCCAGTCAAGATTCCCACCGTGCAGTACCCCGACGAGCCCTTCGACACCCAGGCCGCGCGCGCCGCGCTGCAACCCGGCACCGCAACGCTCACCGGCAAGTTCTGTATCGTCGGCAATGACGGTATCGAAGACAGCCGCAACGTCGAGATCTATCTCTACCCGGCCACCCCGCACTTGCAGGCCTGGCACAAGTTGCGCGCGTCCCAACCCGAAGGCGCACCGGTGAGCATGGTCCCCGAAGCCCTGGCCGTGCACCGGGTGACCCGCACCGACGGCAACGGCATCTTCCAGTTCACGGGGCTGCAACCGGGCCGCTACTTCGTCCAGGGCCACGATATGGTGTACGGCACCAGCCGCTGGAACGAGTACGTGGGCACCGGCCAGAGCAACACCAACTACGGGCCGGTGACCACCCACTACTACACCGAGCGCAGTTCGATCTCTTCGTACTCGGGCATGCTGGATGACTTCGTCGAACTGGCCAGCGGCGAGAACAAGAAGCTGACCATGACCAACTACCCCCTGCTTATCCCGTGCCGGACCTGGTAACTGTCTCTGGCGCCGCAGCCCTGTGGGCAGGCACCAGCGGTGCCTCGCGCAGGGCTCGCAAGGTGCTGCGCAGTTCCACCGGCCGCACCGGCTTGGACAGGATGGCGATGTTGCGGTCGTGCAGGGCGGCGTGGATTTTCTCGATGTCGTGCCCGGTGATGATCAGCGCCGGCACTTCCCAGCCCCGCTGCTGACGGATGCTGTCGATGCATTCGATACCCGAGGCCCGGGTGCCCAGGTCATAGTCGGCGACGATAATGTCGCAATCGGTCAGCAGGTTCTCCCCGCTCGATTCGGCCTGGACCACGCAGCCCCAGCGCTCCAGCAGCGCCGAAGTGGCCAGCAGCACGTTACGGTCATCCTCCACCAGACAGACCCGCAGCCCGGTCAGCAAGCCGCTCTGCAACGCCTCGTCACGACCGTGCAAACGCTGTGGCGCGGCCAGTGACAGGCCGTGCAGGCTGACCGTGGTGCCGTGGTCGACCCGCGAACGAATCGTCACCTGCAGGTCAGTCATCTGCCCCAGGCGCTTGACGATGGACAGGCCCAGGCCGACGCCTTCGACGTCCTTGTCCCGTACCTGGCGAACCCGGTAGAACTCATCGAAGATCTTCGGCAGATGCTCCTCGGCAATCCCCCGGCCCTGGTCATAGATGACAATGGCCAGGCCTTGGCCACGCCGGCGCACGCCAATCAGCACCGGCCGTTCCGCGGCGTACTTGAAGCAATTGGACAGTACGTTCTGCACCATGGTCGCCAGCAGCCCCGGATCGACCCGCACCCAATGGGCGCAGGGCCGCAGCCGCAGTTCGACACCTGCCCAGCGCGCCGCCTCGGAATTCTGGCGCACCAGGTCGCGCAGCAGTTCGCCCAGGTGGACGGTTTCGTACTTGGGCTGCACTCGCCCGTTGTCCAGGGTGTAGAGGTCGAGGATCGAGCGGAACAACTGCGAGACGTTGAGCAGCGAACGATCGATGTTGTCGACCAGGCGCCGCTCATCCCCCCCCAGGCTGGCTTCGCGCAGGCAGGCGGTGAACAGGCCGATGGAGTGGATCGGCTGGCGCAGGTCATGGCTGGCCTGGGCCAGGAAACGGGACTTTTCCAGGTTGGCGGCAATCGCCTCTTCCGAAGCCAGGCGGGTGCGCTTGAGCAGGATGTGGGCGTACACCGGGATCACCGTGCTGGTGATCATCAGCATCAGCACCATGTAGGGCTGGGCCTGCCAATAGGGGGTCAGCAGGTAGACCATGAACAGCGCGAACAGCGCCAGCACGGTGGCGATGGCCAGGTAGCGCGAGCCGAAACGCATGCCATTGCCCAGGTTGACCCAGACCATCACCGCATAGATCGGCAGCGCCCCCTCGCCGCCTACCACCAGGCCGTAACAGGTGCCGGTGTAGTCATAGACCATGCCCAGGATGCGCCGCGCCGGGTAGTGCCCGGGCCAACGGGCAATGGCCATGCGCAGCACGATCGAACCCAGCATGAACAGGGAAATGTAGATCATCACCGGCACGTAGGGATCCACATCCTGCCCCGGCAGGAAGCCGATCACGCCAAACCAGACCAGGGCGCATCCGGCGACGATAATCCGCAGGGTGGCCTGATCGAGTTCACTGTCTTTCTCAACTTTCATGCAATCACCTCCTTGTGCAATATGCGCTGCCGTGGTCTTTTGCCGTTCGGCAAACTGGCCCATCGGACACGACCAGCGGGCAGTTACAACGCCGTGCGCCAAGTTAGCATGCCCACAGGACTGGATGTTTCAAGGAGTTTCAAACATGACATGCCGGATTATCGTCGCCGACGACCACCCGTTGTTTCGCGAAGGCATGCTGCGCACCATCCAGCGCTTGCTGCCCGATGCCGTGCTCGAAGAGGCCGGCGACCTGGCTGCGGTAATGGCCCTGGCCGAGAGCGGCGAGGAGCCGGACTCGCTGATTCTCGACCTGCGCTTTCCCGGCCTGACCTCGGTCAGCATGATTGCCGGCCTGCGCCAGCAATTGCCGCGCACCTCGATCATCGTGGTGTCGATGGTCGACAACCAGGACCTGATCGCCGAAGTCATGGCCGCCGGGGCCGACGGTTTCATCGGCAAGAGCATCAGCCCGGACGAGATCGGCCAGGCGATTCAGGCCATCCGCGAAGGCGACGTGGTGGTCAAGTACGCGCCTTCCGGCCTGCTGCTGCCCCTGGACGCCTGCGCCGAAGTGAGCCAGCTGACCACCCGGCAACAGGAAGTCCTGCGCCTGATCGCCCAGGGCAAGACCAACAAGGAAATCGCCCGAGAGCTGGATATCTCGCCGTTCACCGTGCGCATCCACGTGTCTTCCCTGCTGCATACCCTCAAGGTGCCGTCACGCGCCGCGGCGGCGGTGAAGTTCGCCGGCACCTGGTAAACCGGGACAATCGGGGCCGCGCTATCGGGCGGCCTGCACCAGAATGCCAAGACACGGTTGGTCAGCGCGCGCCGTTAATGCTGGGAAGCCCTGCGCAAATGAGGCAGCATCGGTTTCGGCACGCCGGTATAAACGCCATGGCATTGGGCGGCACGCCAGGAACAGCGTGCTGGCGCGACCGCCCTCGCAGGAGAAAGACATCATGAGTACGGATAAGCGTGATGAGTTGTTTGAACGGTTACACCACTGGTTCGGTGACTCGGAAGCCGCCAACTGGAACGAATACACCACCGAGCAGGTGGCCAAGGGAGTCCTCCACGCCTTTACCCCGGCGCAATGGCAACGCCTCGGCGAAACCCTGCTGTCGCGCCCCGAGTACTGGCAGCACCGCTGCGCGGTGTCCCTGGGAGAGTTGCGCAGCCCGCCGGCCATTGAGCTACTGAAACGCCTGCTGGTGGATTCGCCCTACCTGGACGTGAGGGTCATGGCGATCTATGAACTGGACTGGTCGGAAGCGGCCATCGAGCCCCGCTATGCGCCCTGCATCCTGGAAATCATGGACAACCTCAGTGAGGAAGGCATAGAGCCGGAGCTGCAAAGCCTGTTGACCAAGGCCGAGTCCGCCGCTCCCTGAGCGCGCCCCCTGGATGGCCCCTCGGCCATCCAGCTTTCAGCTCGACACCCGGGAGTTCACCAGCCAGCGCTCAAAGGCCTCGGTCGGCAACGGTCGGCTGATCAGATAGCCCTGCACCGTGTCGCAGCCCCAGCTTTCCAGCAATTTCAGGCAATGCTCATATTCCACGCCTTCGGCCACCACCTTGAGCCCCAGCTTGTGGCTCATTTCAATGGTGGAGCGCACGATCACCGCATCGCCGCTGGTTTCATCCAGATTGCGGATGAACGACTGGTCGATCTTCAGTTCCTGCACCGGCAGGCGCTGCAACTGCGCCAGGGATGAATAGCCGGTACCGAAATCGTCCACCGACAGGCTGATGCCGCAGCCGCGCAAGCGTTGCAGCACGGCCAGGGCCTGCTCCGGGTCGCGCATGATGGCGCTCTCGGTGATCTCGAACACCAACTGTTCGGCTGCCACCTGATAGCCCTCAAGGTAATCGCTGACCCGTACCTCCAGGCCGTCGTCCTCCAGGTCGCTGGCCGAGATGTTCAGTGACAGGCGTACGGGCAGGGCCCGGCGGTTCCACTCCGCCAGTTGGCGGATACAGGCTTCGATGACCCAGGCGGTGAGGCTGTGCATGCTGCCGGTGCGCTCGGCCAGGGGAATGAATTCCGCCGGCGAGACCACGCCGAACACCGGGTGCTGCCAGCGCAGCAGGGCTTCGGCCTGGTGCAGGTAGTCCCGGCGCAGATCGAGCTTGGGCTGGTACAACAGGAACAGCTCACCTTCGGCGGCCGCCCGGCGCAGGTCGCGGATCAGGCTGATCTGCCGCTGGTGAGCCAGGTCTCGGTCCTGCTGGTAGACCTGCAAGTAACCGGGCTTGAGCGAAGCATCATGGCGGGCGATAGCGGCGCGGCTGATCAGTTCCTCGGCGGACTTGCCGTCGGCGGGGTACACCGCCATCCCCATGCAGATCTGCCGGCGCACCTCATCGCCCTGGATCAGTTGCGGCCGGCTGAGCAGGTCATGCAGCCGGTCAGCCATGGCCATGGCCCCGTCCAGTTCGGTGTTCTCCAGCAGCAGGAGGAATTCACTGGCGGTGATCCGGGCCGCCGTATCGCCCTGGGACAATACTTCTCGCAGGCGCCGGCTGAGCTCGCCCATCATCTGGTCCAGGCCTTCTGTGCCAAAGCCTTCGTTGATCGCCCGATAGTTGTCGATGCCCAGGTAGAGCAGCACCACATTGCGCCGGGCGGCAATGGCCTTGGTCAGGCGTTCGATGGCCAGGGCCCGGTTCGGCAGCCCGGTCAGCGGATCATGCAGAGCGTTGTGGGCCAGTTGCCGTTCGCGGGTGGCAATGGCGCTCTGCATGGCGTTGAAGGCATCTGCCAGCACCCCGAACTCGTCGCTGCGCTTGATGGTTACCGGGGCCTGATAGTTACCGGCACCGATGCGTCTTGCCGCCTGGGCCAGGTCTTCCAGGGGCCGCGATACCCGCCGCGCCATCAGCAGGGCGCAGACCAGGGAGACCACCAGCGCCACCATGGCGATCCACATGAACTCCCGGTCCAGCGGGGCAAAGGCCTGCAACGCCTGCTCCAGGGGGCTTTGCAGCAAGGCCATGACCCGCGGATCGCCGGCATCCCCGGTATTGGCCAGTTGCAAGGCCTGGTTGAGGAAACGCTGGCCATGGGTCTCGCTCAACTGCGGCAGGGATTGCCACAGGGAGTCGGCCAGGACATTGATGATGGGCGACCAGAAGAACTCCGGCTGGGTGCTGAACAGCTCGCCGGGATGCTGACCATCGACCGTCAGAAACGACACTTCCAGGTTGCTCATGGAGCGCAGTTCCTGGGCAAACAGCTCATCCATGGGAAAGCCCATCACTACCCGGGCGATGGGTAGCGACTCCAGCACTTCCCCCTGGACCAGCAGATAGGGCCGGCCCTTGATTGCGACGAAGAGCATGTGGGTGTTGTGCCGCATGGCCCGGCGCAGGGCCTGGTCGTAGGGAAAGTGCTGGTCCCGGGCGATCACCGGCAGGGTGCTGGCGATGACCCGGCCCTCGGGGCTGAGCACGAACATCTCGCTGGAACGGATGCCGCCGCTATGCTGGGCCAGGGCGGCAAGGATATCCACCGGCTTGCCGCTGAGCACCGCCCGGCGAAACTCGGAATCCACCACCAGCCAGTCGACACCGTACTGCAGGTTGCGACCGCGCAAGTCCAGCAGCCGTTCGAATACCCGGGTGCCGATCTTCAGTTGCAATTGCGCCTGGCGCTCCACCGCTTGGGTAGTGGCGGTCTTGACCGCGAAATACACCGCGGCAATCAATACCAACAGCAATAGCGCCAGCACCCCGACAATCCTTGCCTGAAAGGTTCGGCGCCACTTCATAAGGCTGCTCTCAGTCGCTCCAAGTCCCCGGCGGGCCTTGAAAAGGCCAACGCGGATAACCCCTGCCGGAAGCTGAAAAATCCCTTCTTCATACCCATCCCTCTGAGAAGCTGAATGCGCGCGTCAAATAAATGCCAGCTTCATTCCGGCATTCCGGGCAATCAGATTAATCCTCAAATTACACAAGATCACGCAATAAAACAGGTGACATCGCAGTCATTTTATTGACAACCCATGTCAAACAGCCCCTTCAAGTGAGCTTGAATCCCTTCGCAAAAACCCCCAGGCATGCAGCAAGAACAGCCTAGACCGCGGCTATGCAACGCTTCTCTGCCAGGGCAAGAGGCGATGCAGCGGTATTTCCCACCGCTTCGGAAAAACGCTGAAACCAGTCCCCCATTGAAACCCGCGGCGACCTGCCCCATCTAAGCTGCATAGTCCATCGCGCAGGAGCCTCCATGAGCGACCAGCAAGAATTTCCCGAAGATCCACGTGACTACGTCGATCCGGAAAACACCGAACACCAGGCTGCCCATGGCACCGGCCTGGCCCTGCCCGGACAGAATCTGCCGGACAAGGTCTACATCATCCCGATTCACAATCGTCCCTTCTTTCCTGCGCAAGTATTGCCGGTCATCGTCAATGAAGAGCCCTGGGCCGAAACCCTGGAACTGGTGAGCAAATCCGAGCATCACTCCCTTGCCCTGTTTTTCATGGACACCCCGCAGGAGGACCCGCGACACTTCGATACCTCCGCGCTGCCGGAGTACGGCACCCTGGTCAAGGTCCATCACGCCAGCCGTGAAAACGGCAAGCTGCAGTTCGTTGCCCAGGGCCTGACCCGGGTGCGCATCCGCACCTGGCTCAAGCACCATCGTCCGCCCTACCTGGTGGAGGTCGAGTACCCCCATCAGCCCAGCGAGCCCACCGACGAGGTCAAGGCCTACGGCATGGCGCTGATCAATGCGATCAAGGAGCTGCTGCCGCTCAACCCGCTGTACAGCGAAGAGCTGAAGAACTACCTCAACCGCTTCAGCCCCAACGACCCGTCGCCCCTGACCGACTTCGCCGCCGCCCTGACCTCCGCCACCGGCAACGAACTGCAGGAAGTGCTGGACTGCGTGCCCATGCTCAAGCGCATGGAAAAAGTCCTGCCGATGCTGCGCAAGGAAGTCGAAGTGGCGCGCCTGCAGAAAGAGATTTCCGCCGAGGTCAACCGCAAGATCGGCGAGCACCAGCGCGAGTTCTTCCTCAAGGAGCAGCTCAAGGTGATCCAGCAGGAGCTGGGGTTGACCAAGGATGACCGCAGCGCCGACCTGGAGCAGTTCGAACAGCGCCTGACTGGCAAAGTGCTGCCGCCCCAGGCGCAGAAACGCATCGACGAGGAAATGAACAAGCTGTCGATCCTGGAGACCGGCTCGCCGGAATATGCGGTTACCCGCAACTACCTGGAATGGGCCACGGCCGTGCCCTGGGGCGTCTTCGGCGACGACAAGCTCGACCTCAAGCACGCGCGCAAGGTGCTGGACAAGCACCACGCCGGGCTCGACGACATCAAGAACCGTATCCTCGAATTCCTCGCGGTGGGCGCCTACAAGGGCGAGATCAGCGGCTCCATCGTGCTGCTGGTAGGCCCACCCGGTGTCGGCAAGACCAGCGTCGGCAAATCCATCGCCGAATCCCTGGGGCGGCCGTTCTACCGCTTCAGCGTCGGCGGCATGCGTGATGAAGCCGAGATCAAGGGCCACCGCCGCACCTACATCGGCGCCCAGCCGGGCAAGCTGGTGCAGGCCCTCAAGGAAGTGGAGGTGATGAACCCGGTGATCATGCTCGACGAGATCGACAAGATGGGCCAGAGCTACCAGGGCGACCCGGCCTCGGCCCTCCTGGAGACCCTGGACCCGGAGCAGAACGTCGACTTCCTCGATCATTACCTGGACCTGCGCATGGACCTGTCCAAGGTCCTGTTCGTGTGCACTGCCAACACCCTGGATTCGATTCCCGGCCCGCTGCTGGACCGTATGGAAGTGATTCGCCTGTCCGGCTACATCACCGAAGAAAAACTGGCCATCGCCAAACGCCACCTGTGGCCCAAGCAGCTGGAAAAGGCCGGTGTCGCCAAGACCAGCCTGAGCATCAGCGACAGCGCCCTGCGCACGGTGATCGATGGCTACGCCCGGGAAGCCGGGGTGCGCCAGCTGGAGAAACAACTGGGCAAGCTGGTACGCAAGGCCGTGGTCAAGCTGCTGGACGAGCCGGACGCCACGATCAAGATCGCGCCCAAGGACCTGGAGGCTTCCCTGGGCATGCCGGTGTTCCGTAACGAGCAGGTCCTGAGCGGCACCGGGGTCATCACCGGCCTGGCCTGGACCAGCATGGGCGGCGCCACCCTGCCTATCGAGGCCACGCGCATTCACACCCACAACCGCGGCTTCAAGCTCACCGGGCAACTGGGGGATGTGATGAAGGAATCGGCGGAGATCGCCTACAGCTACGTCAGCTCGCACCTCAAGCAATTCGGCGGCGACAGCAAGTTCTTCGACGAAGCCTTCGTCCACCTGCACGTTCCCGAAGGCGCCACCCCCAAGGACGGCCCCAGTGCCGGGGTGACCATGGCCAGCGCCCTGCTGTCCCTGGCGCGCAACCAGCCGCCGAAGAAAGGCGTGGCCATGACCGGCGAGCTGACCCTCACCGGCCACGTGCTGCCCATTGGCGGGGTGCGCGAGAAAGTCATCGCCGCGCGGCGCCAGAAGATCCACGAGCTGATCCTGCCGGAGCCCAACCGCGGGCATTTCGAAGAACTGCCGGACTACCTCAAGGAAGGCATCACCGTGCATTTTGCCAAGCGTTTTGCCGACGTGGCCAAAGTACTGTTCTAACCCCTTTCGCCGGCAAGCCGGCTCCTGCAGGGCCCCCCTCGCAGGAGCCGGCTTGCCGGCGAACAGGCCATAACCGCCAACCTTTATTCCCCTCCCCACACCGCCCATCATCTTCAGTTATGCTCGCCGTTCGTCATGAATGATCGGAGCTTCCTGACCCATGCCCACACCCCGCCTTCTTGCCCTGCTCAGCCTCGCCCTGCTGACCGCTTGCGCCAGCCAGCCCAAGCAGAACGTCACCGTTGAAAACCAGAGTGAATGCCCGCTGCAACTGCACAATGGGCAGAACCTGATCCTCACCCTGCCAAGCAACCCCACCACCGGTTATCGCTGGGCGATCCAGGATTCGGCCGGCGGCATCCTGCGCAAGGTCAGCCCCGAGGTCTACAGCAACCCCGAAGACACCGGCCTGGTGGGCAGTGGCGGGCAGTCGATCTGGCGCTTCCAGGCCTTCGCCAGCGGCCAGGGCCGGCTGCTGCTGACCTACCAGCAACCCTGGGCACCGGAAGAGGCCCCGGTGAAGGCCTTCGACTGCTCGATCACGGTGAACTGACATGGGCTGGCTGATACTGGCGCTGATGGGCGCCGCGACCTTCCTCTACGGCGTCAGCGTGCATGCCACCCTGCTCTGCCTGCTGGTCAAGCCACTGCCGGTGCTGGCCCTGCTGGGCTGGCTGCACGATGCACCGCCCGGGGACTACCGGCGCTGGATCATCATCGGCCTGCTGTTCTCGGTGCTGGGGGATGTCCTGCTGGCCTGGCCCACGGACCTGTTCGTGTTCGGTCTCGGAGCCTTCCTGGTGGCACACCTGGCCTACCTCAAGGCTTATCTCAGCGACTGCCGGCGCCCGGCGCTGCTGCCCTTGCTGGTGGCACTGGCCATTGGCGCGGTGCTGTTGAGCATCCTGATCTCCCACGGCCTGGGGCCGTTGCTGGTGCCGGTGATCGTCTACGCCCTGACCATCAGCGCCATGCTCTGGCGCGCCTTGGCACGCCTCGGCTCAGCGGTGCCCACGCGGTCCGCGGTACTGGCAGCGCTGGGCGCCCTGAGCTTTGCCTTCTCCGACAGCCTGATCGGCATCAGCCGCTTCGTGCTGGCCTTCGACGCCGCGCCCTACCTGATCATCATTTTCTACTGGCTGGGCCAGTGGGGCATTGCCGCTTCGGCGTTCAGCCAGAAGCCACGCTGAGCCGCCTGCGCCGACAGGCCGGTCCCTACTCTCCGTAGGAGCCGGCTTGCCGGCGAAAGGACCCCACCTTGCGTCGCCCTTGCGCCCCTGAAGGCCCTGCGGGCCTTATCGCAGCCTGCGGCAGCGGCTACAATGCCGCCCTCTTTTTATCTCCATCGCCGGAACCGCCGTGAGCAAAGAACCCGACCGCCTTTTCGCCCAGCCACTGGCCCAGGTGCCCGACTTCGCCTTCAACGAGGATGTGGTGCGGGTGTTCCCGGACATGATCAAGCGCTCGGTGCCGGGTTACCCGACCATTGTCGAGAACCTCGGGGTGCTGGCGGCGCAGTTCGCCCAGCCCAACAGCGTGCTCTACGACCTGGGCTCTTCCCTGGGGGCAGTGACCCAGGCCCTGCGCCGCCATGTGCGCACGGATGGCTGCCGGGTCATCGCGGTGGACAACTCCGCAGCCATGGTCGAACGGTGCCGGGAATACCTCAACGGCCAGGATTCGATGTTCCAGGAGCTGCTGCCGGTGCAGGTGATCGAGGGCGATATCCTGGCCCTGGAATTCCAGCCGGCCTCGGTGGTGGCCCTGAACTTCACCCTGCAGTTCATCGCCCCCGAGCAGCGTCTGGCCCTGCTCGGGCGCATCCGCCAGTCGCTGCTACCCGGTGGCGCGCTGATCCTCTCGGAGAAGCTGCGCTTCAACGATGACCAGGAACACGCCCTGCTCACCGACCTGCACATCGCCTTCAAGCGCGCCAACGGCTACAGCGAACTGGAAATCGCCCAGAAGCGCAGTGCCATCGAAAACGTCATGAAGCCCGACAGCCTCGAAGAACACCGCGAACGCCTGCTGGCTGCCGGGTTCTCGAAAGTCGTGCCGTGGTTCCAATGCCTTAACTTTGCCTCGTTGATTGCCCTGCCATGATTGATCTGTCCCCCCTCGCTCGCCGTCTGGCGGGTACGCCCCTGGCCACCTGGGCCAATGGGCTGCAAGCCCAGCTCGACGCCAAGATGGAAAAAGGCCATGGCGACCTGGAGCGCTGGCAAAGCGCCCTGGATGCATTGCCGAAGATCCAGCCCAGCGAAATCGACCTGATCAATGGCCTGCGCCTGGACACCGACTGCGACGACGCCACTCGGGCGCAGATGCGCACCGCACTGATGGGCCTGTCGCCGTGGCGCAAGGGCCCGTTCGACCTGTTCGGCGTGCACGTGGACACCGAATGGCGTTCGGACTGGAAGTGGTCGCGGGTCGCCCCGCACCTGAACCTTGAGGGCAAGCGCATCCTCGATGTCGGCTGCGGCAATGGCTACTACATGTGGCGCATGCTTGGCGCCGGCGCCCACAGCGTGATCGGCGTCGACCCCAACTGGCTGTTCTTCTGCCAGTTCCAGGCGGTGCAGCGTTACTTGTCGGAGCCTTCGGTGTGGCACCTGCCCTTCCCCTTCGAAGACCTGCCGGCCAACCTGGAAGGCTTCGACACGGTGTTTTCCATGGGGGTGTTCTACCACCGCCGTTCGCCCATCGAGCACCTGCTGGCGCTCAAGGACTGCCTGGTCAAGGGCGGTGAACTGGTGTTGGAAACCCTGGTGGTGGAAGGCGACCAGCATCAGGTGCTGGTACCGGAAGACCGCTACGCGCAGATGCGCAACGTGTGGTTCCTGCCGTCGGTGCCGGCCCTGGAACTGTGGCTGCGGCGCGCCGGGTTCAGCGACGTGCGGTGCGTGGATGTCAGCGTGACCAGCGTCGAGGAGCAGCGCGGCACCGAGTGGATGAAGTACCAGTCCCTGAGCGACTTCCTGGACCCCAACGACCACAGCAAGACCATCGAAGGCCTGCCGGCGCCGATGCGTGCGGTGATAGTCGCCAAGAAATAACCCCGTCTTCCCCCGCAGGAGCTGGCCGGGCGGCGTTCCGCTTGCCAGCGAAGGCGCCCGCCAGAACGGCGCAAGGCTCAAGAGCCTCTTCGCCGGCAAGCCGGCTCCTACGGTTTTGTGTAGGCCGCGAACCGGTTTGCGATCAGCGCGCTCGACGCGCCTTGAAGAATTCGCTCAGCACCGTGCCGCACTCCTCGGCCAGCACCCCGCCCTCGTACAGCACCCGATGGTTGAGAAACCCTTGGGTGAAGAACTGCCCCTGGCTCTGCACAATGCCGGCCTTGGGTTCCAGTGCGCCGTACACTACCCGGGCAATGCGCGAATGGACGATCAGCCCGGCGCACATGCTGCAAGGTTCAAGGGTCACGTACAGGGTGCTGCCGGGCAGGCGATAGTTGCTCACCGCCTGGGCCGCTTCGCGGATCGCCACCATCTCGGCGTGGGCGCTGGGATCGCTGCCGCTGATGGGGCAGTTGTAGCCACGGCCGATGATCTGCCCATCCAGTACCAGCACCGCACCCACCGGCACTTCCCCCAGGGCGGCGCCTTGGGCCGCCAGGGCAAGGGCTTCACGCATGAAGTCCTGGTCGCGGCTGCGGTCGATGATCGGCGCCGGGCGTATCTGGCGCATCACACCACCTCGATGGCGGCCATCAGGCCGGTTTCCATGTGGTCGATCACGTGGCAGTGGAACATCCAGACCCCCGGGTTATCCGCCACCAGGGCGACCCGGGCACGCTCGTTCTTGCCCAGCAGGTAGGTGTCGGTGAAGTAGGGGGTGATCTTCTTGCGGTTCGAGGCGATGACCTTGAAGCTCATGCCGTGCAAGTGGATCGGGTGCTGGTACTGGGTCATGTTCTTCAATTCGAAAATGTAGCTCTTGCCCTTTTTCAGGGTGGCAATCGGGCGGTCGGCGCAGGTCTTGTCGGTGATGTCCCAGGCCTGGCCATTGATCTGCCACAGGCTTGGCGGCTTGCCATTGTCCACGTTCACCGAGACCGAGCCAACCCATTCGAAATTGAAGTTGAGCTTCTCGGCGTTGTCGAGATCCGGCTCGGCCACGGGGTTGGCCGGCAAGGCGGCGGGCCACTGGGTGGGCGCGTCGTTGTTGGCCACCGAGCGCAAAGTGCCCAGGCGCACCGGTCCGTTGCGCAGGGACAACTCCACACCGGCCGCCGGCGCCTTGATCGCCAGGCAGATGCGCATGCCCGGGCCCAGCCAGTATTCCTTGCCCAAGGGGCGAGGCTCGATGGGGTTGCCGTCCAGAGCGTAGATCTGCGCTTCGACATCCGGGATGTTGATGCGGTAGGTCAGGGTGTTATCCAGGTTCAGCAGGCGCACCCGGGTGATCTGCCCGGCCGGCAGGTCGATCACTGCCTGGGACACACCGTTGATGGTGGACAGGCGCCCGGCCGTACCACCGCGCGCCGCCTCCCGAGGGATGCTGAAGGGCATGAACGCGCCCTCTTCATCCACGTGCCAGCTTTTCAGGCTCAGGGTGCGCTCGTACTTGAAGCCGGTGGGTTCGCGTTCTTCGATGATCAGCGGGCCCACCAGGCCGCGACCCAGTTCTTCACTGCTGTTCACATGGGGGTGATACCAGTAGCTGCCGGCATCCGGTACGCGGAACTTGTAATCGAAGTATTCGCCGGGCAGCACCGGCAGTTGCGAGACGTAAGGCACGCCGTCCATTTCCAGGGGCAGGCGGATGCCGTGCCAGTGGATGGTGGTGGCCACCGGCAGGTGGTTGATGAAGCGTACCCGCAGCCATTCGCCCTGGCGCACCCGCAGTTCGGTACCCGGCGCTGAAGGGCCGAAGGCCCAGGCCTCGGTCTTGTGCCCAGGCACCAGCTCCACGTCCAGTGGCGCGGCGATCAGCTCGTAATCGTGCCCCGCCTCGGCGTCAGCCATCTTTCCCAGCCAATAACGCGATGCGCCGCCCGCCCCCACGCCCACCACTACCAGACCGGCCAGACCACCGAGTATTTGTCGACGGGTAAAGGACATGGACTCAACTACCTCACGTATCAGCCGCGGGCCCAGGCCCGCAAAAGGCGAATACGATACACCCGCAGTTGAGAAACAGTAAGGCCGGCGCGGCGACGGGACGCAGGCGAGACGGGGAAACGATGGGTGTTTTCGAGAGTCTGCTCGCTGGCAAGCCCGTTGCTCTTGTAGGAGCCGGCTGGCCGGCGAACAGCCCCCTCAGCCCTGCAATCCCAGCAGCAGATGCACCACGCCACCGGCCAGGGGCATCACCGCCGGTACCCCCGCCACGCGCAAGGCGCTGCTGTCCAGCAGTTGCGGATCATGCAGCTCAAGGCGCAGGCGGGTCAGGGCCAGGGGTTGCTGGCTCTTGATGTTGGCACTGCCACCCAGCGCCGCCAGCATTGCGTCATTCAGAACATTGCCGTTGGCCCTGGGGGCCTTCGGCTGATCAGGGATCAGGTCCGGAGTCAGGGCTTTCCAGAACGCGCGTTGCAATTTCTCGAACATTTTCAGTTCTCCAGAACCAGTGAATCGGCTGCGACTTGCTGCTTGTGCAGGTATTCACGTACCTGAACCGCGTCCTCCAGATCGATGATCCGAGCTGCCAGCGCCTGGCATTCGCTCAGATCCAGCTCGCGTACCCGGGCCTTGATGGCCGGAATCAACGGCACGCTCACCGACAGTTCGTCCACCCCCAGGCCCAGCAACAGCGGCACTGCCAGGGTTTCGGACGCCAGTGCACCACAGACTCCGACCCACTTGCCGTGGGCATGGGCGGCCTGCACCGTTCGCGCGATCAGGCGCAGCACCGACGGGTGGAAGCTGTCGGCCTGACTGGCCAGGCGCGGATGATCACGGTCCATGGCCAGGGTGTACTGGGTCAGGTCGTTGGTGCCGATGGAGAAGAAATCCACCTCCGGAGCAAAGCGATCTGCCATCAGGGCCGCCGAAGGCACCTCGATCATGATGCCCAACTTGGGCCTTTCCGCCAGGCCCAGGGCCCGAACCTCGTCATCCAGTAGCTGCCGCGCCTGACGCAGCTCCGCCAGCTGGCTGACCATGGGCAACATGATGTGCAGGCGTGCCTGCCCGGCGCTGGCGAGAATCGCCCGGAACTGCTCCCGCAGCAGTTCGGGGCGCTCCAGGCACAGGCGGATGCCACGCAGGCCGAGAAAGGGGTTGGCTTCACTGTCCATGGGCACATAGGCCAGGGGCTTGTCGCCGCCCACGTCCAGGGTGCGCACCACCAGATTGCGCTCAGGGCCCAGGGCCTGGGCGATGGCCCGATAGGTTTCAGCCTGCTCCTCCAGGCTGGGGGCGTGGCTGCGGTCCTGGTAGAGGAACTCCGAACGCAACAGGCCGACGCCCTCGCCTCCCAGGCTCATGGCCTGCTCGGCCTCCGCCAGAGAGGCAATGTTGGCCGTGACCTCCAGATGATGACCATCGCGGGTCACCGCCGGTTGCGCCGCCTGGGCCAGGTCCTGACGCTGGCGCAGGCGTTGCTGCTGACGCAGGGACTCCAGTTGCTGCAAGCGTTGCGGGTCAGGGTCCGTATGCAGTTCGCCGCGATCGGCATCCAGCAGCACCCGGGTGCCGTTGGCCAGGGACAGGACCCGGGGCGACAGCCCACAGATCGCCGGCAGGCCCAGGGCTCGGGCGAGAATCGCCACGTGGCTGGTGGCGCCGCCGCCGACAGTGGCAAACCCCAGCACCTTGGCCGTGTCCAGGCTGGCGGTCTGCGAGGGGGTCAGTTGCTCGGCAATCAGAATGGCCTGGTCCGGCAAGCTCACGGCATGCTCTTGCACCCCGAGAATCAGCTTGAGCACCCGTTGGCCGACGTCCGCCAGATCCACCGCGCGTTCAGCCAGCAGCGTGCTGCCCAGGCCCTTGAACAGCTCGGCGGTAACCTCGATGGCACTGTTCCAGGCAAAGGCGGCGCTCTTGCCGGTGACGATCAGGGCTTCGGTTTGCTGCAACAGGCTCGGGTCGTCGAGGAGCTCCTGGTGGGCACGGAAGATTTCCTGCTGTGCTTCACCCGGGGCATTGTCCCGCAGCTGTTGCAGGCCCCGCACCGCCTCTCGCAAGGCCCGCTCAAGGACTTCACGCTCCTGCTGCGGGTTTGCCGCCCACTCGCTTATCTGCAGGCGCTGCTCAGCCACATGGACCACCTGGCCGACCGCCGAACCCGGTGACGCACAGACACCCCGCAGAACCGTCTCCAACGACTCATCCCGCGCCGCTACTGGCTCAGGACTCGGCGCCGCAGCACTGACTTTCTCGCCACAACCCGAGGCCAGCAGCTCCACCAGAACCTGGATCGCCTGCTCGGCATCCGCACCCGCAGCACTGACCTGCAAGACATCGCCCTGCACCGTCTGCAACGCCATGATCGACACCAGGGACTTGGCATTGGCCGAGTCCTGGCGCCGGTGCAGGCAGATATTCGCGGCAAAGCCCTTGGCGGCCTGGGCCAGCAACGCCGCCGGACGTGCATGCAGCCCCTGGGGGTTGCCCAGGATCAGCGGTTTGGAAAACAGCGCCTCTGCTTCAGCGCCCTCGGCCTTGGCCCCTTCCTCTGCGCAGGCGGGCTCGATCTGCAACACCGGCTGTCCCAGCTCCACCAGCAGGCTGCCGGACACCAGCCCCATCACCGCCTCGCCACTGACCACCAGCATCAGGGTCAACAGGCTGCGCGCGTGCCGGGCCAGATAATCAGCATCGAACTCGATCAGCGGCTGGCCTGCCGAGACCTGCTGACCCTCCTCGACCAGACAGGTGAAGCCCTTGCCCGCGAGGTTCACCGTGTCCAGCCCGATGTGCATCAGCACCTGCTGGCCCTGTTCACCAGTGATGCTCACCGCATGGCCGCTGTGCTGCAGGTTGCTGACCACCCCGGACAGAGGCGCACAGAGGGTCTGGGAAGTCGGGTCGATGCACACGCCGTCGCCGATCACCCGGCTGGAAAACACCGGGTCGGGCACCTGCTCCAGGGGCAGCAGCACCCCGGACAGGGGCGCGAGCAATTGCAAGGGTTGGGTTATGGCCATGACGTCACCTGCTAATGATTCCTTGAAGTGCCGATGGAGCGCGAGCCCCGACAGCATCGCTTATTTCCACCAGTACTCGACCTGCAAACCGACGTTCGCACCGTGTCGGGCGGTGCCGAATACACCGCTGTCGGACAGCGCGGAGCCGGCCGCCAGTTCGTTGGCCGCGCGTTTGGCGGCCTCGTTCCAGCTGGCATAGGTGTAATACAGGCGCACCTCGGGCCGCGCCCAGAACTCCGGCCCCTTGGGTGACCAGGTGGGCGCGAAGGTGAACTTGCTGAGTTTGCGGGTGCCCCCGGGCGCCTCCACCTGATCATGACCAAACTCGGTCACCAGCTTGAACTGTTCGGTGATGGCATAGGCCGGGCGCACACCCAGGGAGATCCAGTTCTGGTCCTGGCCGTCGGGGCGAATGTCCTTCTGATAGACCGCCTCTACCTGGCCGCCGAAGCGCGGGGTGACCTGCCAATCGAAGAACTCCACCAGGCGATAGCTCTTGTTGCCGTCATCCAGATAGGGATTGCCGGTGTAGCCCAGGCCGGTACCAGGCCCCTCACCGTATTGCAGGGCCAGTTTGTTCTTGCCGCCGAAGAAGTCTTTCTGCACATGCTGGGTGGTGATCGCCCAGCCATTGTGGGCACCACGGCGATCGGGCTTTTCCAGGTAGCTCAGGCCCAGCTCCAGCTCGCCGCCGGGGTTGGTCTGGAAACCGGCAACGTTGAAGTCGTGACGGCTCACGGCCTGCTTCTGGTAGAGGTTGTCCTTGCGGGAAAAGGCGTAGCTGTATTTCAGATCGCCGATGCGCACGTCCTCGACCCCGCCGCCAGTGGCGCTCTGGTTCCAGTAGTAGAAGTCGGAAATATGGATGTCGTTACGCTTGTAGTAACGGCGCCCGGCCCACAGCGAGCCGCCATTGAGGCTGGGCAGGTTCGACCACTGGGCGTACATCTGCGGCATGCGCGCCGAGCCGTTTTCGCCCTGGAAGGTCAGGTTGCGGTCGTAGCGGTTGTAGAGCGAAGCCATGCCGTCGACGCTGAGCACCGAGCCGTCCTCCAGGGTGTACAGGTCCTGGCGCAGCTCAAGCTCGGCGTACTGCTCACACTCGTTGCCCAGGCGGTACTTGGAGGGCGCGCCGGGTAGCTGAAAGCAGGACTGCGGGCCGCTGTTGACCGAAGTGCCAAGGCCGCTGCGCAGGTAGCCGGCGAACTCCAGGGCCTGGGCCGGAAAGGGCAATGCCAGGCACAGGCAGGACGCCGCCAGGCCGCGATTTATTGTTGTTTTCATAAGCCACCCCATTATTTTTATTGTGATATTTCGATCCGCAGAAGCCGGCTTGCCGACGAACGAAGCCCTGCGCTGTATCTGCAACAGCGCATTCACGGCAGAGGCAAACCGCCCGGCGGCTTCTGCGAGGATTGTCAGCAGTCGGTCAGGTGCAGGACGAAGGACTCATAGGGCCGCAGCCGCAAATGCCGGCTGCGGGCGCCATCCCCCGGGTAGTTGCTGATCAGCAGACGCTGCTGCATGCCCGGCTCGATGACCTCCTGCGGCAATTCAACCTCGCACGGCGAACCGTAGAAGTTGTTCACCACCAGCAGTCGCTCGCCCTGCCCTTCCCGCACGTAGGCCCAGACCTGCGGATGCTCGGGCAGCAATTGGCGATAGACGCCGTGCTGGATCAAACCCTGCTCACGGCGCAACGCGATCAATTGGCGATAGTGGTGCAGCACTGATTGCGGGTCGTCGAGCTGTGCCTGGACATTGATCTGGCCAGCGTTGGCCGCAACCTCGATCCAGGGGGTGCCGCTGCTGAAACCGGCATTGGCCCCGGCACTCCACTGCATTGGCGTACGCCCGTTGTCCCGGGACTTCTGCTGGATCGCCGCCATGATGGCCTGCGGCTCTTCACCGGCCTCGCGCTTGAGGCGGTAGATGTTCAGGGTCTCGACGTCGCGATACTGCTCGATGCGCTGGAAATGCGGATTGGTCATGCCCAGCTCTTCGCCCTGATAGACAAAGGGCGTGCCCTGCAGCAGGTGCAATGCGGTGGCCAGCATCTTCGCCGACACCACACGGTGTTCGCCGTCGTCGCCAAAGCGCGAGACCACCCGGGGCTGGTCGTGGTTACACCAGAACAGCGCATTCCAGCCGCCACCGGCCTGCATGCCGGTTTGCCAGTCGGAGAGGATGCGCTTGAGCTCGAGGAAGTCGAAATCGGCCCGCAGCCACTTCTGCTGATTGGGGTAATCCACCTTCAGGTGATGGAAGTTGAAGGTCATGGACAGCTCCTTCGACTCCGGGTTCGAGTAGCGGATGCAGTGTTCCAGGCGGGTGGACGACATCTCGCCGACATTCACCAGGTCATGGCCGGCGAACACTTCCCGATGCATTTCCTGCAAGTACTCGTGAACGTTCGGGCCATCGGTATAGAAGCGCCGGCCATCGCTCTGGTCCTCGGGGAAGTCCGCAGGCTTGGAGATGAGGTTGATCACGTCGAGACGAAAGCCGCCGACGCCCTTGTCCCGCCAGAAGCGCATCATCTTGAAGACTTCGGCGCGCACCCGTGGGTTGTCCCAGTTGAGGTCGGCCTGGGTGTGATCGAACAGGTGCAGGTAGTACTGGCCGGTCTGTGCCTCGTATTCCCAGGCAGAGCCGCCGAACTTGGACTCCCAGTTGTTGGGCTCATCGCGCCAGATGTAGAAATCCCGGTAGGGGTTGTCCAGGCTGCTGCGGGCCTGCTGGAACCAGGCGTGCTCGATGGAGGTGTGGTTGACCACGATGTCCAGCATCAGCTTGATCCCGCGCTTGCCGGCCTCGGCGATCAGCAACTCGCAGTCGGCCATGCTGCCGTAGCTGGGATCGATGGCGTAGTAGTCGCTGATGTCATAGCCGTTGTCGCGTTGCGGCGAACGCAGGAACGGGGTCAGCCACAGGCAATCGACCCCCAGCCAGTGCAGGTAGTCGAGCTTGTCCACCACTCCCAGCAGGTCGCCGGTGGCCTGCCCTTGGTGGCTGTGAAAACTTTTCGGGTAGATCTGGTAGATCACCGAACGCTGCCAGTCTTGCATGGGGGAATCCTTTGGAAAGTGCGAGGGCATTCGCCGGCGAGCCGGCTCCTGCAGGGCCGGTCAGGCCACTCGGTAGCCGGGACGGATGATCTTCAGGCTCAGGCCGCAGGTCAGGACGAAAGGCACCACCAGGGCGACGACCATGCCGATCACGAACATCGGGATGTATTGCGGAATGATCGAGATGAACCCCGGCAGCCCACCGACGCCGATAGCCGAGGCCTGGACCTTGTTCAGCGAGAGGAAGATGCTGCCCAGGGCCGAACCGATCAGCGCGGCATAGAACGGAAACTTGTAGCGCAGGTTGACGCCGAACATCGCCGGCTCGGTGATGCCGAAATAGGCCGAGATCGCCGAGGTCGAAGCCATGCTGCGGTCCCGGGCATTGCGGCTCATGGTGAACACCGCCAGGGCCGCGCTGCCCTGGGCCAGGTTGGACATGACGATCATGGGCCAGATAAAGGTGCCGCCCTGGGTGGAGATCAGTTGCAGATCGACCGCCAGGAACATGTGGTGCATGCCGGTGATCACCAGCGGCGCATAGAGGAGGCCAAAGATCGCCCCACCCACCACCGGCGCCAGGTCGAACAGGGTGACCACGCCTTCGGTGATCAGGATCCCCAGATGGCGGGTCACCGGGCCGATGATCGCCAGGGCCAGCACCCCGGTGACCACGATGGTGGTGATGGGCACCACCAGCAGGGTAATGGCGTTGGGCACCCGGGCCCGCAGCCATTTTTCGATCACGCTCATCACATAGGCTGCCAGCAGGATCGGCAGGATCTGCCCCTGGTAGCCGACCTTCTCGATCTGGAACAGGCCGAGGATGTCGAAGTACGGCAGGCTCTGGCCATCCAGCCCGGCCACGGCCTTGCCGTAGTTCCAGGCGTTGAGCAGGTCCGGGTGCACCAGCATCAGCCCCAGGACGATGCCGAGGATCTCGCTGCCGCCGAAGCGCTTGGCTGCCGACCAGCCCACCAGGGCCGGCAGGAACACGAAGGAAGTGTTGGCCATCAGGTTGATCAGGCTCCACAGCCCGTCCAGGCCCGGGTAGGCCTCGAGCAGGGTCTGGCCCTCGATGAACATGCCCTTGGCACCCAGCAGGTTGTTCACCCCCATCAGCAGGCCGGCGATGATCAGGGCCGGCAGGATAGGCATGAACACATCGGAGAACACCCGCACCAGGCGCTGCATGGCGTGGGTCTTCTGCGCGCCCTTGTCCTTCACATCGGCAATGGTCGAGGCCGCAAGGCCAGTCTGCTCACGCAGCGCCGCATAGACCTTTTCCACTTCGCCGGGGCCGATCACGACCTGGAACAGGCCGCCGGTGAAGAACGATCCCTTGACCAGGTCGATCTGGTTGAGCGTGGCGCTGTCGACCCGGCTCGGGTCCTTCAGGGCCAGGCGCAGGCGGGTCACGCAATGGGCAGCCTGCTCGAGGTTGTCGGCGCCACCGAGGCTGTGCAGCAACTCGCTGGCGATCGTTGAATAGTCGTGGCTCATGCTCGTTCTTCCACCTGAGTTTTTTGTTATTGGCAGCACGCCGAGGAGGAAACTACTCGTCTGTACGAGTTAAATCAACAACTCGTACAGACGAGTTTGGATTTTTCTTCGAGCCAACGCTCGAAATGTGCTTTTCCGAGCCGACTCCGGCCTGCTAGGTACATGGACAAATACCCCGCGCAGCCCTTAAGGTGCCTACCTTGAGCACAGCGCGGCACAGAGCCATCCCATGAGCAAATACAACCAGATCTACAGCGATCTGCTTGCCAGCATCACCACCGAACGTCTGGAGCGTGGCGCCCGCCTGCCTTCGGAAAGCGAACTGATGGACAGCTACCAGGCCAGCCGCGGCACCGTGCGCAAGGCCATCGAACTGCTGCAGGAGCGCGGCTTCGCGCAGAAGATCCACGGCAAGGGCACCTTCGTGCTCTCGCCCAATCCCATCGAGTTCCAACTGGGCGGCATCGTCAGCTTCCAGGAAACCTATCCAGGCCTGGGGGATGACGTCAGCACCGAGGTGGTGGAGTTCAGCCAGTTTCCTCTCGAAGGCCCGCTGCGGGCCCATCTGCAAGCCGAAGAAGGCAGCCTGATCACCCGGATCAAGCGGGTCAGGCGCATTGACGGCAAACGGGTGATTCTCGACATCAACCACTTTGTCGCCGATCTGATTCCAGGGCTGGACCGGCAGATCGCCGAGCAGTCGATCTATGCCTACATCGAACAAACCCTGCAATTGAGCATCAGCTACGCCCAACGCACCATCGAGGCCAGCCCGCGGAGCAAGGACGACCAGCAGTTGCTCGACCTGGACGGCCAGAGCCACGTGATCGTGGTGAGCAACCAGACCTTTCTCCAGGACGGGCGCCAGTTCGAGTACACCGAATCACGGCACACCCTGGACAAGTTCTACTTCTCCGACGTGGCGCGGCGCTGATTCAGCAACCATCTCCGAGGACGCATACGTCTATCAGTGGCACTGGTTGCAGGACACCTTATCCATGTCAGTAAATTGCCGGCCTCTGTAGATCACCACATGGGAGCTTGCTGACTCGATTACTTACACATTGCATGGAGCAGCGATGAACCGACCTTTACTGGCTACAAAAATTGCCTCAGGCCTTTCTGGGTGGCACCAACTTCAAACCGCTCAGAATCTCAACAACTTATCCGGTGAAGACTCCGCCCGGTCCGTCACGGCCCAGATCATAAACGCACAAGGTCAATTTCTTCCGGCAACCAGCCAGCTACCACCCGACTGGGGAAACACAAAAAAACGGGTAGATCTGGCCCTTCTGGGACGTTCGCTTAATACAGTTATCTGGTACGGCGCCATTGAACTCAAATGGCCGAGTTCGGCTGTCGATATGCATCAAGTCCGACAGAATATCTTCCAGGATGCTATGCGCCTGGCATTTATCAGCACAAACGGACTGAGAGCCAGATTCCTCATCGTGGGTGGTGAAAGCAGCACTATCAGCACATTGTTCGATACCCAACATCCCAATGCGCCTGATCGAGAAGGCCGCCGGCAAGCCTTTGCCCGCCTGTTCTCCCGCGACTTGAGCAATCCCCGTGGCTTTCTTCCTTCCAACGAATGGGCGGTAAGCTTTCCGCAGGCCGGCGATAGAGTGCCGCAAACGACGTTCAACGGATTCAATGGCAGATTGAAAACCGAACTCATTGCGCATTCACAATCGAAAATAGGCTCCACCACCGTAGGCTCTGTGTTTATCTGGCAGTGCAGCCGCACCCGCGGCACAGCAGCCCCGAATAGCGGACAAGCGGGTTTGACACCATAAGGGTGGTGCTTCACGGAATCCCGTTTCGATACACTGTCTCCTGAAAATCACCGACTCGGCAGTTTGCACCCAATAGATAGCCTTCGTCCGCACACAGATGCGTCGCTTAATCATCTTGCAAGCTGCCAACAAGGACCTTCATGAACCACCACCAAGCCTTCAAGGCGCATCTGGACACTCTTCCCCACGGTGTAGATATTCTGCGGGTATGCAAAAGCTACAAGACCGCTGAGGACGACTATGCCTTTGAGCTCAACGGTCGCTTAAAGGCCGGCCTGCCTCTGGAAAGATTTTTTAGCGACCTACCGCATCTCAAGAAGCTCATAGGCGCTACGCCAACAGACACCATCACCTTGTTTCGAATGACATCAGAGGCGGAGTTTTCCGTTCCATTACTTCAAGCCCTTGAAGGAACCTTCACCTATCAAGCCTTCATGTCGACTACGAGCGATATCAACGAGCTGGGGAAATTCATCCCGCTATCAGGCGCACCGCTGATCCTTGAAATAGAGTGCCCGCCTGGCATGGCATTCGCGCCTATCGATTTCATTTCTGGAATCAAGGAAGGTGAATACCTGCTTGGCTGTGGAACTAAGTTCCGAATGACTTCCGATCCGCAAGCCCTGAGCGTGGAGCAAGCCAAGGAATACGCTTCAGGACGCAGTGACCTGCGGCTTATAAAGCTCAAGGTCGTCGAGAACCCACCCTATATTGAACCTGACAGCCTCCTCCAGATCAGCGTCTGACTTCATGATCGCCAAGGCAACCTGGCACCTAACCACGCGTAGACCGTATCGGAGCTAGGTTGCCAGGCGAATACCCCATCAGCCCAGCAAGGCCACCAGTTCACCGCTGAGGGGGCCGATGCGCTGCGACTCCTTGGCGGTGTTCACCTGCTGCGCCACCCGCGCCACCTCGATCACCGGGTGCTTGAGGGCGTAGCCGCCCTTGCTGTCCAGCCAGCTCAGGACCTCCGCCAAGTGCCACAGCGAAGCGCTGCCTTCATGGATCGCCAGGGGAAAGCTGTCGGCATGGCCGAGCATCAGCTTGCGCATGTTCTGCCGGGACACGCCGACGATCTCGGCGATCTCGCTGAGGCCGACAAAATCCGGGCTGGCCTCCACCAGCCGCGCTTCGGGAATGATCCGCTTGATATCCCCCAGGGCACTGAGCAGCGCCGCTTCGGCACTCTCGGCCTCGCGACTGAACTCCAGGGCCAGGCGCCCGGCCAGGCCGGTGCCCACCAAGACGTCGGTGCAACCCGCCGCACCGAGGCGCTCCACCAGTTGCAGCGGATCACAGCCCTCCAGCGGCAGCAGGTAGTTGAGGGTGAACAGGTATTCCATGGTGCTTACTCCTTGCGGGCTGCCGGCGACTTGGCTCCACGCAGCTGGTTCAGGGTGCAGTTATCGATCACCCGGCATAACGCCCGGGCGTGCTGGGTCGGGTTCTTCGGCGTGCGCCATACGCTGGTGATGGAGAACTCGCCACAGCGACACACTTCGTTGTTGTACGGGCAGTAGATCCGCCCCCAGGCATGACCACCGCCGACCTCGATGCGCCAGCCCTGCCATTCGGCGTAGCGCAGGGCCATTTCAATGTCCTTCTTGGGATGAGTTGCACGAGCCATCCATAGCCTCCAGTATCGCCAGTCACACAAGGTTGTCAACCGACAACCTTGTACCCTCCGATCAAACCCCGCCGCGAACAAGCCGCAGCAAAAACAGGCGGGGGGAGATCCAAGGGTAGAGAGAAGCCCAGGACAAGGGGCCGAGCATGTCTTACGTGATATTGCCGGAAGGCGAAAAAGCGCCGCTTCCAAAGGTCCTGCAACACAAATGCCGATGTGTACCGCAGGCAATCCTCCAGAAACGACAATGGCGATCGACACCCGAAGGTCCCGATCGCCATTGGCTAAAGCGAATGGATCAAGCGCCGATCACTCGGCCCCGATCATTCCCACTCAATCGTGGCCGGCGGTTTGCTCGACACGTCGTAGGTGACGCGGGAGATGCCTTCGATCTCGTTGATGATCCGGCCGCTGACGGTTTCCAGCAGTTCGTAAGGCAGGTGCGCCCAACGTGCGGTCATGAAGTCGATGGTTTCCACGGCGCGCAGGGCCACGACCCAGGCGTAACGACGGCCATCACCTACCACGCCCACGGATTTCACCGGCTGGAACACCACGAATGCCTGGCTGACCTTGTGGTACCAGTCGGCCTTGCGCAGCTCTTCGATGAAGATGTGGTCGGCGCGACGCAGCAGGTCGGCGTATTCCTTCTTCACTTCACCGAGAATGCGCACGCCCAGGCCCGGGCCCGGGAACGGGTGACGGTAGACCATATCGTACGGCAGGCCCAGTTCCAGGCCCAGACGACGGACTTCGTCCTTGAACAGCTCGCGCAGTGGCTCGACCAGCTTGAGGTTCATTTCCTCCGGCAGGCCGCCCACGTTGTGGTGCGACTTGATCACGTGGGCCTTGCCGCTTTTCGCGCCAGCCGACTCGATCACGTCCGGGTAGATGGTGCCCTGGGCCAGGTACTTGATGTTTTCCAGCTTGCAGGATTCGGCATCGAACACGTCGATGAAGGTACGGCCGATGATCTTGCGCTTCTTCTCCGGGTCGGCTTCGCCGGCCAGGTTATTGAGGAACTGCTCCTCGGCGTTGGCGCGGATCACCTTGACGCCCATGTTCTCGGCGAACATGGCCATTACTTGCTCGCCTTCGTGCAGGCGCAGCAGGCCGTTGTCGACGAAGACGCAGGTCAGCTGGTCGCCGATGGCCTTGTGCAGCAGGGCCGCGACCACCGAGGAGTCGACGCCGCCGGACAGGCCCAGCAGGACGTTGTCGGTGCCAACCTGGGCACGGATCTGGGCAATGGCGTCCTCGGCGATCTTCGACGGGGTCCACAGCGCTTCACAGCCGCAGATGTCGAGGATGAAGCGCGACAGGATGCGACCGCCCTGCTTGGTGTGGGTCACTTCCGGGTGGAACTGCACGCCGTAGTAGCGCAGGTCGTCGTTGAACATGCCGGCAATCGGGCAGCTCGGGGTGCTGGCCAGGATGTGGAAGTCTTCCGGCATCTTGGTGACCTTGTCACCGTGGCTCATCCAGACATCTAGGCCGAACAGGCCGTCGGCGTCGACGTGGTCTTCGATGCCGTCCAGCAGGCGGCTCTTGCCGACCACATCAACCCGGGCATAGCCGAACTCACGCAGCTCGGAACCTTCGACCTTGCCGCCCAACTGCTCGGCCATGGTCTGCATGCCGTAGCAGATGCCGAAGACCGGGACGCCCAGGTCAAACACCGCCTGCGGGCAGCGAGGGCTGTTGGCTTCGTGCACGGATTCGGGGCCGCCGGCGAGGATGACGCCTTTGGGAGCGAATTCGCGGATCGCTTCGTCGTCCATGTCGAACGGATGCAGTTCGCAGTAGACCCCGATCTCGCGCACACGGCGGGCGATCAGTTGGGTGTACTGGGAACCGAAGTCGAGGATCAGGATACGGTGAGCGTGAATGTCGAGGGCCATGGTCAGTCTCGTCTAATTTCAGAAACGACACGGGGCTGAAAAACACAGCCCCGGTTACTAAATTCGTCAATCGCCTCCGGGCCTTGGCCTGGAGGCGATCACTATCAACCTACGCGATAGTTTGGCGCTTCCTTGGTGATCTGCACGTCGTGGACGTGGGATTCAGCCATGCCGGCACCGGTGATGCGGACAAACTCCGGCTTGGTGCGCATTTCTTCGATGTTGGCGCTACCGGTGTAGCCCATGGAAGAACGCAGGCCGCCCATCAGCTGATGGATGATCGCGGTCAGGGTGCCCTTGTACGGCACGCGACCTTCGATACCTTCCGGCACCAGCTTCTCGGCACCCGCGGAGGAGTCCTGGAAGTAGCGGTCGGAAGAGCCCTGGGCCTGGGACATGGCGCCCAGGGAACCCATGCCACGGTAAGCCTTGTAGGAGCGGCCCTGGAACAGCTCGATCTCGCCTGGAGCCTCTTCGGTACCGGCGAACATCGAACCCATCATCACGCAGGAAGCACCGGCGACGATGGCCTTGGACAGGTCACCGGAGAACCGGATACCGCCGTCGGCGATCAGCGGCACGCCCGTGCCGACCAGCGCCGCTGCAACATTGGCGATGGCGCTGATTTGCGGCACGCCAACACCGGCAACGATACGGGTGGTGCAGATCGAGCCAGGGCCGATACCGACCTTGACTGCGTCGGCGCCAGCTTCGGCCAGGGCCTTGGCGGCAGCGCCAGTGGCGATGTTGCCGCCGATCACCTGCACTTGCGGGAAGTTCTCCTTGACCCAGCGAACGCGGTCGATCACGCCTTTGGAGTGACCGTGGGCGGTGTCCACCACCACCACGTCGACACCGGCATTGACCAGCGCAGCAACGCGATCGCCAGTGTCCTTGCCAGTACCGACCGCAGCGCCGACGCGCAGGCGACCCTGGTCGTCCTTGCTGGCCAGCGGGTAAGCCTTGGCTTTCTCGATATCGTTGACGGTCATCATGCCCTTGAGAGCGAAGGCGTCGTCGACGATCAGTACACGCTCGATGCGGTGCTTGTGCAGCAGCTCGCGGACGGCGGTCTTGTCGGCGCCTTCCTTGACCGTGACCAGGCGCTCTTTAGGCGTCATCACTTCACGGACGCTGACTTCCAGACGGCTTTCGAAACGCACGTCACGGGAAGTCACGATGCCCACCAGGTCGCCGTTGTGCAGTACCGGCACACCGGAGATGTTATGCATGCTGGTCAGTTCGAGCAGGTCACGCACGGTGGCGTCGGCCTCGATGGTGATCGGGTCCTTGACCACACCGGCTTCGAAACGCTTGACCTTGCGCACTTCGGCAGCCTGCTGCTCGATGGTCATGTTCTTGTGGATGATGCCGATGCCGCCTTCCTGAGCCATGGCGATTGCCAGACGGGCTTCAGTGACGGTGTCCATGGCGGCGGAAACCAGTGGAATATTCAGCTCGATGCCACGGGTCAAACGGGTCTTAAGACTGACTTCATTAGGCAGTACTTCGGAATAACCGGGCACTAGGAGAATGTCGTCGAAGGTGAGGGCTTCTTGGCTGATACGCAGCATCGCGGGGGCTCCCGGGCGGGAAAATGGAAGCGCGCCATTATACTCAGACAGCTACCCGGGCTCAATGTAAAACTCTGGCTAATATCACTGGAGTGATAGATGGAGATATCCGCGCGCTACAACTCGACCTTGACCCAACTTATCGGCTGATCCAGCCAGTCGGCGAACTCGTCGATAAAGCTCTGTTTAAAACCCGCTTCGGCCCAGTTGTTGAAGATAAAGCCCAAGTTGGAAAAACCGCATTCCTGAAGAAACAGAAAGCCGTTGATGTCATCTTCATGGCCGCATTCGGGGCAGGTGAAGTTGTCGGTACGCCCTGGCATCCAGTCTTCCAGGCTTTCGAACAGCGCCTCACCGATTTCCTGCCGGCACTCGGCACAGCCCGCTTCCTCGAGAAAGCCCTTGGCCGGGGTATAGATGCAGCGCTTGGTGATGATTTCCAGGCCATTGATCGGCTCGCCGAAGGGCAGCGCCTCTGGCCGCAGCACCACCTCCCGTGCCCCGGCGGCAATGGCGTGCCCCATGCGATTGCCCGTGCGCCCGCAGGTGCTGAGGCTTTCCTCGACGATGTTCTTGCGCACCAGCCAGCGCACGATCGCCCGGGCCCGGGGCTCGTGCACCGGCAGGGTGGAAATTTTCGGGACGAGGATGCTTTGGGAGTTCATGGATAAGCCTGGAACATGCGGGGACGGTACTCACGCTTTCGCCGGCAAGCCGGCTCCTGTCATCAATTGTAGGAGCCGGCCTGCCGGCGAACGAATTCAAAGGCCCGCAGCTTAATCCCTGGCCCCAGCAGGTCAAGTGCTCAGGTAACGGCCGATCAAGGCAACGCCACTGGCCAGCACCAGCCAGGTCACCAGGCGTACAAAAGCCTCCCGGGACAGTTTCATCGTCAGCCGGCGGCCAATCCACAACCCCAAGGCCATCGCCGGCAACAGGCATAGCGCCAATAGCAGCAGCGGCAACTCGGCATAGACCCCGGCCAGGGCGAACAGGCTCAGGCGCACCACGGTGCTGCAACTGATCAGCGCGCTCTGGGTCGCCCGCGCCGGGTCCTTGGGCAGGCGGCTGTTCAGGTAGATGGCATATAGAAAGCCGCCACTGCCGAAGAGGGCGCCAAACAGCCCACCGACAATCCCCATCGGCACCGCCCAGCCGGCCGCCAGTTGGGTCGGACGCGCCTTCACCCACAGGCTGTAGATGGCATAAGCACTGATGAACAGCCCCATCAATAGCAGCAACAGATCGGATTTGAGGTTGAGCAGGAAGATCACCCCCAAGGTGCAACCTACTGCCATGCAGGGCAACAGGCGCAGCAACTCCGGCCTGGCCACATCCTTGCGCGAGGGCAGAAGGTTGCCAAAGGCTGCGACAAAATCCAGGAGCACCAGCAGCGGCACGATCTTCGACAGCGGCATGAACAGGATCAGCACCGGCCCTGCCACCAGCGCCGTACCGAACCCGGCAATGCCGAACACTATGTACGCCAGCGCGATACCCAGGCCGATCACCAACCAACTGCCCGGGCCGAAAGACCACTGGTTCAAACCCTCGATTACCACGCTCATCGCTGCGACTTCCCAGTTGAATACGCAGTGACTTTAGCCAGCAGTGAGCCTTGCGACTAATATCGTCGAAGTCGCCAACTCATCGCAAAAAGGCATACCTCGTGATTTCGACCCGCCAACTGCGCTATTTCGTGGAAATCGCCGAATGCGGCAGCTTCAGCGCCGCCGCCGAGCGCCTGTTCGTCGCCCAGTCAGCCCTCAGCCGGCAGATCAAGGAGCTGGAAAACCAATTGCAGACCCCACTGTTCGAGCGCACCGCGCGCCTGCCGCGGCTGACGGCGGCCGGTGAAGCGTTTTTCCCCAAGGCACGCAACCTGCTGAGTGAATTGCACAAGGCCAGCGAACTGGCCACTCAGGTAGGCATGGGGCAATTGGGCACCTTGCGCCTGAGCCACTCCAGCACCGTGCCCATGAGCGGCCGGCTACTCCAGGGCATCGGCAGCTACTTGCAGCATTGCCCTGGAGCCTCGATGGACATCGCCAAGCTGTCTTCCGAGGCGCAACTGGAAGAGTTGGCGCAGGGGCACCTGGATATCGGCCTGTTGCGCCTGCCGGTGTTACGTCAACGGGCAGGTGTACAGATCACGCCCCTGTTCGCCGAACCCTTGCTGCTGGCAGTGCCACCTCAGCACCCACTGGCGCTGGACCCTCCGGCCGGGGGCGTCGACCTGGCCCAGCTTCGCGAGGAAGCCTTCATCTCCATCCCCCACCCCCAGCGGGGCGGCTTGAGTTACCTCTCGGCCGAGCTGTGCATGCGCCAGGGCTTCTTTCCCAGGGCGGCGCGGGTGATGTCGCGCAAGACCACCCAATTGCAACTGATCCAGGCCGGCTTCGGCATCGCCCTGCTGCCCGAGTCGATGCAGGACATCGCCCCGGCCAGCATCCGCTTCCTGCCGCTGGCGGATGCCGATTGCCAGAGCACCGTGGCCCTCGCCTACCGACAGGAGCCGACGCCCCTGGTGGCGCAATTCGTCGAACATTTTCGCAATCACTTGTAGTTGATTTGCGTTGTTCCATTCAGAGACAGGCCTTTAAACTGCGCCCCATGATTAAAGATCCCTTCGCACGACTCGGCCTGGACCGCGAGGTCCTCACCGTCACCCAGCTCAACGGCCGCGCCCGAGTGCTGCTCGAGGACGTGTTCAGCAATATCTGGGTGGAGGGCGAGATCTCCAACCTCGCCCGCCCGGCCTCCGGCCATGTGTACTTCACCCTCAAGGACAGCGGCGCCCAGGTGCGCTGCGCACTGTTCCGGCAGAACGCCGCGCGGGTCCGCCAGGCGCTGAAGGACGGCCTGGCGGTCAAGGTGCGGGGCAAGGTCTCGCTGTTCGAAGGGCGCGGTGACTACCAGCTGATTCTCGACACCGTGGAACCGGCCGGTGATGGCGCCCTGCGCCTGGCTTTCGATGCCCTGAAAGACAAGCTGAGCGCCGAAGGTCTGTTCAGCGCCGAACGCAAAGTGCCACTACCGGCCCATCCGCAACGCATCGGCATCATCAGTTCGCCCACCGGCGCGGTGATCCGCGACATCATCAGTGTGTTCCGGCGCCGCGCACCGCAGGTTGTGCTGACCCTGATCCCTACCGCCGTGCAGGGCCGCGAGGCTACGGCGCAGATCGTCCGGGCCCTGCAGCTGGCCGACGCCCGGGGCTTCGACGCGCTGATCCTGGCCCGTGGCGGCGGCTCCCTGGAGGACCTCTGGTGCTTCAACGAAGAAGCCGTGGCCCGTGCGGTGGATGCCTGCGTGACACCGATCGTCAGCGCCGTCGGTCATGAAACCGACGTCTCCATCAGTGATTTCGTGGCCGACGTTCGCGCGCCCACGCCTTCCGCAGCAGCCGAACTGCTGGCCCCCGATTCCAGTGACCTGCAACGCCGGGTCGACAACCTGCATCGACGCCTGGTGATGCGCATGCGCGACCGGCTGGTGCGCGACCGGCTGCGCCTGGACGGCCTGGCCCGACGCCTGCGCCATCCCGGCGAACGCCTGCGCCAGCAGGCACAGCGCCTGGACGACCTGGACATGCGCCTGCGCCGCGCCTTCGAGCGCAGCCTCAATACCCGTCGCGAACGCTTGATCCGCCTGGAAACCCGCCTCGGAGCCCAGCATCCAGGGCGGCAACTGGCACTGCTGCGCCAGCGTCTGGACAGCCTGGCCGAACGCCTGCCCCGGGCCATGCGCGAAGGCCTCAAGGGCCGCCGCCTGCAATTGCACAGCCAGATGCAGACCCTGCATGTGGTCAGCCCCCTGGCCACCCTGGGGCGCGGTTACAGCATCCTGCTGGACGATCGCGGGCAGGCCATTCGCAGTGCCGGCCAGACCCGCCCAGGCCAGCGCCTCAGTGCCCGCCTGGGCGAAGGCGAGCTGCAAGTACGCGTCGAAGACAACCACCTGACGCCCGTCACCCTTTCTCTACTGGATTGATCCATGCCGCGTTTTCTCTGCTCCCTGCTGTTGCTGTGCCTGGCCTTCAATGCTCACGCCGACAGCTACATCACCCGCCTGCTGAACAAACCCGTACCCGGTGGCGTAGCGGTGGTCGACCTGGGCAGCGCCGCCCAGGCGCCCAAGGCCAGCTACCAGGGCAAGCCGGTGCTGGTGGTGAAGGAGCAGAACAACTGGCTGGCGATTGTCGGCATCCCGCTGACGGTCAAGCCCGGCACTCAACAAGTAAGCACCGGCGGGCGCAGCCTGAACTTCGTGGTCGGCAACAAGAAATACCCGGAGCAGCACATCACCCTGAAGAACCAGCGCCAGGTCAATCCGAACCCGGCGGACCTCAAGCGCATCGACGGCGAGTTGGCGGAACAGATCCGCGCCTACCGCAGCTTCAGCCCCAACACCCCAAGCAACCTGCTGCTGGACAAGCCGGTGAATGGCCCCCTGTCGAGCAAGTTCGGCGTACGCCGTTTCTTCAACGGTGAAGAGCGCAACCCTCACGCGGGCCTGGACTTCGCGGTGCCGGCAGGCACACCGATCAAGACCCCGGCGGCGGGCAAAGTGATCCTGATCGGCAACTACTTCTTCAACGGCAACACCGTGTTCGTCGACCACGGCCAGGGCTTCATCAGCATGTTCTGCCACATGTCGAAAATCGACGTGAAGATCGGCCAGTCCCTGGCCCGTGGCGCCGTGGTGGGCAAGGTGGGGGCGACCGGCCGCGCCACCGGGCCGCATATGCACTGGAACGTCAGCCTGAATGATGCGCGTGTCGATCCGGCCATCTTTATCGGGGCCTTCCAGCCCTGATCGCGCAGCGCCGCTTGCCTGCATCAGGCATTGATTCAGCGGCGAGCCGACGCCCACAGGGATTGCGCGGCCCTACTCGACTGCGCAATCGCTAGTATTCTTTCAAAGAATACCCAGCATAAAATCTCGATATAGCTTTGTTTTCGAGTATTCCTCTCAATTTTTTTCGACTGCTTGCCATCTCTCACCCCAGTGGTTAGGGTTGAGCACATGAAAACCTCTCACACCCTCATTCAGCGTCGTCAACACCGGAGCCTCTGCCTCGTCAGCGCACGACTGCCAGGCTGAATCGCGGTGCCTCACCCCCTTGCGTCAACCTCACTCTTGACTCACCGGCAGGCCGCCTCTTTTCGGCCCGGACAATAAGGATTTCTCCATGACCATGCTCAAAGACCCATCCTCCAAGTACCGCGCGTTCCCGACCATCAACTTGCCGGACCGTACCTGGCCGTCGAAAACCATCACCAGCGCGCCGATCTGGTGCAGTTCGGACCTGCGTGATGGCAACCAGTCGTTGATCGAACCGATGGATGCCGTCAAGAAGCTGCGCTTCTGGAAGACCCTGGTAGCTGTGGGTGTGAAGGAAATCGAAGCTTCTTTCCCGGCCGCTTCGCAAACCGACTTCGACTTCGTGCGCACCCTGATCGAAGGCGGCCACATTCCGGACGACACCACCATCCAGGTATTGACCCAGGCCCGTGAAGACTTGATCGCCCGCACCTTCGAGTCCTTGCGTGGTGCGAAAAAGGCCATCGTCCACCTGTACAACGCCACCAGCCCTTCGTTCCGCCGCATTGTCTTCAACCAGGACAAGGCCGGTGTGAAAGAGATCGCGGTGAATGCGGCCAAGCTGTTCGTCAAATACGCCGCCCAGCAACCGGAAACCCAGTGGCAGTTCGAGTACTCGCCAGAGACCTTCAGCGCCACCGAGCTGGAGTTCGCCAAGGAAGTCTGCGACGCCGTGGTGGAAGTCTGGAACGCCACGCCAAGCAACAAGGTGATCCTCAACCTGCCGGCCACCGTTGAAGTCGCCACACCGAACATCTACGCCGACCAGATCGAGTGGTTCTGCCGCAACATCAACCGTCGTGACAGCGTGCTCATCAGCCTGCACACCCACAACGACCGCGGTACGGGCGTGGCCGCCACCGAGCTGGGCCTGATGGCCGGCGCCGACCGTGTCGAAGGCTGCCTGTTCGGCAACGGCGAGCGTACCGGTAACGTCGACCTGGTCACTGTGGCCTTGAACCTCTACACCCAGGGTGTGAACCCTGAACTGGATTTCTCCGACATCGACGGCGTGCGCAAAGTCGTGGAAGAGTGCAACCAGATTGCCGTGCACCCGCGTCACCCTTATGTCGGCGACTTGGTCCACACCGCGTTCTCCGGCTCGCACCAGGACGCGATCCGCAAGGGCTTCGCCCAGCAGAAAGCCGATGGCTTGTGGGAGGTGCCGTACTTGCCGATCGACCCGGCCGATATCGGTCGCAGCTACGAGGCGGTGATCCGCGTCAACAGCCAGTCGGGCAAGGGTGGTATCGCCTACCTGCTCGAGCAGGAATACGGCATCAGCTTGCCACGCCGCATGCAGATCGAGTTCAGCCAGGTGGTGCAGCGGGAAACCGACCGCCTGGGCCTGGAAATGACCGCCCAGCAGATCCACGCGCTGTTGCACAGCGAGTACTTGCAGGCCAACACCCCCTACGCGCTGGTCAGCCATCGCTTGCAGGAAGAGAACGGGCACAGCGCCGTGGAAGTGGAAGTCTCGAGCAAGGGCCAGGGCGAGACCAACCTCAGCTGGCGCGGCAAGGGCAACGGTGCCCTGGAAGCGCTGGTGGCCGGGCTGCCGGTTCCGGTGGAGATCATGGACTACAACGAGCACGCCATCGGCGCCGGCACCAACGCCAAGGCGGCGGCCTACATCGAACTGCGGGTCAACGGTGAGCGTGCCGTGCACGGCGTCGGTATCGACGAAAACATCACCACCGCCAGCTTCAAGGCGCTGTTCAGTGCGCTGAACCGCTCCTTGAGCGAGCAGCAGGCCAAGGCAGCCTAAAGGCTGCCAAAAGCGAAAGGCCCCGAGGAGTTCGACTCCCCGGGGCCTTTTTTATGCCGGAACAGATAACACCAGCTAAATGTCAGCAACGACTGTTTCAGGCATGCACATCAACGCTGAACATGGCTTGCAGCAAAGCCGCCTGCAGCACCTGCAAGGTGCTGTTGGTCACGGCGATCTGCGCCTGGACTTCCATCACCTGCTGGGCTTTCTGTTCGTCGCTGGCCTGGCCCTTCTGCACATTGGCCAATTGGGCCTGCTGTTCGGTCAGGGTTTTCTGGGTCTGCTCGATCTGTTTCTGCAGCGCCTTGACCGGATCACCACCGGCCTTTACCGCATCGATATTGGCATCGCCAGAGTTGACCCGCAGTTCCTTATCCTGACCGTCCTTGCTGTCATCCACCGGCGCCAGCGGGCTGGCGCTGTTGCCTTCGGCTTCAGTCGAAGCAGTTTTGGGTGCCGACAGGGGGTAAGGATTGACGATGGTGGCAGTGATGGTAGTCATGGTTGATTCCTCCTGAACTGATCCTGCTATCGGCCTTCACCCTCGAAGCTTGATATTCGCAACCTGTAAAAAAGTGTGCAGTGCCGAAGCGATCCTAAGTGAACATGAAGGTATCGGCGTCGAGGTTCGCCGGAAAACGCGCACGGTAAGCCGCCAGTTCACCCGCGTTCAGGCACACCTGGAAGACGCCATCGGCCTCCCCGGCACTGAGCAGGGTTTCGCCCTGATAGTCCAGAACCTGGCTGTCTCCGGTATAGGCAAAGCCCTTGCCGTCGGTGCCCACCCGGTTCACCGCCGCAACGTAGCAGAGGTTTTCAATGGCCCGGGCTGGCAGCAGGCGATTCCAGTGCAGGCGGCGGGCACCCGGCCAATTGGCGGTGTAGAGCAGCAGGTCGGTGTCCTGGGCGTCCCGGCTCCACACCGGGAACCGCAGGTCGTAGCAGATCAGCGGGCGAATACGCCAACCCTTGAGCTCGAACTGTACCTGCCGTTCCCCCGGCGTGTAGTGATTGTGCTCGCCGGCCATGCGAAACAGGTGGCGCTTATCGTAGTGCCAGACCTCACCGTCAGGGCGCGCCCACAGCAAGCGATTGCGATGGCTGCCATCCGCTGCCTGGATTATCACGCTGCCGGTGATCACCGCATTCAGCTTTTTCGCCTGGCCACGTAGCCATTTGCTGGTAGGGCCATTCTCCGCTTCCGCGAGAGTCGCAGATTCCATGGAGAATCCGGTGGTAAACATTTCCGGCAGGATGATCAGATCTGCACCACGGGCCTGCTCCAGCAACTGCTCGAAATGCTCGAAGTTGGCCTGGCGGTCGTGCCAGGCCAGGGTGGTCTGGATCAGGGCCAGATTCAGATCGGGTAATGCACTCAGATCACGCATAGTTTCTCCGCTGCTTGGCGCAACGTCTCCTCGCGCTTGGCAAAACACAGACGCACCAGGCGCTGCCCCTGGGGCGGCTGCTGATAGAACACCGACACCGGAATGGCCGCCACGCCGTGTTCGCGGGTCATCCATATCGCCATGTCGACATCATTCAAGTCTGGACGAATCTGCGAATAGTCCACCAATTGAAAATAGGTACCCGACACCCGGTTGAAGCTGAAACGCGAGGCGCTCAGCAGATCGCAGAACAGATCACGCTTGGCCTGGTAAAAGGCCGGCAACTCTTCGACATGTTCCGGATGGTCGGCCATGAAGTCCGCCAGAGCGTACTGCAAAGGCGTGACCCCGCAGAAGCTGACATATTGATGCACCTTGCGCAGCTCGGCGCTCAGGGCCGGTGGTGCAACCACATAACCGGTCTTCCAGCCGGTCACGTGGTAGGTCTTGCCGAACGAGCTGACCACGAAGGCCTGCTGATACAGCTCCTCATGGGCCAGCACACTGACATGGGGTACGCCATCGAACACCAGGTGTTCGTAGACCTCGTCACTGACCAGATAGATATCGCGATCACGGATCAGGGCGGCCAACTGGTCCAGCTCGGCGCGGCTGATCAAGGCACCACTGGGGTTGTGCGGCGAATTGAGGATGATCATCCGCGTGCGCGGACTCAGGGCTTCACCGAGTTTCTGCCAATCGAGGGCAAAGCCCTGCCCTGCCAACGGCACATGCACACAACGCCCACCGGCCAGCTCCACCGACGGCTCATAGCTGTCGTAACTGGGGTCGAACACAATGACTTCGTCACCGCGCTGGATCACCGCCTGGATGGCACAGAAGATTGCCTGGGTCGCACCGGGGGTGATGGTCACCTCAGCGTCAGCATCGACCTGGACGCCATAGCTGCGGGCGATTTTCGCGGCGACCTGCTGGCGCAGTGCCGGTAGGCCGGTCATGGGTGCGTACTGGTTATGGCCATTGGCGGCATGCCAGCCAAGTGCATCACGCAGGGCTTGCGGGCCATCGAAATCAGGAAAGCCCTGGGACAGGTTGAGCGCTCCGGTTTCCACCGCGAGCTGGGACATTTGCGTGAAGATGGTGGTGCCGACATTCGGCAACTTACTGATGATCATGAGGATTCCCTGCTGAGCAGTCCGCACTACGGCGGCGCGGAGGTCCCCGAGAATAGCCCAAACGCCAGGCATGAAAAAGGGCGCCCGGGGCGCCCTCTTATCCACACAGATCCCGTAGGAACTGGCTTGCCAGCGAAGCTCTGAAGCAGGTCCGGAGCTTCACCGGCAAGCCGGCTCCTAAGCCGGTCAGCGCTTGTCGCGGCGCTTCTTGTCGGCCTTCTTGTGGTGCGACATCAAGCGACGCTTCTTGTTGACCTGGCGGTCGGTCAGCGTGTTCTTGTTGCCTTCGTACGGGTTCTCGCCGCCCTTGAACTCGATGCGGATCGGCGTACCTACCAGCTTCAAGACTCGACGGTAGGTGTTTTCCAGATAGCGCACATAAGACTTGGGCACCTTCTCCACCTGGTTGCCATGGATCACGATCAGCGGCGGGTTGGCACCACCCAAGTGGGCGTAGCGCAGTTTGATCCGGCGATTGTTGACCATGGGCGGCGCGTGCTCGCCAACGGCATCTTCGAGGATCTGCGTCAGGCGGCTGGTGGGCCAGCGGGTTACCGCCGACTTGAAGGAGTTCTGCACCGACTGGTAGAGGTTGCCCACACCGGTACCGTGCAGCGCCGAGATGAAGTGGATATCGGCGAAGTCGACGAAGAACAGCCGGCGTTGCAGCTCGGTCTTCACGTAGTCGCGCTCGCTCGGCTGCATGCCGTCCCACTTGTTCAGGGCGATCACCAGGGCCCGACCGGCTTCCAGGGCAAAGCCCAGCAGGTTCAGGTCGTGGTCCACCACACCTTCGCGGGCGTCCATGACGAAGATCACCACGTTGGCGTCCTTGATCGCCTGCAGCGTCTTGACCACCGAGAACTTTTCGACTTCCTCGTGGATCTTGCCGCGCTTGCGCACACCGGCGGTGTCGATCAGGGTGTACTTCTCGTCGTTGCGCTCGAACGGGATGTAGATACTGTCGCGGGTGGTGCCGGGCTGGTCATAGACGATCACCCGGTCTTCACCGAGCATGCGGTTGACCAGGGTCGACTTGCCGACGTTGGGACGACCGATGATGGCGATCTTGATCCCGTCCTTCTCGCTCGGGCCCGGAATGCGCTTGGCTTCCTCACCCTCGGCAACGATCTCTTCCTCGCCTTCTTCCGGCTCGTCAGCGTCATCCTTGGGGAATTCGCTCAGGGCGATTTCCAGCATCTGGGTGATACCGCGGCCATGAGCACCGGCGATCGGGATGGCATCGCCCATGCCCAGCGGCGCGAACTCGGCGCGGGCCATGTCCGGGTCGATGTTGTCGACCTTGTTGGCGATCACGTAGGAAGTCTTGTTACGTTTGCGCAGGTGCTCGCCGATCATCTGGTCGGCCGCGGTAAACCCGGCCTTGGCGTCCACCAGGAACAACACCACATCAGCTTCTTCGATGGCCAGCAGCGACTGCTCGGCCATCTTTTCATCCATGCCATGCTCGTCACCGGAGATACCGCCGGTGTCGATCAGAATATAGGTACGCCCTTGCCACTTGGCCTCACCGTATTGGCGATCACGGGTCAGACCGGACAGGTCGCCGACAATGGCGTCGCGAGTCCGAGTCAGGCGGTTGAACAAGGTGGACTTGCCGACGTTAGGTCGGCCCACCAGGGCGATTACGGGAACCATGCGGCTCTCCACTGCGTTAATTCAGAAAATACAAAAGCCGCTGCGAGGCAGCGGCTGGTGCTCGGGGCAGCACTGTAGGAGCGAGCGTGCTCGCGATTAACTCCATGGCGCCGCGCTCGTCCAGCAAGCTGGCGTCACCTGGCATCCATCGCGAGCACGCTCGCTCCTGCAGTTCGCTTGGGGATCACCCCAAGCATAGTCAAACCATTACTTGATGGTCAGGGCTTCCAGTTTGCCGCTGTTGCCATACACATAAATCATGTCGCCCACCACCAGCGGACGAGCACGCAGGCCGTCGCTATCGATGCGCGTACGACCGACGAAGCGACCGTCAACCTGGCTCAGCAGGTGCAGGTAACCTTCCAGGTCGCCCACGGCTACGTAGCTGGAGAAGACTTCCGGTGCCGACAGTTGGCGGCGAGCCAGGGAGTCGTTGCTCCACAGCGCGGTAGTCGAACGCTCGTCCACGCCTTCCACGGTACCCGAGGACAGGCTGACATAAACGCTGCCGAACCCTTGGGCCACACCGGCGTAGCTGGAAGCATCACGCTGCCACAGCGGACGGCCGCTCTCCAGGTCCAGGGCAACCACACGCCCCTGGTAGCTGGCAACGTACAGGGTGCCACCGGACAGCAGCAGGCCACCGTCGATGTCCACGACCCGATCCAGTTCGGAACGGCCTTGTGGAATGGCTACACGCTGTTCCCACACCGGCACGCCGTTGCGAATATCCAGCGCGACCACCTTGCCGGTGGAAAGACCGGCCAGGGCCAGACGGTTGGTCGCCAACGGCGCACTGGTGCCCCGCAGGGTCAACACCGCTGGAGTGCTGTCGTAGAGCCAGATCTGATGACCGGTGCTGGCTTCAAGGCCAATCACGCGGTCGTCCTGAGTCTGCACCACCACCACGTCACCGTTGGTAGCTGGCGGAGCCAGCACTTCACTGGTCACACGGGCACGCCATTTCTCTTCACCGCTGGAGGCATCCAGGGCAACCACTTCGCCTTTCAGAGTGCCGATCATGACCAACCCATAACCCACGCCCACGGCGCCGGAAACAGGCAGTTCGAGATCTTTCTTCCATTTGACGTCGCCGTTCATGCGATCCATGGAAACCACCACGCCGGTCACGTCAGCGGCATAGATGGTGTCACCATCGATGGCTGGCACCAGCATGTTATAGGTTTCGCCCTGACCGTCACCGATCGAACGGCTCCACTGCTTCTGCAGGACCACTTCTTCTTTGAAGTCGACCAGTTCCGCCGGTGGCAGTTCTTTCTTGCTGTTGCTGCTGCAACCCGCGGCCAACAAGGCCAGAGCCAGCAATGCTGCATGTTTCCAACGGATCACGTCATGCATCCCCTTTGGCCAGGTCGTCCAGCTTGATTTGTAGGCCACCGACTGCCGCTTCATCCGAGAGCGCCGCCTTGGCTTTTTGGTATGCCGCATGGGCTTCGTCCACACGGCCCAGCTGGACCAGCAGATCGCCCTTGAGTTCTTCACGAGTCGCCAGGAATGCCTTGTCGGCATCGCCGTCGAGCAGCTTCAGAGCCTCGTCGGCCTTGTTCTGCGCCGCCAGTACCTGTGCCAGGCGCTGACGCGCCACTTCACCAAGGGTCGGGTTGGCGGGCTTGTCGGCCACGGCCTTGAGCTGTGCCGCTGCATCGTCCAGCTTGCCGGTGTCTACTGCCACTTTGGCCACGAACAGGTTGCCGTACTGCGCGTAGGCAGTACCGCCGAACTCGCTGTTGAGCTTGCCCGCCAGGTCCGTAACACGAGCCGCATCCGGCTTGCCATCCGGCGTCAGGGTAGTTTCCAGCAGTTGCTGATAGAGCACCGAAGCGCCTTGCGACTGATTGTTCTGATACTTGTGCCAGGCTTGCCAGCCGAACACGATAACCAGGGCCAGCAGGCCGCCAGTCACCAGGGGTTTGCCGTTACGCTGCCACCAGTCTTTCAATTCCGCCAGCTGTTCATCTTCGGTACTCGACACCCCAATACTCCTTATTCGCTAAATCGGCTGTTTGACAGCTTCAACCCTGCACGACGCAGGTGGCCAGGTGCGCAGCGAGTGCATCCCAGGCAATGCTTTGTTGTTCGCCCTGGCCACGCAGGGGTTTGAAACCTACCACTTGCTGGGCCAGTTCGTCGTCACCGAGGATCAGCGCATACAGCGCGCCGCTCTTGTCGGCCTTCTTGAATTGGCTCTTGAAGCTGCCAGCACCGGCATTGATCTGCAGACGCAGGTTCGGCAATTGATCGCGAACACGCTCGCTCAGCGCCAGAGCGGCCAGTTCGGCGGCCTCACCGAAGGCGCAGAGGTAAACGTCGACCTGGCGCGAGATCTCTTCCGGGACCTGCTCCAGGGTTTCCAGCAGCAGCACCAGACGCTCGATCCCCATGGCAAAGCCAACGCCCGAGGTAGGCTTGCCGCCCATCTGCTCCACCAGGCCATCGTAACGGCCACCGGCACAGACAGTGCCCTGGGCACCGAGCTTGTCGGTGACCCATTCGAAAACGGTCTTGCTGTAGTAATCCAGCCCGCGCACCAGCTTGGGGTTGATCACATAGGGGATACCCGCAGCATCCAGGCGGGCCTTGAGGCCTTCGAAGTGCACGCGGGACTCTTCGTCCAGGTAGTCGGCCAGCTTGGGCGCATCCACAAGCACGGCTTGAGTGTCCGGGTTCTTGGTATCCAGCACCCGCAGCGGGTTGGTCTTCAGGCGGCGCTGGCTGTCTTCGTCCAGCTTGTCCATGCGCGCCGACAGGAACTCCACCAGCGCGTCGCGATAGCGCGCGCGCGCTTCGGCGGTACCCAGGCTGTTGAGTTCGAGCTTGACCGCATCACGGATGCCCAGCTCGCCCCACAGGCGCCAGGTCAACACGATCAGCTCAGCATCGATGTCCGGACCGTCGAGGTTGAATACCTCGCAACCGATCTGGTGGAACTGGCGATAGCGGCCTTTCTGCGGGCGCTCGTGACGGAACATCGGGCCGATGTACCAGAGTTTCTGCACCTGGCCACCGCCAGTGATGCCGTGCTCGAGCACCGCACGCACGCACGCCGCGGTGCCTTCCGGACGCAGGGTGAGGGAGTCGCCGTTGCGATCTTCGAAGGTGTACATCTCTTTTTCGACGATGTCGGTCACTTCACCGATGGAGCGCTTGAACAGCTCGGTGAACTCGACGATCGGCATGCGGATCTGCTTGTAACCGTAGTTATCCAGCAGGCGCGCCACAGTACCCTCGAAATAACGCCACAGGGGCGTCTGCTCGGGCAGGATGTCATTCATGCCACGAATGGCTTGCAGAGACTTGCTCACAAAAAATCCTTAAATACGTTCGGTTAGCCGCGAGCGATCAGCGCTGCGTCGGCCTCGACCTTTTCGGCCGCCTTCTGCCGGATCAGCTTTTCAAGCTCGTCCACCAGATTGTCATTGGTCAGTTTCTGTGCCGGCTTGCCATCGATGTAGATCAGGTTCGGTGTACCACCGGTCAGGCCGATGTGCGCCTCTTTGGCTTCACCCGGGCCGTTGACCACGCAACCGATCACTGCAACATCCAACGGCACCAACAGGTCTTCAAGCCGCCCTTCCAGTTCGTTCATGGTTTTCACCACATCGAAGTTCTGCCGCGAGCAGCTCGGGCAGGCGATGAAGTTGATGCCACGGGAACGCAGGTGCAGGGACTTGAGAATGTCGTAGCCGACCTTCACTTCCTCGACCGGGTCGGCCGCCAGCGAAATGCGAATGGTATCGCCAATTCCTTCGGCCAGCAGCATACCGAGGCCGACGGCGGATTTCACTGTGCCTGAGCGCAAACCACCGGCTTCGGTGATCCCCAGGTGCAGGGGCTGGATGATTTCCTTCGCCAGCAGGCGGTAGGCCTCGACGGCCATGAACACGTCCGAGGCTTTCACGCTGACCTTGAAGTCCTTGAAATTCAAGCGTTCCAGGTGTTCTACGTGACGCAGCGCCGACTCCACCAATGCAGCCGGGGTCGGTTCGCCGTATTTTTTCTGCAGGTCTTTTTCCAGGGAACCGGCGTTGACCCCGATACGGATCGGGATCCCGCGATCACGGGCAGCATCCACCACCGCGCGTACCCGGTCTTCACGACCGATATTGCCCGGGTTGATCCGCAGGCAATCGACGCCCAGTTCGGCCACGCGCAGCGCGATCTTGTAGTCGAAGTGGATGTCGGCCACCAGCGGTACCTTGACCTGCTGCTTGATCCGGCCAAACGCCTCGGCGGCGTCCATGTCCGGCACCGAAACCCGCACGATATCGACACCGGCGGCTTCCAGGCGGTTGATCTGGGCGACGGTTGCGGCCACGTCGTTGGTGTCGCTGTTGGTCATGCTCTGCACCGCAATCGGGGCATCGCCTCCGACCGGTACCGAGCCGACCCAGATCTTGCGGGATTCGCGACGCTTGATTGGAGATTCGCCGTGCATGACTTATTGACCTAACTTCAGGCGAGCAGTCTCGCCACTGGTGAACGGGGCGATATCCACCGCCTGACCGTTGTAAGTGATTTGTGCGCCACGGGCATAGCCCAGACGTACGGCAAAAGGCGGCTTGCCGCTGACATCGACATTTTCACCCTTGCGCTTGAGGGCGCTGAGCAGAACCTTGCCGTTGGCATCGATGACCTGGGCCCAGCAGTCGGCACTGAACTGGATCTGTACCTGGCCCGCGCCTGCAACTGCAGTTGCCGCTGCGCTGCCCGGTGCAACCGCAGCAGCAGGCGCGGTCGGCGTGACAGGCGCTTGCGCCACGGCAGCCGGTGCGACAGGCGCCGGAGCCGGCGCGTTGTGCACGGGAGCTGCAGGGACGGACGCAGTGGCAGCCGGCGCCGGAGCGGTCGAAACGGCTGGGGCGGCAGGAGTCTCGCTCGCTGCCTGGCCTTCGCTTTGAGCGGCGTTGTCCAGCGCTTCGCTCTGCCCCTCGGCAACCGCCTGGTCTTCGGGCTCATCGATAGGATGAATCTGGGTAGTGCCGTCGGCGCCTTCGACCTCGACATGCTCGGGGCTCAGGGAGACCGGCTCCTTGCCGCGCTGGGAGGACTGATCCTGCCACCAGATGAAACCGCCACCAACCACCGCCACCAGCAGCAGCAAACTGACAATGCGCAAGATAGTGTGGGAAACCCGCACCGGCTCTTCGATGCGCCCCAGGGCATGGACGCTGCTGCCCTGGGAGTCGGTACCGGTGTATTGATCGAACTCCTGGACCAGTACCGCCTGATCCATGCCCAGCAATTTGGCGTAGGCACGAATATAGCCACGGGCGAAAGTGTGCCCCGGCAGCTTGTCGAAGGCGCCAGCTTCCAGGTTGCTCAGGGAGCTCACGGTGAGGTTGAGCTTGTGGGCCACTTCGGCCAGCGACCAACCATTGCTTTCGCGGGCCTGACGCAGGGTCTCACCGGGGTTTACGCGAGTCACTGCTTGAACTTCGGGATGGGCCGCTTTCATCATTGCTCCGACAGGTATTGCTGATATTCCGGCGTACCGGGATAAAGTCGTTTTAGTTGCAGACCGTAACTGGCGGCCTTGTCGCGATCTTCGAACACCGTTGCCAGCCGAACGCCGAGCAATAGACTACGTGCATTTTGCTCGCCGAGCAGGCTAAAACGATCGTAATAGTCGCGCGCGGGCACATAATGCCTGTCTTCGTAAGACAACTCAGCCATTTCCAGCAATGCACGGGGCTGTTGATGATTGAGACGCAAGGCCTTTTCCAGCTGCAGCTGGGCCAGATCACGCTGGCCAAGCCTTGAAGCGGTCATGCCGAGGTTTTCAAACACTCGGGAACGTTCGGGGTACAGAGTATCAGCAGCGGCTTGCTCAAAGCGCTGATAAGCCTCTTTGTAACGTTTTTCCTGGAACAGAAAGCTGCCGTAGTTATTGAGGATCCGGGCACTGTCCGGACGCGCCGCCAGGGCCTGGCGAAAATGCTCGTCGGCCAGGGCCGGTTCCATCTCGGCCTGGAACACCAGTGCAAGGGCAGCATTGGCGTCGGCATCGGCGGGGGCCAGTTCCAGGGCTTTCTTCAGTGGCACCTTGGCCCGCTCGCTCATGCCCTGCTGCAAGTAGCCCAGGCCCAACTGCACATAGGCCTCGCGCGCCTCGTCGCGCCCCTTGCTGGTGTTCATCGGGTTGGAATCACCCGACAGAACACAGCCAGCACACAGGCTGGCAACAAGCAGGAGCAGCGCAAAGCGCAGGGCCATGGAGATCCTCTCTCAGGTACGGGTTGCGGCGCTTTGCGGCATATCGGCGTCGGCGCTCAACTCACGCACGGCGATATAGCGTTCGCTACGACGGGTGCGGTCCAGCACCTGCCCGACCAACTGACCGCAGGCAGCATCGATGTCTTCACCACGCGTGGTGCGCACGGTGACATTGAAACCGGCGTGATGCAGCTGGTCCTGGAAGCGACGAATGGCATTGTTGCTCGGACGCTCGTACCCGGAATGCGGGAACGGGTTGAACGGGATCAGGTTGATCTTGCACGGTACATCCTTGAGCAGCTCGATCATCTCCACCGCGTGCTCAAGCTTGTCGTTGACGTCTTTGAGCAGGGTGTACTCGATGGTCAGCACACGCTTCTCACCCAGGGCCGACATGTAGCGCTGGCAGGACTCGAGCAGCATCTTCAGCGGGTACTTCTTGTTGATCGGTACCAGCTGGTTGCGCAGCGCATCATTGGGTGCGTGCAGAGACAACGCCAGCGAGACGTCGATGTGCTTGGCCAGCTCATCGATCATCGGCACCACGCCGGAGGTCGACAGGGTCACCCGGCGCTTGGAGATGCCGTAGCCCAGGTCGTCCATCATCAGGTGCATGGCAGCGATGACGTTGTCGAAGTTCAGCAGCGGCTCACCCATGCCCATCATCACCACGTTGGTGATGGCACGGTCGACGGTCGCCGGGACGCTGCCAAAGGATTTGTTGGCAATCCACACCTGGCCGATGACTTCGGCGGCGGTGAGGTTGCTGTTGAAGCCTTGCTTGCCGGTGGAGCAGAAACTGCAATCCAGGGCACAGCCCGCCTGGGACGAAACGCACAGAGTGCCGCGCTTGCCCTGGGGAATGTAGACGGTCTCGACGCAACTGCCGGACGCCACGCGCACCACCCATTTACGGGTGCCGTCGCTGGAGATGTCCTCGCTGACCACTTCCGGACCGCGAATCTCGGCAACAGCCTTGAGCTTTTCGCGCAAGGCCTTGCCGACATTCGTCATGGCGTCGAAATCATCGACGCCAAAGTGGTGAATCCATTTCATTACCTGACCGGCACGGAAACGCTTCTCCCCGATTGAGTCGAAGAATTTCTCCATTTCCGGTTGAGTAAGCCCCAACAGGTTAGTTTTGCCGATCGATGCAGTCATGGTTTCACCTCTCACGCGCAAGCCTTACTCAGCGAGCGGTTACTTCAGTAGCTGCGAAGAAGTAAGCGATTTCGCGAGCAGCGGCAGCTTCGGAGTCCGAACCGTGAACGGCGTTGGCGTCGATGGACTCGGCGAAGTCAGCACGGATGGTGCCGGCAGCAGCTTCTTTAGGGTTGGTAGCGCCCATCAGCTCACGGTTGCGAACGATGGCGTTTTCGCCTTCCAGAACCTGAACAACAACCGGGCCGGAAGTCATGAAGGCAACCAGTTCGCCGAAGAAGCCACGCTCGCTGTGCTCAGCGTAGAAGCCTTCAGCTTCAGCCTTGGACAGTTGCTTCATTTTCGAAGCTACAACGCGCAGGCCGGCTTCTTCAAAACGGGAAACGATCTTGCCGATAACGTTTTTTGCAACAGCGTCAGGCTTGATGATGGAGAAAGTACGTTGAACAGCCATGGTGTAACTCCAGAAACGGTGATTAAAGCGAAAAATTAAACCCGCGAATTATACGCGGGTTTATAGGGATTGCCTAACTGCGTAGCCCGCGGATTCAGTCAGTTTCGTCGATCCAGGCGGCCTGAATTGCTTCAAGAACCTTCTCGCCTCCGCGAGCCGGATCGTCGCTGAACTCCGGCAGTGCCAGAACCCATTGGTGCAGATCGACAAAGTTCACATAACGCGGATCCACATCCGGCTTGGACTCAGCCAGTTGGATCGCGATTTCCAGTACATCAACCCACTTGAGGCTCATGCCAGTTCCTTGAAATCAGTGCGGCGCTTCGGCTGCATGGTTGAGCGAGTATTTTGGAATTTCGACGGTCAGGTCTTCATCGCCGACGATGGCCTGGCAGGACAGGCGCGACTGCGCTTCCAGGCCCCAGGCCTTGTCCAGCAGGTCTTCTTCCAGCTCGTCAGCCTCGTTCAGCGAGTCGAAGCCTTCACGAATGATGCAATGGCAGGTGGTGCAGGCACAGACGCCGCCACAGGCACTTTCGATCTCGATGTGGTTGTCATGCGCCACCTCGAGCACCGAGACGCCAGGCTCGACCTCTACAACCAGGCCGTCCGGACAGAACACGGCGTGTGGCAGAAAAATGATCTGCGGCATCAGTTATTCCTCGATTTCATTCAGGTTGCGCCCCGCCAGCGCGGCTTTCACCGTCGAATCCAGGCGTCGGGCAGCAAAGGCATCGGTCACTTGCGACAGACGCTTGGTCTGCTGCTCGATGGCATAACCATCGGTGCCACGCATCAATTCACTCAATTCCTGCATCTGCAGCTCGATGACCATGCGCTCTTCGGCGTCTAGCAGACGCTCGCCATCGGCGTCCAGGGCACCTTGCACCGCCTCGATCAGGCGCTGAGCATCAACCTGCTGCTCGCGCAGTACACGGGCCACCTTGTCGTCGCCGGCGTACTGGAAGGAATCCTTGAGCATCTTGGCGATCTCGCCGTCGGTCAGACCGTAGGATGGCTTGACCTGGATGCTGGCTTCGACGCCCGAACCCAGCTCTCGCGCAGAAACGCTGAGCAGGCCATCGGCGTCGACCTGGAAGGTCACGCGGATCTTCGCCGCACCGGCCACCATCGGTGGGATGCCGCGCAATTCGAAACGCGCCAGGGAGCGACAGTCGCTGATCAGCTCGCGCTCGCCCTGCAGCACATGAACCATCATGGCCGTCTGGCCATCCTTGTAGGTGGTGAAGTCCTGGGCACGGGCAACCGGAATGGTGGTGTTGCGCGGAATCACCTTCTCCATCAGCCCGCCCATGGTTTCCAACCCCAGGGACAGCGGAATCACGTCCAGCAGCAGCAATTCGCCGCCTTCGCGCTTGTTGCCGGCCAAGGTATCGGCCTGGATCGCGGCCCCAATGGCCACCACTTGATCCGGATCGATCTCGGTCAACGGCTGGCGACCGAACATTTCAGCCACCGCCTCACGCACACGCGGCACACGGGTCGAACCGCCCACCATGACCACCGCCTGCACTTCATCCAATTCGACATTGGAATCGCGTACAGCACGACGACAGGCCTTGAGGCTGCGGGCAACCATCGGCTCGATCAGGGCGTCGAAGGCGTCGCGAGTCAGGGTGGCACGCCAATCGCCATACACCACTTCCACGGACGCGGCGCCGGTCAAGGCTTCCTTGGCCGCACAAGCGGCTTGCAACAGACTGCGCTGGGTACCCGGGTCGAGGTCGGCGGACAGGCCCGCGCCCTCGATGATCCAGCCGGCAATGGCGTGATCGAAGTCATCGCCGCCCAGGGCAGTATCGCCACCGGTAGCCAAGACTTCGAAGACGCCGCCGGTCAGGCGCAGAATGGAAATATCGAAGGTGCCGCCACCCAAGTCATAGATCGCCACCACGCCTTCGGCATGCTGATCCAGACCATAAGCCACAGCCGCCGCGGTCGGCTCGTTGAGCAGACGCAGCACATTCAGGCCGGCCAGCTTGGCCGCATCCTTGGTGGCTTGACGCTGGGCGTCGTCGAAATAGGCAGGAACGGTGATGACCGCACCTACCAGCTCGCCACCCAGGGCCGCCTCAGCACGCTGACGCAGCACCTTGAGCACTTCAGCCGATACCTCCACCGGGCTTTTCGGCCCCTGGATGGTCTCGATGAACGGCATGTGCGACTCGCCCTCGACGAAGCGATAGGGCAGTTGCTCACCCAGCTGCTTGACGTCGGACAGGCCACGACCCATCAGGCGCTTGACCGAAAGCACGGTGTTCAAAGGGTCGGTAGGTGCAGCCAGGCGGGCAGACTCGCCCACCTCGACGCGGTCGGCGTGATAACGCACCGCGGACGGCAGAATCACCTGCCCCTGCGCGTCGGCCAGCGGCTCGGAAAGACCACTGCGCAAGGCAGCGACCAGCGAATTGGTAGTGCCCAAGTCGATCCCCACAGCCAGGCGACGCTGGTGCGGTTGAGGACTTTGGCCGGGTTCGGCGATCTGCAGTAGGGCCATGCTTATCTGGACTTATCTGTATATCAGGCGTGCGACCGGAGCGGCACTGGGTTAATCGTCGAGGCGCTCTTCTAACTGGCGCACTTCGTAGGTGAGCTTGTCGAGGAACTGCATGCGCCGCATCAGGCGCTCGGCCTGCTCGCGTTGCGCCGCATCATCCCAACAGGCTGCGAAGCTTTCATTCAGTTCATCCTGGGCTGTCTTGAGCCGACGCTTGAATGCCGCCACTCCGGCCAGGTCGGCGCTGTCCTGCAAATCCTCGAGCTCTTCGCGCCATTGCATCTGCTGCAGAAGAAACTCCGGATCATGCACCGTGACTTCCAGCGGCAACTCGCCGCCATTCAAAGCCAGCAGGTAACGGGCGCGCTTGGGCGGGCTCTTGAGGGTCTGGTAAGCCTCGTTGAGGCTTGCCGACTGCTCCAGGGCCAGGCGCTGCTCGCGCTCGGAAGCATCGGCAAAACGGTCTGGATGAACCCCACGCGCCAACTCGCGGTAGCGCGCGGCCAACTGTTCGAGATCCAGGCGGAAGCTCGGTTGCAGCTCAAATAAAGCGAAATGACAAGGAGTACCCACGACAAGCCTCAGATGTTGAAGCTTTCGCCGCAGCCACACTCACCGCGCACGTTGGGGTTGTTGAACTTGAAGCCTTCGTTCAACCCTTCCTTGACGAAATCAAGTTCGGTGCCGTCCAGATAGGTCAGGCTTTTCGGATCGATGATCACTTTCTCGCCGTGACTCTCGAATACCTGATCGTCCTCGCCAATCTCGTCGACGAACTCCAGCACGTAGGCAAGGCCGGAACAGCCCGTGGTGCGAACACCCAGACGAATCCCATCACCCTTGCCGCGCCCGTTGAGGGAGCGTCGCACGTGTTGAGCAGCCGCTTCTGTCATGCTGATAGCCATCGTGACTCCTTACTTGTCGCCAAATCTGTGAAAGCCGATCGGTCAGATCAGGCCTTTCTTCTGCTTGTAGTCGCGTACGGCAGCCTTGATGGCGTCTTCGGCGAGTACCGAGCAGTGAATCTTCACGGGAGGCAGGGCCAGCTCTTCAGCCAGCTGGGTGTTCTTGATGGTTTCGGCTTCATCCAGGGTCTTGCCCTTCATCCACTCAGTGGCCAGGGAGCTGGAAGCAATGGCGGAACCGCAGCCATAGGTCTTGAACTTGGCGTCTTCGATGATGCCCTGCTCATTGACCTTGATCTGCAGGCGCATCACGTCGCCGCAGGCAGGAGCGCCGACCATGCCGGTGCCGACATCCGGATCTTCCGCGTTCATCTTGCCGACGTTGCGCGGGTTCTCGTAGTGGTCGATGACCTTTTCGCTGTAAGCCATGATTCTTAATCCTCACTCATCAGAGAGTCGCTCTTGGGTTCTGCAAATCGCCGTTATCGGTACGCTCTACAGAACCCTGTGCGGCGACTTATATTCAGTGCGCCGCCCACTCGATCTTCGAGATATCGACGCCATCTTTGTACATGTCCCACAGCGGCGACAGAGCGCGCAGCTTGGTAACGGCTTCGCAGACTTTCTGCGCCGCGTAATCGATTTCTTCTTCAGTGGTGAAGCGGCCGAAGGTGAAGCGGATCGAACTGTGAGCCAGCTCGTCGTTGCGACCCAGGGCACGCAGCACGTAGGAAGGCTCCAGGGAGGCCGAAGTACAGGCCGAACCGGAAGACACTGCCAGGTCCTTGAGGGCCATGATCAGCGACTCGCCTTCAACGTAGTTGAAGCTCAGGTTCAGGTTGTGCGGTACGCGGGCAGTCATGCTGCCGTTGATGTACAGCTCTTCCAGGTGCTCGACCTGCTTGTAGAAGCGGTCGCTCAGGGCCTTGATGCGCAGGTTCTCGGCAGCCATGTCTTCCTTGGCCACGCGGAAGGCTTCGCCCATGCCGACGATCTGGTGAGTAGCCAGGGTGCCGGAACGCATGCCGCGTTCGTGACCACCGCCGTGCATGGTGGCTTCCAGGCGCACCCGCGGCTTGCGGCTGACGTACAGCGCGCCGATCCCTTTCGGGCCGTAGGTCTTGTGGGCGGAGAAGGACATCAGGTCGACCTTCAGGGCCTGCAGGTCGATGTCGACCTTGCCGGTGGACTGAGCGCCGTCGACGTGGAACAACACGCCCTTGGAGCGAGTCAGTTCGCCGATGGCAGCGATGTCGTTGATGGTGCCGATCTCGTTGTTCACATGCATGATCGAAACCAGGATGGTGTCGTCACGCAGGGCTGCTTCGACCATGGCCGGAGTGATGAGGCCGTCTTCGCCCGGCTCGATGTAGGTCACTTCGAAGCCTTCACGCTCGAGTTGGCGCATGGTGTCCAGGACAGCCTTGTGCTCGATCTTCGAGGTGATCAGGTGCTTGCCCTTGGTGTGGTAGAAATGCGCGACACCCTTGATTGCCAGGTTGTCGGATTCGGTAGCACCGGAAGTCCAGACGATTTCACGCGGGTCGGCGTTAACCAGGTCGGCCACTTGGCGACGGGCGTTTTCCACCGATTCTTCGGCTTTCCAGCCAAACACGTGGGAGCGGGACGCCGGGTTACCGAAGTTCCCGTCGACCAGCAGGCATTCACTCATTTTCTGCGCGACGCGCGGATCAACCGGGGTGGTCGCTGAGTAATCAAGGTAAATCGGCAATTTCATGGACTCTCTCCTAAATCAGGCTGGCTGGCGTGCCGCTAGCTCTTTGGCTGTCATTCGACGGCGGACGCTTCAATCTTGTCCAGGCGCGGCGCCTTGCCATTACAACGGCGCTGGTCCTGACGCTGGGCTACTTCTTGCACCTCACGGCGAGTGACAAGGTCAGCCAAGCTGATACCGCTTAGAAATTCGTGGATCTGCAGGCTCAGATCGCACCACAGATGGTGCGTCAGGCAAGTGTCGCCGGCATGGCAATCACCCAGCCCCTGGCATTTGGTTGCATCGACCGATTCGTTCACCGCATCGATCACCTGGGCCACCTGGATCCCCTGCATGTCGCGGGACAGCTGATAGCCGCCACCAGGACCCCGGACGCTGGACACCAGATTGCTACGGCGCAATTTGGCGAAAAGCTGTTCGAGATAGGACAGGGAAATGCCTTGGCGCTCGGAGATATCGGCCAGGGAGACCGGGCCATGTTGCGCGTGCAACGCCAGATCGAGCATGGCGGTCACGGCGTATCGGCCTTTAGTAGTCAGTCGCATGGACAAGTACCACGGAGTTTCGGAATGGAGGCGAGTATGCAATACCCGAGTAATCAGGTCAACTATAAGACCAACTACTTTAGTCGGATTTACCCGCAAAAGAGCGCGCGAATCATAGCAAAGTCTGCGACGTAATGGCACAGCGCGATGGCAACAACTGACCCGCGGGTCGCTTATGGCCTCTCGGGGGCTTTTTCGCCGGCAAACCGGCTCCTGCAGGAGAAGCCGGTTTGCGGGGCATCAGCCGACCTGGCAGTCGCCCTTGCCCTTGACTTCAGCAAAGTCTTCTTCACGCAGGGCAGGCAAGTCCTTGGCGCAGTAGTCACTGCCCAGATCCTTCAGCGCGCCACACATCCCCTCCAGACGACCATCGACCGCTTGCAGGTGATCAAGCAACTGACCAATGGCCCGCGCCACGGGGTCAGGCATGTCTTCGCTGACGCCATAGGCATCGAAGCCGAGCTTTTCCGCCATGGCCTTGCGCTTGGCTTCCTGCTCATCATTGGATTTCATGATGATCCGCCCCGGGATCCCCACTACGGTCGCACCGGCCGGCACCGCCTTGGTCACCACGGCATTGGAACCGACCTTGGCCCCGGCCCCGACCGTGAACGGCCCCAGCACCTTGGCGCCAGCCCCCACCACCACACCATCTTCCAGGGTCGGGTGGCGCTTGCCTTTATTCCAACTGGTGCCACCCAGGGTCACCCCCTGGTAAAGCGTGACGTCATCACCGATCTCGGCGGTTTCACCAATGACGATGCCCATTCCATGGTCAATAAAGAAGCGACGACCGACCTTGGCCCCCGGATGAATCTCGATCCCGGTCAGCCAGCGCCCGAAGTTCGAGACCAGCCGCGCCAGCCACTTCCAGCCCATCCCCCACAAGGCGCCGGACAGGCGATGGATCCAGATCGCATGCATCCCCGGGTAGCAGGTCAGCACCTCAAAGGCGTTGCGCGCTGCCGGGTCACGATGGAAAACACTTTGGATATCTTCACGCAGACGTTCGAACATCACTGATCCTTCCGCTTCTGTAGCTCCCCACGAGCCGCTTTCTGGGTTTCCGTGAGGATGCCTCGCAATATATTCATTTCGGCCCGGCTGACCGAGCTGCGACCGTACAACCGACGCAAGCGCGCCATCAAGTGTCGAGGTTTCTCCGGATCGAGGAAGTCGATGGCCACCAGGGTTTGCTGCAGGTGCTCGTAGAACCGCTCCAGCTCATCCATGGTTGCCAGCTCATCACTGCGCGGCGACGCCACCTCATCCTTCTCCACCTTGCTCGGCTGGCCCTGGGCTGCCAACCAGGACATGCGCACTTCATAGGTCAGCACTTGCACTGCCGTGGCCAGGTTCAACGAGCTGAACTCCGGATCCGACGGGATATGCACATGGAAATGACATCGCTGCAGTTCGTCATTGGTCAGGCCGGAATCTTCACGACCGAACACCAGAGCGATCTGCGCCCCCTGCCCGGCCTCCTCCACGACCTTGAGGCCCGACTCGCGGGGATCCAGCAGCGGCCAGGGAATGCGCCGATCACGAGCACTGGTGCCGAACACCAGGGTGCAACCCGCCAGAGCATCCTCCAGCGTCGCCACCACCTGGGCATTTTCGAGAATATCGGTGGCACCAGAAGCCCGCGCATCCGCCTCATGGGACGGAAATACCCGCGGCTCCACCAGCACCAGCCGCGACAAGCCCATGTTCTTCATGGCACGCGCAGCCCCGCCGATATTGCCCGGATGACTGGTATTGACCAGGACGACACGAATGTTCTGCAGCAAGGGAGGCGCTCTCGGACACGGGAAGGGGGAGCAAATATTACAGAACAGGCTGCACCACCGCCTCAAAAATAACCATCTGCCAATTCCGCCGCCTTATTGAGAGCCCGCGACAAGAGCGGCCAATACCCGCTGAGGAAATGCGCCACACAGCGGATCAATGCAATCAAAGCGAACGCCGACCTTCATCTGCAAAAGTTTTCTGCTAGAATGCTCGGCTTTCTTTAACAACCTTAGGTGACCTATCCATGCAGCCAATGCTGAATATCGCGCTGCGCGCCGCCCGCAGCGCCAGTGAATTGATTTTCCGCTCCATCGAGCGCCTGGATACCATCAAGGTCGACGAAAAAGACGCCAAAGACTACGTATCCGAAGTTGATCGCGCTGCCGAGCAGAAGATCATCGACGCGCTGCGCAAAGCCTACCCGACCCACGCCATCCTCGGCGAAGAAACCGGCCTGCACGCCGGCAGCGGCGAAGGCGAAGACTACCTGTGGATCATCGATCCGCTGGACGGCACCACCAACTTCCTGCGCGGCATCCCGCACTTTGCCGTGAGCATCGCCTGCAAATACCGTGGCCGCCTGGAACACGCCGTGGTTCTGGACCCGGTTCGCCAGGAAGAATTCACCGCCAGCCGTGGCCGCGGTGCCCAGCTGAACGGTCGTCGCCTGCGAGTCAGCGGCCGCACCAGCCTGGACGGCGCCCTGCTGGGCACCGGCTTCCCCTTCCGTGACGACCAGATGGACAACCTGGACAACTACCTGGGCATGTTCCGCGCCCTGGTTGGCCAGACTGCAGGCATCCGTCGCGCTGGCGCAGCAAGCCTGGACCTGGCCTACGTCGCCGCCGGTCGCTTTGACGCCTTCTGGGAATCGGGCCTGTCCGAATGGGACATGGCAGCAGGCGCCCTGCTGATCCAGGAAGCCGGCGGCCTGGTGAGCGACTTCACCGGCGGTCACGACTTCCTGGAAAAAGGCCACGTCGTGGCCGGCAACACCAAATGTTTCAAGGCAGTCCTGACCGCCATCCAGCCGCACCTGCCGGCTTCGCTGAAGCGCTAAGCACCAGCGACAAAAAAAGCACCCCGAGGGGTGCTTTTTTTATGCCCGCAATTGCCGTAGAAGCCAGCTTGCCGGCGAATGGGACCTTGAGATCGCCTTCGCCGGCAAACAGCCCCTGCAGTTGAGGGTTACTGGCCGGGCTGATTCTGGTTCTGACCGAGAATCAGGCGCCCTTCTTTATCCACCGGAATCTGGTTGCCCGGATCCCGATCCATACGCACCTGGCCCTGCTTGCCACCCAGGTCGTACTTCACGTCATAACCAACGATCTTGTCACTGATGTCATTGACCGTGTTACAGCGAGTCTGCGTAGTGGTGTAGGTATCACGCTCCTGCATGCCTTCCTGCACCTTGTTCCCCGCATAGCCCCCACCAACAGCACCGGCAACCGTGGCGAGTTTCTTGCCATTGCCATTACCGATCATGCTGCCCAACAGGCCACCGCCCACTGCGCCAGCCACGGTGCCCAGGATCTGATGCTCATCCTTGACCGGGCGCTGCCGGGTCACGGCGACATCCTTGCAGACCTCCCGCGGGGTCTTGATCTGTTGCTTGACCGGCTGAACGGCCAGCACTTGCGCATACTCAGGGCCGCTTTTAACCAGGCTGTAGGTGGCAACAGCACCCCCGGCGGTGACACCGACAGCACCCAATACCGCACCAACCAGCAACGACTTGTTCACGTGAACCTCCTGACCATACATGCGGGTCAAAAGCCCGCGCTTCTCCCAGCCTTGGAGCAAAAAAAAAGGCGCGAGTTCAACACTCGCGCCTTTTTAACTGACAGCCGGAACAGGTCAGGCCATCAAGGACGGTCGTCCACTTCCTTCTCGGTATTGGCCGGAGGAATCAGGTCTTCACTGTTCAGGTTCAGCCAGATCAGCACCACGTTGGCGATGTAGATCGACGAGTAGGTACCCGCCAATACACCGACGAACAGGGCGATGGAGAAGCCCCACAGGTTGTCGCCACCGAAGAACAGCAGGGCCACGATCGCCAGCAGGGTGGAGATCGAAGTGGCCATGGTGCGCAGCAGGGTCTGGGTGGTCGAGATGTTGATGTTCTCGATCAGACTGGCCTTGCGCAGCACACGGAAGTTCTCACGCACCCGGTCGAACACCACGATGGTGTCGTTGAGCGAGTAACCGATGATCGCCAGTACCGCCGCCAGCACCGTCAGGTCGAAGGTGATCTGGAAAAACGACAGGATACCCACGGTCACGATCACGTCGTGGATCAGCGAGACGATGGCACCGACCGCGAACTTCCACTGGAAGCGGAACGCCAGGTAGATGAGGATGCCGCCCAGCGCCATGAGCATGCCGAGGCCACCCTGGTCGCGCAGCTCTTCACCCACCTGCGGACCCACGAACTCGACGCGCTTGACCTGCGCCGGGTTGTCACCACCGACCTTCTGCAGGGCGGCCGCCACCTGGTGGCCCAGCTGCGGGTCTTCGCCCGGCATCCGCACCAGCAGGTCGGTGGTCGCACCGAAGCTCTGCACGATGGCTTCGTGATAACCGGCGTCGTTCAGTTGTGAACGCACCTTCATCACGTCTGCCGGACGTTCGTAGGTCAGCTCGATGAGCGTACCGCCGGTGAAGTCCAGACCGTAGTTCAAGCCCTTATGGAACCAGCTGAACAACGCCAGGACGGTAAGGAGCACAGTGACGCCGAACGCAACGTTGCGCACGCCCATGAAGTTAATAGTACGTAACATGGCAGCCCCTTAAATCCACAACTTCTTGAAGTCACGACCGCCGAAGATCAGGTTGACCATCGCGCGGGTCAGCCAGATGGCCGTGAACATCGAGGTAAAGATCCCGAGGGACATGGTCACCGCAAAGCCCTTGACCGGGCCGGTGCCCATGGCAAAGAGGATGCCACCCACCAGCAATGTGGTCAGGTTGGAGTCCAGAATCGCGGTGAATGCCCGGCCGAAGCCTTCGTTGATTGCTCGCTGCACGGTCATGCCGGCGGCGATCTCTTCACGTATCCGCGAGAAGATCAGCACGTTGGCGTCCACCGCCATGCCCATGGTCAGCACGATACCGGCGATACCCGGCAGGGTCAGCGTAGCCCCCAGCAGGGACATCAGGGCCAGCAGCAACACCATGTTCAAGGCCAGCGCCACAGTGGCGATCACCCCGAAGAAGCGGTAGATGGCGATGATGAACAGCGACACGAACAGCATGCCCCACAGCGACGCATCGATACCCTTGGTGATGTTGTCAGCACCCAGGCTCGGACCGATTGTGCGCTCTTCAGCGAAGTACATCGGCGCCGCCAGACCACCGGCACGCAACAGCAGCGCCAGTTCGGAGGACTCGCCCTGGCCATTGAGGCCAGTGATACGGAACTGACTGCCCAGCGGCGACTGAATGGTCGCCAGGCTGATGATCTTCTTCTCTTCCTTGAACGCCTGGACCGGCACGTCCTTCTCGACGCCGTCGACCACCTGCTTGGTATAGGTGGTGATCGGCTTCTGCTCGATGAAGATCACCGCCATGCTGCGGCCGACGTTGCTGCGGGTCGAACGGTTCATCAGCTCGCCACCGTGGCCATCAAGCTTGATGTTCACCTGTGGGCGGCCATGCTCGTCGTAACCAGCCTGGGCATCGGTCACCTGGTCACCGGTGATGATCAGGCCACGCTCGATCTGCGCTGGAGGACGATTGCCCTCACGGAATTCGAAGGACTCGGAAGTCGCCTTGGAAGCACCCGGCTCGGCGGCCAGACGGAACTCCAGGTTGGCGGTCTTGCCCAGGATCCGCTTGGCTTCAGCGGTGTCCTGCACGCCCGGCAGCTCAACCACGATACGGTTGGCACCCTGGCGCTGAACCAGAGGCTCGGCCACACCCAGCTCGTTGACCCGGTTACGCACGGTGGTCAAGTTCTGCTTGATGGAGTATTCGCGGATTTCCGCCAGCTTGGCTGGGGTCATCGCCAGACGCAGCACCGGTTGGCCATTGAGGTCGGCCGGTACGATATCGAAATCATTGAAGTTCTTGCGGATCAGCGAACGGGCCTGCTCACGGCTGTCTTCATCGCTGAAGCCCAGCTGGATGGCGCCATTGAGCTGCGGCAGGCTGCGATAGCGCAGGCGCTCTTTGCGCAGCAGGCTCTTGACGTCGCCTTCATAGACTTTCAGGCGGGCGTCGAGGGCTTTGTCCATGTCCACTTCCAGCAGGAAGTGCACACCACCGGACAAGTCCAGACCCAGTTTCATCGGGTGCGCACCGAGGTTGCGCAGCCATTGCGGAGTGGTTTGCGCCAGGTTCAACGCCACCACATAGTCATCGCCCAGCGCCTTGCGCACTACATCCTTGGCCGGAAGCTGGTCTTCCTTGTTGGTCAAGCGCAGCAGGCCACCCTTGCCGTTGGCGGCAATGGAAGAAGCCTTGACGTTGATGCCGGCGTCGGTGAGCGCTTTGCTCGCACGATCCAGATCCGCCTGAGTGACCTGCAACGCGGTACTCGCGCCGCTGACCTGAATGGCCGGATCATCAGGGTATAGATTGGGAGCGGAATAAATAAAACCGATCGCCAGCACCGCCAGGATCAGTAGGTACTTCCACAGAGGATATTTGTTCAGCATCACGCCGCCCGTTTATGACGCGGGGCGCCTTGCGCGCCCCGTCGATTGGTAAAAGATGAAACTTAGATCGCTTTCAGCGTGCCTTTTGGCAGCGTGGCAGCGATCGCGCCCTTCTGGAACTTCAGTTCAACGGAGTCCGACACTTCCAGAACCACGAAGTCGTCGGTCACTTTGTTGATCTTGCCGGCAATACCGCCGGTGGTCACAACTTCGTCGCCTTTCTGCAGGCTACCCAGCAGGTTCTTCTGCTCTTTGGCGCGCTTGGCCTGTGGGCGCCAGATCATCAGATAGAAGATAACCAGGAAGCCGACCAGGAAAATCCACTCGAAACCAGTGCCGGCAGGACCAGCAGCGGCAGGTGCAGCGGCGTCCGCATACGCGGCAGGGATCAAAAAGCTCATTTAACACTCCGATAATTTCAGAATTAGTGTCTTAACGTCTTTAGAACTTATTCTAAAGGCGGCACGGGTAACCCGCGTTTGGCATAGAAGGAATCGACAAAGGCGGCCAATGTACCTTGTTGAATAGCCTCGCGCAAACCAGCCATAAGACGCTGGTAATGGCGCAAATTATGGATGGTATTGAGCATACTCCCGAGCATTTCCCCACACTTGTCCAAGTGGTGCAGATAAGCACGGGAGAAGTTCTGGCAGGTGTAGCAATCACAAGTTGGGTCCAGCGGCGAATCATCATGGCGATGGAACGCGTTACGGATCTTCAGCACGCCTGTATCGATGAACAGATGCCCATTGCGGGCATTGCGGGTTGGCATCACGCAATCGAACATGTCCACACCGCGGCGCACACCCTCAACCAGATCTTCCGGCTTGCCAACTCCCATAAGGTAACGAGGTTTGTCGGCTGGCATCTGGCCTGGCAGGTAGTCCAGGACCTTGATCATTTCATGCTTGGGCTCGCCCACCGACAGGCCACCAATGGCCAGGCCGTCGAAGCCGATTTTGTCCAGGCCCTCCAGGGAACGCATGCGCAGGTCCTGGTGCATGCCGCCCTGGACGATACCGAACAGCGCCGCGGTGTTGTCGCCGTGGGCATTCTTCGAGCGCTGGGCCCAGCGCAGGGACAGCTCCATGGAGATTCGCGCCACGTCTTCATCAGCCGGGTACGGCGTGCATTCGTCGAAGATCATCACGATGTCCGAACCCAGGTCGCGCTGCACTTGCATCGACTCTTCCGGGCCCATGAACACCTTGGCGCCGTCCACCGGCGAGGCGAAGGTCACGCCCTCTTCCTTGATCTTGCGCATGGCCCCCAGGCTGAACACCTGGAAGCCACCGGAGTCGGTCAGAATCGGGCCTTTCCACTGCATGAAATCATGCAGGTCACCGTGGGCCTTGATCACTTCCGTACCCGGGCGCAGCCACAGGTGGAAGGTGTTGCCGAGGATGATTTCGGCGCCGGTAGCGACGATATCCCGCGGCAGCATGCCCTTGACCGTGCCATAGGTGCCCACCGGCATGAAGGCCGGGGTTTCCACCGTGCCGCGGGGGAAGGTCAGGCGACCGCGACGAGCCTTGCCATCAGTGGCCAGGAGCTCGAAGGACATACGACAAGTGCGACTCATACAGTTTCCTCGGGGGCCAGATCCTTGGGAGCGGTCGGCGCGGGATTACGGGTGATGAACATCGCATCACCGTAGCTGAAAAAGCGGTATCCATTTTCCACCGCGGCGCGATAGGCGGCCATGGTTTCGGGATAGCCGGCGAACGCCGAAACCAGCATCAACAGCGTGGATTCCGGCAGATGGAAGTTGGTCACCAGGGCATCGACCACATGGAACGGCCGGCCCGGGTAGATAAAGATGTCGGTGTCGCCACTGAACGGCTTGAGCACGCCATCGCGCGCAGCGCTTTCCAGGGAGCGCACGCTGGTGGTGCCCACTGCCACCACCCGGCCACCGCGAGCCCGGCACGCAGCTACTGCATCCACCACGTCCTGGCCGACTTCCAGCCACTCATGGTGCATATGGTGATCTTCGATGCGCTCGACCCTCACCGGCTGGAAGGTACCAGCCCCCACGTGCAGGGTGACGAACGCGGTCTCCACGCCCTTGGCGGCAATGGCCTCCAGCAGCGGCTGGTCGAAATGCAGCCCTGCGGTCGGTGCCGCCACCGCGCCCAGGCGCTGGGCGTACACGGTCTGGTAACGCTCGCGATCGGCGCCTTCATCCGGACGGTCTATATAAGGAGGCAACGGCATGTGCCCGACCCGGTCCAGCAGCGGCAGCACTTCTTCGGCAAAGCCCAGCTCGAAGAGCGTGTCATGGCGCGCCAGCATCTCGGCTTCGCCACCGCCGTCGATGAGGATCTTCGACCCAGGCTTGGGCGACTTGCTGGAGCGCACATGGGCCAGCACACGGTGGCTGTCCAGCACCCGCTCGACGAGGATTTCCAGCTTGCCGCCGGAAGCCTTCTGACCGAACAGACGTGCCGGAATCACCCGGGTATTGTTGAACACCATCAGATCGCCCGGGCGCAAATGCTCAAGCAAATCAGTGAATTGACGGTGGGCCAAGGCGCCGGTTGGCCCATCCAGGGTCAACAGACGGCTGCCGCGACGCTCGGCCAGTGGATGGCGGGCGATCAGCGAATCAGGAAGCTCGAAGGTAAAGTCAGCAACGCGCATGATGGGGTTCGTCTAGCAGGGCCGGAAAGTTTAGCGGATTAAGCAAAAATTGACCATGAAAGCCGATTGACCAACGGTAAGCGCCTCTCTATACTTCGCCGCCATTGAGCCCTGATGGCGGAATTGGTAGACGCGGCGGATTCAAAATCCGTTTTCGCAAGAAGTGGGAGTTCGAGTCTCCCTCGGGGCACCAAACAGCAGTATCTGAGAGTCTCCAACAGCCCCTCAGACCCAAAGAAACCGGCCACTTGGCCGGTTTTTTTGTGCCTATCTATCTACCCCAGTCTCCCCCTATCCGTTGTATCCCTGTATCCCTGCTTGTATCCTGAGAAAAATACCGAACTTTGGGATACAAGGATGAAGCGCGCAGACATCAAGCGCCGCCCTCTCGCTGACACGACGCTTACAGGGCTGGAACCTGAAGCAAAGGAGTATCGCGAGCTTGACGGAAATGGCCTGTACTTCAGGGTCAAGCCTGATGGTGGTAAATCCTGGCAGCTCCGTTACAAACGCCCTGCGGGCAATTGGGCCTGGATGGGGCTAGGGGGTTACCCCGAGGTGAGCGGTGCATTGGCCCGGGAAAAAGCCGCCGAACTGCGCAAGACCATAAGCAGCGGAATTGATCCCCTTGAGCAAAAGCGGTCTGCCAAGGCCGCCATAGATGCAGCCAAGACACGAACCTTCAGAGCAGCTGCTGACGCCTGGCTAAAGGCAAAAGAAGAAAAGGGACTGGCTCCCTCAACGCTCAACAAAATCCGCACCTACCTCGACAAGGACATTCTCCCGGCACTGGGAGACAAACCGCTCGACGACATCACCCGTACCGATTGCGCCGAACTCCAAGCATCCATCGAAGCCCGAGATGCACACAACGTAGCGGAAAAGTGCCGCACCTGGATCAACCAGATATTTGGGCGGGCTATCGGGTTAGGGCTCACCGAGAACGACCCGGGAAGCCGGCTTCGGGATATAGCTGCCCAAGCGCCAAAAACTCAACAGCACCCGCACCTACTAGAACCTGAGCTAGGCGAGTTCCTCACCGCACTTAAAAACACCCCCAGCAGACTGACGGCACGAACAGCAGCATGGCTTTGCATCTGGACAGCCTCACGACCGGGCATGGTTCGCCTGGCTGAATGGAAAGAGTTCGACCTCGATAAGGCCACTTGGACGACACCTGCGGCAAAGATGAAGATGCGCCGAGACTTCGTGTGCCCTCTACCCCATCAAGCCATTGCCGCACTAAAGGAACTCCATTGCCTGACTGGCCGCAGCCGCTGGCTGTTCCCCGGAGTGGGCGCCAAGAACCCGACTATCAGTGAAAACACGATCAACAAAGTCTTCGCTACCATCGGATATAAAGGCCGCCTCGTGGGCCACGGTACCCGGCACACAGCAAGCACACTGCTGCGAGAACATGGCTGGCCCAAGGAGCACGTTGAGGCACAGCTGGCCCATAAGGAGGAAGGAATCTCAGGGGTCTACAACAAAGCCCAGTACCTTGAACAACGCATTCAGATGATGCAGTGGTATGCAGATCACCTTGATGCCTTAGAGACTGACAATGTGGTCCAAGGTCAGTTTGGAAAGGCGGTATGAGAGTACATACCCTGTCCCTCTCAAAAAGCGGTGTAACTAGTGTTACTCGTGTAACGCCCATAGCCAAACGCCCGGTTTCATTGGCTTTCACGACCGTTACACAGTTGAACAGCCTAGCGAACCTCAGATGTAACGCGGCCTCGGCGTGTAACGCCAAAATCAATGCCCTGGCGCTGCGGGCAAACTGTCTGCAACCGTGCCTACCACGCGACTTTCGCTGGCTCCACCCTTCAAGCACAGGGCGTGGGACTCTTCGTTACACAACGCCTGAGACACTCGGCAATGGTTGATCACCACCTCACATTGCATTCGGTGTTAAGCCGCAGCCTGCTCAAATATCTCTCAGCACAACCGCTCTATGATCTCTGCCGTGAACAGATCGCTGACGCCTGCCACATGATCGACCAGTGCTGGCTGCGCATTCATCGCGATGATATCGATAGAGATCTCGCGAGCATGTGCATCCATACGTCGATCCACGAGGAGACCATTTTTCAATATGCCTCAACCGATACTAGGGGACGCCTCGCGCATTGGGTCCGTCAGTACAGCAAACATGAGTCCGCTTCGGAGCGCGACGCGCATACCGCGTACATCATGGCTTGCGCCATAAAAGCGCTGGGGACATTAGCCAACTGGATGCAAACAGTTGATCAAGAGGCTTGGTCGCATGCCTCTGCACCTCCCACTGACTGGCCCAGGGACCTCTACCGTCAGTTCGTGGAGATGCAGGTCGATCCAAACATACGCATCGATGCGCTGGATCAATACGCACTCTATCTGGAACCGATCACTTCCCTACCCTGCCTACGCGACGATGAACTGAGACCCATTGCCGACCGAGCGATTAAGAACGCCATTCGCAAAAAAGGCGGAATCATCAGCAGCATGCAGCGTAGCGAGGAAACTAACGCTCGAGATGCCGCGATAGTAAAACAGTCACGTCACTACCTGTCGGCAGGGATGTCAGAACGTAACGTCGCAACGGCGGTGCATGCCTGGCTAACGCGTGAGGTCGCCAAACCACCCAAACAACGCCCTGAGTGGGTCACTCTCGAAACCGAAAAAGCGCTGACTCGCAAGAGCATTGAGGCCATTCTCAAACGCAATTTCGTGGTGTAACTGAAATTTCAATTGGAAGTGAACTGCTCACCACTAATTAATCCCTAGACCATTGCTCTCGCCAGTCCAAATCAAGCGAGAGCAATACCTATGAAAACCTCCGTAACCGAAATTTCCCGCAAAGCACCCGCCAACGCCCCCTCATTGTTTGATGCCGCCTCGACCCTGATCCGCATGCGCGAAGTTGAGGGCATCGTAGGCATGAAGCGCTCGACCATCTACAAACTCATGCAGCGCTCCGACTGTGGTTTCCCGCAGCCGGTCAAGCTCAGCAACAGCAACGCTCGCGGCGCGCCCGTTGCGTGGGTTCTCTCCGAAGTACAAGCCTGGGCACGAGCACGCATCGCAGCACGCGATCAGGTGGCCGCATGAAAAAGCGCATAGCTCACCGAGCCGTCCTGCAGCCCTTCTCCGTGCTTCGAAAAATCGGTTTTTCATCGCGATGCATGCAACGCCTGGAGCGCTACCGAACCGAGCAGGCCAGACGAAACCACGTAGTGGCCGTGATGAGTTGGGCTGACGGCACCTGGTGCGCGCTCGCGTTGCCCAGCATGCCCCCTCACGCCGTCATCGTCGATGAAGGCCAGCAGATCGATGCCTACGAAGACGCACGCTCCTGCATCGAGGGCGACTTCCTTCCTCTGCTTTCCCTGCGCCGGGAAGTTCATGCCTGAAATGAAAACGCCCCCGGGGGCGATCCGGAGGCGTTGAGGTAAATCTACATGCACGAACAATTTATGCCGCACCTGAACAATCTGCAAGCCATCACTGCAGTTGCACTTTCAAAAATCGGGAGCTACTCTCTGGCCGTCACTGCAAATTCAGTGACCGGACTTGGCCGTCCGAACAGACAGAGGCGCACAGGCGCCCACCATCCGATAGCAGGCGCTTTTTTTGTGCCCGCTACCTCGAGTTATGGCGGCTGTGCGCGGGACACCTTCGGGTGTGCCGGGATCCTTTGTCCCCGGTCGGCCAACCCGCGTACAGCTGCCACCCTAATTTGCTTGGCCGCAAATCGTGGCAGCTCCCCAGACAAAGGAGCTCCACCCATGCACGCCCTCAATCCGTCCAAAATTCGCGCCGCTGCCCATAGGGCAATGGCTCTCGCCGCTTTACACGCCAACTCCAGCCTCGCTACACGCCTTTCTCGCTACAACACCCACATGGCCAAGGCTCGCGCCCTGGAAAGCGCAGGGGGTGCCCAATGAGCACTCTGCGCAGCCTTGCCCTACCCGAAGACCTATTGTGCGTCAGCAATGACGTTGAAGCCGGTATCCCTATCGACGCCATCACCTGCGCGATTGAGCGTGCAGACTCCGTACTGACGCTGCTCGAAGATCACTTCGAAGGTGATCAGTCACGTCTCTCCAATCACGTTATTGCCTCGGTTATTTGGGACGTTCGCGGCACCCTGGGCCTGATCAAAACACTCACACTGCACGGTGATGCTTCTTCTGTTCCTCTGGACCAGAAAGGCGGTGCGCTATGAGCACTCAAACCACCTTGGGCCGGGCATCTTTTTTCGGCAGCACCAACGGCCAATGCCTGTTTCGAGTCAATGCAGGAGTGTCGATCGAGGACGCGCTCGAAACGATTTCACTCCTTCAGCACTACAGCAACCAGCTCACTCTTGACGCGGCCATGAGCGATAAAGGCGAGCGTTATAGCTGGTGTGCGCTCTACCTCGGCGAGATGGCCAAGGCGCTCCTCGACGATGTGAACGACTCACTCTTCGTGTCGAGGGCCGAGCAATGACCCAACGCACCAGCAACGCCTCAAAACGGCCCAGCTTTGCCGACGTAAAAAGCGCCGCTCTCAAGGACATTGGCCGCGTGCTGGCCCACTGGCTGCCCAACGGCAAACGCGTAGACGGAGGCAAGGAATACACCGCACCGAACCCCACGCGCACCGACAAGCGCGCTGGCTCACTCAAGGTCAACCTGAGCAAAGGTACCTGGGCGGACTTTGCCACCGGCGACAAGGGCGGCGACCTGATTGACCTGGTGCGCTACCTCGACGGTGGCACAGATGTGGAAGCCTGCAACAAGCTCGCGGAGCTGCTGAGCGTTTCTGCTGGAACAGCTCAGGCCAAACCCACACCGGCCAAAAGTAAGTCGCCCGAGTGGATCGCCATCCAGCCAATCCCAGCAGAGGCCATGAGCAAGTGCCCGGCCAAACACCGACAACACGGCGCACCATCCAAGGTGTGGATCTACCGCGACGCTCAAGGTCAGCCGGTCATGGTGCTGTATCGCTTCGACCTGGGTCCGGACGAAGACGGTAAGCCGAGAAAGGTCTTTGCCCCGCTGACCTGGTGCAAACGCTCCGATGGCCAAACAACTCAATGGCGCTGGCAGGGCCTGCCTGAACCACGCCCCTTGCTGCGCCTGGATGAATTGGCCCAGCGTATCGACGCCCCGGTGGTGCTGTGTGAAGGCGAGAAGGCCGCAGACGCCGCCACTGGGTTGATGTCTGAGTACGTGGCCACCTGCTGGCCGAACGGTTCGAACTCCTGGCACAAGGCCGACCTGTTGCCGCTCAAAGGGCGGTCGGTGCTGCTCTGGCCGGACAACGATGTCAGCGGTAAAGCGTGCATGGACGCCATCGAGCCGAAGCTGCTTGAACTGGGCGCGGAGTCAGTACAGCGAGTGTCACTTGAGGTGTTCAAGCGCAAGCCCACCACCAAGGACGGCAATCCCTCATTCGCTAAAGGCGGCAAGTGGCTAGAAGGCGACGACGCTGCCGACGCACTGACCAAGGGCTGGACCGCTGACCACGTTGCCGAGCTGGTGCGCAGCGGTGAGTTTTTCGTGAACACGGCGGACGAAAAAACAGAGGAGCCCATCAAGACAAAGACAGCGACCAAGCGCCCGGCGAAATCGAAAAATGACCTGATGCCCAGTGGCTTCCGCCTGACGCCCGAAGGGGTGTTTTATGCCGGTGATGATGGTGAGGCACGCCCGGTGTGCTCACCCCTGGAAATCATCGCCCGCACCCGTGACGAGAAGGGCCATAACTGGGGCCTGCTGGTCGAGTTCGACGATCCAGACGGCGCCAAGAAACGCTGGAACATTCCGGCCAGGACCATGACCGGCGACTTCGGTAAAGACGTTCTAGGCCCCTTGGTGGACATGGGCTTACGTCTCGCCGGAAGCCGTTCGGGACGTAACGCACGCAACGACTTGCAGAGCTACCTCGGCGGCTTTGACAGCGCACAGCGGGCCCGTCTGGTGACGCGACTGGGCTGGCACGGCAACGCCTTCCTTTTGCCCGAGCAACAGATTGGATCGCACGAAGAACACCTGCACTTCTACGAGGCCGGTGCCCAGCTCCCGCCGATCAGCGAGGCGGGCTCCCTGGAGCAATGGCAGCAGCAGATCGGGGCCCTGTGCGTTGGCAATCACCGCTTAGCGTTTGTCGTTAGTGTGGCCTTTGCGGGCCCTCTGCTGAACTTGCTGGGCCATGAGTCGGGCGGCTTCCACTTCTACGGCGACAGCTCGGGCGGCAAAACCACCCACTTGCAGGTAGCCGCCTCGGTTTATGGCGGCCCGCGCCTGGTGCGTTCGTGGCGCTCTACAGACAACGCTCTGGAGTCCATCGCCGCCGCGCACTCAGACGGGCTTCTGGTGCTGGATGAAATCGGCATGTGCGACGCCCGCATCATTGGCGAGACGGTCTACATGCTCGGCAACGGCACAGGTAAAGCCCGGGCCAATGATCGAGGACAAGCGGGCCGACAGGTGCAGGAGTGGCGCTTGCTGTTTCTCTCGACCGGCGAAAAGACTTTGGCGCAGCACATGGCCGAGGCCAACAAGGAGCTGAAAGCCGGTATGGAGGTCCGCATGCTTGCCGTGCCAGCGGACGCAAGCAAGGGGCTCGGCATGTTTGATGTGCTGAACGGTTTTGAGGATGCCGCCGCCCTCTCCGATGCGCTCAAGGCTCGCGTAGCCAAGTTCTACGGCACGCCCCTCACCGCCTTCCTGAAAGCCCTGAGTGAGCCCGGCGAGATGCTGAGGTGGTCGATGATCGTTCGTCGCACCCTGGATCAATTCATCACCCAAAACCTACCCGCCACGGCCAGCGGTCAAGCTCAACGTGCGGCCCTGCGCTTCGGCCTCGCCGCTGCGGCGGGCGAGTTGGCGACAGCCTTTGGTGTCACCGGCTGGCCGGATGGCACTGCCACGACTGCTGCCCGGGTTTGCTTGCATGGATGGCTGGCTGAACGGGGTGGCGCGGGCAACCTGGAGGGCGAAGCCATCATGGCCCGACTACGCCAGGTGATCGAGCGCTTCGGAGAAAGCCGGTTCACGCGATGGGAGTCCACTGCCGCCAAGATCGATGAACACGGCCCCCGCACCATCGACCGCCTGGGTTTTCGCAAGACCATGGAACACGGCATGGGCGACACCATGCATACCACCAACACTTATTACGTGCTGACCGAGGCCTGGCGCTCGGAGATATTCCGGGGCATGAACCTTACCGCAGTAAACAAGGAACTCTTGCAACGCGGTGTGCTGGAGCCGAGCAGCGACGGCAAGGCATCGAGTCTGGTGCGATTGCCCGGCTTAGGCCAACAGCGCTGCTACATCGTGAAGGCAATTCCGGGAACGGATAACAGCGAGGCTCGGGCTGCCTGAGGGCATCTCAGCTAATCGAGGTAACGCCGGCTCACTCCCGGCCTCGCCAGCCAAATCAACGTAATCAAATCTCATCACGGACCATAAACATGAAAATGAATGAATTGAAACAGCAACGAGCCGCTCTGGTCGCTGAGCGCGAAACCATCGAAAACAGTCTTACTGTTCTGGAGGCCGAATGGCGCAACGCCCCCAGCAACTACAGCCCGAACGGCAACATGATAGGAAGCCCTGAGGGGCGTGAAGCTATGGAGCGACTATCATCTGCCAACAGCCGCTTACGAGACATCCCATCCGAAATTGAACGTATCGATAAAAAGATCGCGTACTTAGAACGCATGGAGCAGGTTGACGAGATCAAATCGCAGTCGATCCAAACCATGTCCGAAACTGCTGCTGAGGTCGAAGCGTTAGAACGGACACAGTCGCACTTGAATGAGCGCCTTCTGACGATTCAGACGGATGCGGAGCAATCCCTGGAAAAAGCGCAGCAAGCAGAAAGAGACGCTGCGAGTCTGTATGCCAGAAGTCTCGCCAGTGGCGACAGCGAAGGCGAGAAAGCTGCCAACGGTGAAATTCAGAAGGCGGCCAAGCAACTCGCAACCACAGATGAGCACGTTAGAAGGCAGGAGCTCATCCTCGTGGCTTTACAGGCGGAACTTGACTCCCTTGAAACGCAAATCTCAAACGCCAAGCAGCGAGCAGACGAAGCCAAAAATGCGGCCCTGAGGGCTGTAGGGCTTACGTTAGACGAAGAGTGGAATGCCGTTACAGATCAACTCATAGCTATAGGCGCACGGATACTTGCCGTCAGCTATCAGAAAGGTGGGATCGGGGATGCTCTATCCAGACTCGACGTACCACGGTTCGGTCCGTTTCATTCAAGCCTTGCTCATTCCGATCTGGCATCTGCCGCACGTGAAATTTCTTTAGCCGATCTACTCGCAGCCTAACCCAAAACAGCCCGCATTCGCGGGCTGTTTTATATTCGGTTGCAAGGTATCGCAACAGGCACTTAATCTTCGGGGGCCTTCCATGGGTGGACAGCGATTGATGGAAGTTCCTGATGCTCCGTCAACGTTAAACTCACATCGATCCAGTCATAAAATGCAGGCGCGGCGAATAGCCCAAGAGAGCCTTTTGGTGCGTTCGGTTGCATATCCCCATTATTATGATGAGCCTTTGCGCGAGACAAAAGCGGAGTCGCATCGGGAAATTTCCGCCACAGGTCACCAAGATTTGTCTCATCAAGCGTGTCTTTGGATCGCCCAACCGCCTTCCAGAATTCACCCTCGTCTTGCGGACGCTTTTTGCTTTTTTCTTTTGAAGCAAGAACGCTTTCGGGTAGGGAAATGGAAAGAACTTTAAGTAAATTTGATTGCGTACGTTCCCAGTCAATAGACTCGACCAAAGGCAAATAAGCTACAAGCTGAAGTGGAGACGGCATCGTCTGAGCACGAGGTTTACCTTCGAGCATATTATGCGGATCCACGTCTGCAATCACCAATGCTTGATCATTCTTACTTAAAGCATCATCTCTATTGTTGTAATAAATCCCCTTAGACCATCCGTGATAAGGAGTTATCTTGGCAAGATAACCCATTGTAGTCTCTTCAGACTTCCAACTTCCCTGCCCGATAAAACAGCTCCCACCTACGAGAGTTTTACCATCTATACTATTGCAGAATACCGTTGTTGTACCCGCAGCCAAGAATCCGGACTGTCCAGCGAACCAATAGTCGGCAGAACGCGATGTGGCTGCAGGTACCGCGAGAATTGATCTTCGTGCCTCAGCCCCATTACCAGTGATCGAGAGTTTCTCGGACAATGCCTTAAGATCGCTAAAAACCTCATCAATTTCCGCTGGCCGGCCAAATCTACGCCACATTGCCTTAAGGTCCTCCCCCATTTGAATGTAATTAGCCGGACTGGAGACCAAGAAAGCCTCAGAGCATATTAATTCCAAAAGATACTTGAGAGGGAGCTTTGCCTCTGTGAATAGATGAGTAATAACATCGGCCGACGGCTCGAATCCGATAACACTTTCTAGTTTGCTTGCGAGTTCCCCTGAATTAAATAAGGGCTTCAACGGTAAAGCAGACGGTCGAAAAAATTCTTCTAATGCGATAGAGCGATATTTTTTATTTCTCGAGAACTCAAGAACATGCCCCCGCTGTAACGCATCATAGTCTTTATCGGAACCCAATTTTTTCTTCCGCAGGGAAGCAAGAAACACTTTCGACGCCGATTTAGGCAAAGGCCAGAGCAACGTCAGTGGAGCAGACAAGTGATTTTCATCAGACTTATCACATATATTAATGTACGTCCCAGCCAAAACCGAAACACCTTTATTTATGATATACGTTTTCAACCACTCAACTGTCTCACGTCTTACGGAGTATTCAGGAAGAACAAGCAAGTCCACCCCGAAATTTTGACATGTATCCACGACACGTTTCAGAATCGAGCGACGGCGGTGTTCTGACCAACTAGGCAGAGATTCTAATTTTGTCCACATATGTGCGGTATCGTGCCTTTCTGCGGCATTCAGCAATCGCCCATATTTCGAGTCAGCATTAACCTTTAGATTCAAGGAGATACCCTCATTGACCTTTGAACCAAAAGGCCAATGCGTCGGGCAAGCCTCGACGAAAGGGTGCTGATACGTCAAATCAAAGTCAGCCTGAAGCAATGCAATACGAACCAGCCCTCTGGGCTTGCAAGCTTCACCGCGCCGAGTCCACTGCTCTGCCTGCTGTTTTCTAAATGCATTAGCGTCGCGGCCCAGACCGTGCTCAACCACGTTTCCCACAGGAATATCAGCATTGCTGGAAGGTGAATTTTTAAATTCTAATAAAGCATCCTCAACTAAACCACCTACCGCACCTTCCTCATCACCATGAACACTATTAGTTGACATGGAAGCTCGTGGCAAGGGAAAAACAGACGGCGAATTGATCCCGACAGCCCCAGTTATGGAATCTGTGTGAAATTCATAATCCTCCTCCCTTATCGCTGGTACTGAGCCACTTCCATTTTCTTCCTCAACCACTTCAACCTGGAGAGAAGTATCAATACCTGGCTTAATAATAGCGATCGAAGCAAATGGCTCACCAAGCGCGGAGACAGATAAAAGTTTGCCACTCTCACGATCAAAAATTTCTGACCAAACTCGCAAAAATCGCCCATCATGAGTTACTTCTTCAATATGCTTAGAGAACCGGGGAAACTGGGAGATCATCCACGAAGTGACATCCCTGACTCCGTTTCTTGAATCGGTGAAGCGCTTTGTCTGAGGATTATAACCATAAGACTTCTCGACTACTGTTATTGACTCAAAACCAAGCTCTTCATCTATCCTTCTAACCAGCAACACAACAGACTCTAGCAACTCCAGATTGAGCAACCCCAAACAATTATCACTCAACATTTCAAATGGCCACTCGAGAAAAGAGTCGGCCTCGTTATCATGATAGTCAATTGAAGCAAGTGCCTTAGCAATTATCCCTAATTGCTCACATAGGGAGTCAGATAGCCGCTCTAAATTATCTTGAACCAATCGATGTCCAAGATGCTGTACTAACCTACGACATTGTTCAATCAATAAGACCTTGCTGTTTGATTGGATAGCATTGTCTGAGGCTGATTTTTCCTCCAAGAGATGAGGCGGAGCTGAAGGAATACCCCAAGCCTCTGGAAAATCAAAATTCTCATACCGTTCAAATGCCCCATGGCTTCGTAGAGAAGCAATCAGCCCTTCAAAAGCCACGTTTATACCTGTGCTGATAACACCTGCACGCAATGCCTTCCATGATGGAATTTCAGAGACCGAGGACTCCATTGAAACAGAAAACAGCCGTTTAGAAAAACACAGTAAACCAAAGAGATCACGCCTTACACCGGTACACCCTTCATCACTTACTGCAAGCACTTGACTAACTGATAGAGGTAAGCGCCCTAGAACTTTGTTTGTTAACAGTACCAAAAATGACGCGGCATCACTGCTTTTCCAACTCTCGCGAAATGCCAGGTACATGCCTGCCGACTCAGCTTCCGAGGCGAGGACATAAAGAATCGGATCTAGAGAGTCTTCTAGTTGCTCTGGAAATGTTTCTAACAAGCGCAGAGAGCGATTGACAGTGGCAGGCAATAAACCATCATCACTTCTTCTTTTGCTTATTTGGGAGTCAGCATACGCTCCTCGAAGTTTACGAAGTTGCGCTCGAAGAACGTATCGAGCAGGGTTTGTTAGTGCTACAGCGTCAAGTGCAACATCCGATTCAGCATCGCCAAATTTGGAGACATCGTCATAAAGGCCCAGATAATCTGAAATCGCAACGCCGACCCTCCAAAGACTTGCTTCATAGATAGGTACTTCAGCCGTCCGCAAAGCTCTTCCGCCATCACGTACAAAAGCTCTGTTACCGAGCTCATCTCGTGATACTCCCTCTGCGATTAGATAATACATCTGCTTATTGAGATCAGTTGCAATGTAGGGCCACGCAGGAACCAGTTCTTTGCCCTCATTATTCTCCGAATAGGAAATGACCACTTGTGCAACTGATCTGAACAATTTCGCAGCAAGCTTTAAAGTCTCGGTGGACACGTTGATGTTTACTGGTAGGACCCGCTCGCGCAGATTAATATAATCTTCCGCTGGCAAATCGCTCCGAAGCCGAGTCAGAGAGCCAGCTAGCGGTACAGACATCCACTCAGTATTCAGTAACCGGACTACGCTACCATTATCTGCACCGATAAAGGCCGGAGCGGCAGCCACAGCAGAAAAATCGAGAGCCTCGATTGCATCTACTAATACCGTTCCATCTTCGCTTGCACTGCTTCCTAGACATGACAAAAGACGGTACGTTTTAATACCTGGCAAAGGTGGAAGTATTAGCCGATTCACGACATTAGTTTTTGTGGTGTTCCATATGAGGTGATTACGTCGACTCAAGCACACTGGCAGCTGCTCTTTCGAAACAATGCTAACAATGGTTTGCAAAGCAATATTTATCGCCGCCGATTGACTTCCATCATTTAAAAACTTTGAACGAATATCGTCTCCCGGTAGTAATGCAATAAACACATCGGCGGCGAAACCTGAAATTGTGCCCTTCCGCACATGATCTTCAGTTGGGGCGACAAAAGGAGTTAGTGGATCTTCTGCTGATTGGTCTGCATCTGAAAGCAATGCTACTGCTTCATGCATCCACTCAAATGGTTGCCAGACTTGTACCAGTTTAGATCGTTCTACGTGTAGATGTGCTTCTGAGTTTTTATGCCGCCCCAGAAGCCGCGCTGCTTTCCAGCGCACAAGCTCCAAACGCACATCAAGTTGATGCTGAGGACCTGGTGTTGAATTAAACACATAGGCTTCGAATGCCGTGCTTAAGACTAGATCAGCAAGCCATGCAATACGACGTCGTCTTAGTGCGTTCTCTTCAGCGGAAAGTTCCGCAATATCGCGAGCCTGCTTGTCAATTAAATGTTCGAGGCCTTCGAGCGCGAACAAAACGGGTGATTCCCACTCATTTTCCTCAGGTCGAAGGCTCCAAGCTGCATCGTGCACGCAGTGATCCCAAGTTTCTATATATTGAGAAAAAACCTCAGCAGCCTCAATACTCCCAAGTTGCTCTACAGCAATTGAGTACCAAATTAATCTTGCAGCCTTGGGTAGCTCTGATGCACGAAGGTCTGGTGCCTGAAACGCAGTTTTAACAGTTTGCAAGAGTGTTGATTTAGATGCCTTGTATAGTTCTACGTTATGCAGTAAATGCAAAGCTGACTGACGATCAGTTGCTGGTGCCGCAGACCAGAAATCCCAACCTGACTCACCATCACCGACTAACGGTGGCTCCCATGCTGGTCCATAGGCAGCAAGAGCTCTTCCTTGATTAATATATGTAGCAAAATCCTCGGCGCTCATCGCCGGAATTTCGTCAGCCTTCGCAAGGAGCGTCAGTTCAAGCTTACGGGCACACCGATCAACAGCCTCCCTCAAGTGAGCCAAAGTCTCCGGATCATCTGCGAGTAGCACGATATCATCCACATATCGAGCATAACCAACGCGCTTGGAATCAACATTTAGCGCGGACATGAAGCGATAAGCTTCTTCATCGATTGGAAACAAAGCTACTGAACCAATCCAGGCAGATAATACTGGCCCCTGTGGAATCCCCATTAAAGGATTAGTCTCTTCACTAAGCCCCGTATCAGGCCTTGCGTAATTTACACCAAATAGATGCTCGTCAAGCCTATCAAGAACAAAAGCTGCTTTGGCAGGAGCATTTGGGTTTTGCGTATCAAATTTAAGTAGCTCTGCGAACTCTGGAGTATTATCAGAGACCGATGATATTGCAGATTGAAGCGGTGCTAGCAATCGATCGCGAACGACATATCGCCGAAGACGATCATAATACCTTTTTACATCTAACCTTATTGAGTAAACATATCCAATATCTGTGGCCTGCTTGGTTAAGGAGGCCATAAAATCACGCCAACACTCAGCGTACGGACGATACATCCCTTGATCTGTTGCAGGCTGACGCCCTTCAAGTACATCCATGTCGATCTGATAGGCAAAACTGAGAGTCTGCGAAGTTAATGCTTCGCCATTTCCGTCACCTTTGATATCGAAGCCCGTAGTAACTGTTCTGCGACTCTCTCGATAGTAGCGTACCGCAGGTATTCTCCTGCTAAACGGGAAATCAGTAAAACCTTCATGATCCCAACGCTCAGTAAGAATCTCGTTTAGTAGATACTGTTGAACAATCAAGTCCTCAGGGAGAGGCATAATCTTCAACCTAAACTCTGAACCACCGAAAGACCGAGGCACCCAGACTGCGTTATAAGTACCGATTGGCCCACTGGCTCGTATGTTTTTCAAGCGATCCGTCAACAATGTATTGAACGCTGTAGCGGCAATATCTAAACGTTCCCAACGCGGTTCATCACACGGAAGTTCACCTCGTCTCGACCCCATGTATGCAAGTATGCGAGAGTGGTTAAGACGTGCGCCTGCATTGTTTAGAAAATCATCAGAATACGACTTATTAATTTCAGAGGCAGACTCACTAATGAAGCTCAGCCACTCTGCAAAAACAGGAATGTTATTTGATGAGTCAGTGTGTGAAAGCGACCGCAGAAGATACTCCTTGGAATCAGACCCTATCGATTTTTCGATCTGACTAAAGGCTTGACTGAAGGCCCTAAATCTACGAGTCCGCGGCGCTGCACCCCATACATCTTCATCTAAAATATCCTCAGCAGTAGTACTAAAGGAGTATGCGAGAATGGAAAGATGGGGCGGATATGTTGCGCTCTGTAATAAAATTTTCGCTGACTCTCCGGAGCAAAGCTCAAGATAGTCGTTTGGATCTTTTCTGCTTTCACTACTGACGCCAATTTCTTTAAGCTGGAGATCCGTCGGCCATAGGAAGGCACACTCGACTGGAGCATTCATGAGCTTCAAGCACGCATCTGCCGCGCCCCGCAAGCCGGCCTCATCCCTATCGAAACTAACAACAACAGTTAAAGTCGTAGCCTTTGGTAGGGACTCACTTAAAGCTTGAAGAAGCCTGACCTGAGGCTCGCTAATTGAGCTTCCCATGATTGCAACAGCAGGAAACCCGAGACTTTCAAACCGAAGTGCATCAAGAAATCCCTCACACAAATAAACGACTATGTTCTTATTACCTTTCTTCGCCTCACTTCTCACAAGCTTGAAGGCGAAGTCTGCTCGATATAGCACGGTTGACTTAGGAAATTCACGCGTGAATTGGTACTTCGGCACTGTTGATCCAGCAGCACTTCTCGAAGCTCGGCCCGCCAATCCTAGCAACTGACCTTTTTCATCATGGATTGGAAATATTACTCGGTCCGCTATAAAAAAGTCACTATACCTATTTATTGACTCACTACCGGAATTCAACGGCAGGTGCATCTCTGCAGTTACTCCTGGAATCAACTTCCGGATGAGAAACGCATCCTCTAAGTCGCCAGTGTATTCGCGCCTGACAGATCGGTTGGTTTCTGTCTCAAGCGCTCGGGATAAAAAATTACGTGGCGCGTACACAAAACCGGCGCGCTTTATAACAGTAGCATCAAGTCGACGCTCATTGATCCAAGCATCTAGTGCAGCATGATCTGCTCCCTTTTTGTATAAATTGTATCCAAACTGAAGCGCTGAAAGATCAACAGCAGGGGCAGTGCTATTTCTCTCAATTAATTTATTTCGCCCCCCACTACGGGCAATCGACGTGCTAGGGGAAAGCCATTCGACTGCATCTTTGAAACCAAGATTCAGCTTTTCCTTAACTAGATCAATGGCGTCCCCATGCGCTCCGCAAGAAAAGCAATAGAAATGCTGCCTACCGCTATCTCGTCTAGCGTCTATTAATAGAGAGGGTGTTTTATCATCATGAAAAGGGCATAGAGCTTTGAATTGATTCACAGCCGTTTTCTTAAGCGTCATGCCTAGACGATTGGCTATATCTTCAATAGAGACATTCTGAAGCAGTTTTTCGTAGTCAATCCTAGGCAATTTTTCTTCCCTTCTTAAAATTATCCACAGCAAAGTATGTAATGAAGCTATCGAACTTTGACATACCTACACGGGAGAATCCTCCCGCTTCCAGCGTAGTATTCTTGACGTCTTATCTCATCGTTCTTCACCGCGTCGTTTTCGGCGTGTGTCGGCATAAATCGGAAGAAGATACCGCCTGCTCTCGGCGCCGCATCACAACGTAGCTCCCGAGCTTCGGCTTTGCAATCAAACATTAGCAGCATGGCTCATGCTTGAAATCACTTGAATCATCTCACCACGGTCGCTTCCACACTCGAAAAAGAGGATATGTAGTCGAAACCTGTGGTTCATCTAATCCTCAATTAACTCTTACGAGCAGCCTGCAAGGACTTTGCTTGAGGTAATTCAGTGTTACACAGTTGAGCTTTGTTACACGCGTAGTGAGAACACTCACAAAACCGTGTTACGCGTATTTTTCTCAATAAATACAATAAGTTAAGACTATACGTTACACCAGTTACACCTGTTACATCGTTTTCTTAGAGAACGCAGCCCCCCACTCCCCTTTCTATAAAGCGCCTTCAGCGAACGACGATTCTCCGTCGGCTCTAAAACGACATGGTATGTTCGAGCCCTAAAAAATAGGCTGGGGCCCCTGACTCATGCATACGGACACGGGGTCGGAAACCCGCCGCACCTGGTTAGCGGCTGAGTTTTCTACGTTGGTTGACAGGTTGACACCATCCCCAAGGTTGAGCGGGCTCAATCGTTCGCTATTAACCACACAATGGCCCACCTTTACCGTTGCGGTAACGATGCCCTTTTCTCTTCAATATCCTTTCAATTTCAACGTCGAAATTTCAGTAAGCTCGAGGAACTGTCGCTACCAAGATCTCGCGGGTTTCCGACCCCGTGTCCTTCAGATACTTCCAGGGTCCCCGGCGGCATTTCTGCGACTGATTGCTTTCTGCCATCCCCCAGCTAACCTCCAACCCTGCTGGTCATCATGCTCAACCAGCACAACAGATATGGCTAAAAATTTTGAGTCATTACCGATCCGACACACGGAAGCGAGGACTAGCAAATGCAATCATTTATCGTGAACAGAAACGTTCAACCCAACGGCGACTATGAAGTGCACAACACGACGATTGGATGCAGTTTCATGCCGCAGCCGCAGAACCAGGTACCACTTGGAAGTCATCTCACCTGCATCGGTGCTGTAGACGCCGCTCGAGCGGCAAACCCAACTCTGCGAATCAATGGTTGCTACTACTGCTGCAACCCTTGTCACACCAGCTAGGTTGCTGGGAGTGCATGGCTGGCTACGGGTTGCTTATGCCTAAAACTACGATTGTGCGATCATAGGCCCAAGCAAGCTGTATCCCCGTGTGTATCCCTAACTATTTAATCCGGCTGTAGGCCACGGATTATATGGAAGACTCCAGTCTCCCTCGGGCACCAAACATGAAAAAGACCTTGAAATCCAAGGTCTTTTTTTTTCGCCTGCAGAAAAGTGCCAGCACGGCGCACACCTCCCGTTGCGGGCCTCTTTCCCCGCCCTGCTCAGTCGTACAAGTCCTCCACGTAGTACTCGTAGTTGTCGGCATTCTCCACCGCGTCGCTCGGGCGATTGGCTCCCAGGTTCTGCGATCCCGCCACGCCGTAGGCGCCGGGGATATCGGTGGTGTGGCCAATGGAATGGGTCAGTTCATGCACCACGGTACCGGCCTGGGTATCGAAACCCACGCGCGGCGGCAGGGCAAAGAATGCCGTGCAGAACCAGGCCTGCACGTCCCCGCGGGCGTTGACGTAGGTGGCGGCGATATCCCCGGGCGCGTCGCAAGGGTCATTCGGGTTGACCCGGCAATAGGCCGTCAGGGTGTTGCCACTGTTGAGCTTGAAACGCACCCCGTCGAGCACTGCACGCACCCGCTGGTAGCGATCCTGGCTGAAGGTACCGAACCAGGTCCGGTAGGCCAGATCCTGATTGCGGCGAAAGGTCGCTTCATTGTTGTTGACCTGGTTGTAGGCATTGGTCGACCAGGTAGTAGCGACAGCCACGGCATTGCTCACCGCGGTACGGTCAGCCTGGGTGGCACAGGAGCCGTCAAACGCCACGTTGATGGCGAGCGCCGATTGCGCCAGCGCACCCAGGCCCAGTAGCAGAAACAGACTTTGCCAGCGACGCGCCAGACGACGGCGGCTTGAATGAACAACGGTATCAGTATCCATATTCAGCATCCTTCCATGCAGGTTCCGAGGAATGTCGCTCCCCCTGCCAGGGGCGACACTCGCATTGGATTCCCGAGGCTCGCGGTGCATCAGCAGGAATTGCTTCCGTAGCCGGCACCAGGGCCCCGCGCGCCTGATACAAGCATCTCTCGGGCACATCCTTGATGGAGGTCAAAGAGCCGACGTTTGAGGGCCATACACTTGTAAGTGAACATTTGAACGAGACGCACAGGCCCTCCTTATATGAGTGAAGAATCCACCCTCCGCACCCAACCCAAAGCCTTGCCGGAAGCCAGTTCCGCCAGCCCTGCCAAGAGCCCCCCGCGCAAACCCGCAACGCCGCGCCCGCGTCGCCCACGCACGGCGAGCAAGGCTGCACCGGCGAAAGCCGCCGAGGCCGAAATCAGCGCCATCAGCCAGAAGCCCATGGCCCTGCAGGTGGCCAGCGCGCCGCGCGGCTCCAACGAAGACAGCGTGTCCGCTGTGCTGCCGGGCAATTATCCGTACCGCAACCGCATGCGCCGCGCCGAGTACGAAAAGGCCAAGAACGAACTGCAGATCGAACTGCTCAAGGTGCAAAGCTGGGTCAAGGAAACCGGGCAGCGCATCGTGGTGCTGTTCGAAGGCCGTGACGCTGCTGGCAAGGGCGGCACCATCAAGCGCTTCATGGAACACCTCAACCCCCGCGGCGCGCGGATCGTGGCCCTGGAAAAGCCCTCGGAACAGGAAAAGGGCCAGTGGTACTTCCAGCGCTATATCCAGCACCTGCCCACAGCCGGGGAAATGGTCTTCTTCGACCGCTCCTGGTACAACCGCGCCGGGGTGGAACGGGTGATGGAGTTCTGCTCGCCCCTGCAATACCTGGAGTTCATGCGCCAGACCCCGGAGCTGGAGCGCATGCTGTGCAACAGCGGCATCCTGATGTTCAAGTTCTGGTTCTCGGTGAACCGCGAAGAACAGCTGCGCCGCTTCATCTCCCGTCGGGACGACCCGCTCAAGCACTGGAAGCTCTCGCCCATCGACATCAAGTCCCTGGACAAGTGGGACGAGTACACCGCCGCCAAACAGGCGATGTTCTTCCACACCGACACCGCCGATGCCCCTTGGACGGTGATCAAGTCCGATGACAAGAAGCGCGCGCGAATCAACTGTATCCGCCACTTCCTGCACGAGCTGGACTACCCGGGCAAGGACCTGAAAGTCGCCCATGCCCCGGACCCATTGCTGGTGGGCCGCGCCTCGCGGGTACTGGAAGAGGATGAAGGCACCCAGGCCCAGGCTGCGACAGATCCGCGAGCCACGCGCCTGGCCTTGTCGGCCTGAATTCCGGGCAAAAAAAACTGCGCGCAGACAGGCGGGTCTGTGCGCAGCAAAAGTCGAGCGGATCTATGAATCAGAGCACTGGATCAGCTCGAGACCTCAGGCAGCCTCGGTCACCGGCGTCACCTTCTCCGGTGGTTTGATAGAGCCGATGTACACCGCAAAGATGGTCAGCAGCGCACCCGCGATCTGCAGCGCCGAGCTGGCCTTGCCGAGAAACGCCACATCGACGAAGTAGGTGATCACCGGCTCCAGCAGCAGGATCAGCCCCGCCAGGCCCAGGCTGATGGCACCGATGGAGCGGTTGACCAGCAACCAGCCCACGAATTGCACCATCACCCCATAGATGATCAGCATCACCAGGGTCTGCCCATCGACGATGGCCAGGCTTTCCCCCATGGCCAGGGCATACACCAGCAGCACCAGCGCGGCCCACAGGCTCAGGTTGAGCATCTGTGCGATCTTGTCGCCCCCACCGTCAGGCAACTGCGTGTTGACCTTGAGGAAATACACGCAAATGGCGTAGGCCAGGCCCGAAAGCACGCCATAGACCACACCCTTGATGCCCACTGCACTGGTCATTTCCGGCAGCAGCAACAGGTACAGGCCGATAAACGCCAGGGTGATGGAGATCAGGAAGTAGATCGACGGCTTCTCCTTGAGCAGGTACAGACCCAGCAGGGTCATGAAGAACACCTGGCAATTGGTCAGGATCGAACCGATGCCCGGGCCGACGATGTAGATGCTCTGGTGCCAGAGCACCAGGTCGATGGCCAGGAACACCCCGGCCAGGGCCGTGTACAGCTGCGCCTTGGCGCTCTTGAGCAGCACCGGGATGCGCCGCACCTTGAGCAGCAGGAAGAACAGGATCGAGGCGAACAGCATGCGGTAGAACCCGGCCCCACCGGCGCCGATGTGGGCAAAGGCCACGGCCAGCGCCGACAGGCTGAGCATCAAGCCACCAATGGTCAGCTCGATGATGGCGCGGTTGGTATTAGTCGACATGCGCGACTCCATTAATGAAGACCAGAGGATCGACGTCCTGGTCCGGGTCACTTAACTTGCCCTGCTCCAGCACCTGTTGCATGGCGTCGAAAATGCTCGCCAGGCCGGCCTGCAGCGTTTCGCTGCTGATGGTCAGCGCCGGCATCAGCTTGAGTACCTGGTCCACCGGACCGCAGCGCTCGATGATCAGGCGGCGGGCGAAGCAGGCACGCATCACCGCGGCGGCCTGGGCCGGGTCGTGGAACTCGATGCCGTAGAACAGCCCGCGTCCGCGCACATCCTTGATATGCCCGGCGAAGCGTTCGGTCACTTCAGCCAGCCACTCCTTGAGCTGTGCTTCGTTGGCCTGGATGTGCTTGACCAGGCGGTCGTCGCTCCAGAACTCCTGCACGGTCTTGGTGGCGGCGACAAAGGCCAGGGTGTTGCCGCGGAAAGTGCCGTTGTCCTCGCCAGGGGACCATTGGTCCAGTTCCGGGCGATGCAGCAGCAGGGCGAACGGCAAGCCGTAGCCGCTGAGGGACTTGGACAGGCACACCATGTCCGGGGTGATGCCCGAGGGCTCGAAGCTGAAGAAGGTCCCGGTGCGGCCGCAGCCGGCCTGGATGTCGTCGACGATCAGCAGGATGCCGTGCTCGGCGGTCAGCTGGCGCAGGCGCTGCAGGAACTCTGCCGAAGCCACGTTGATCCCGCCTTCGCCCTGGATGGTTTCCAGGATCACCGCTGCCGGCAGGTCCATGCCGGAACTGTTGTCCTTGACCAGGCGCTCGAAGTAGGCGATGGAATCCAGGCCTTCCAGGTAACCGTCGAACGGCATGCGGAACACATAGGGATCCACCCCTGGCTGGCGGTTGTCACGGTTGCCGGTCAGCCCCAGGGAGGTGTTGGACATGCCGTGGAAGCCGTTGGTGAAGGCCACGATGTGCCGGCGCCCGGTGACCTTGCGCGCCAGTTTGACCGCCGACTCCACCACACTGGTGCCGGTGGGCGAGGTGAATTGCATTTTGTAGGGCAGGGCCCGGGGCGCCAGGATGATCTTGCGGAAGTTGTAGATGAACTCCTGCTTGGCCCGGCTGTGCATGTCCAGGGCAGCCTGGATGCCGTCCCGTTGCAGGTAGTCGATCACCGCGGCCTTCACCGCCTTGGGGTTGTGGCCATAGTTCACGGACCCGGCGCAGCTCAGGAAGTCGATATAGGCCTGGCCTTTCAGGTCATACAGATGACTGCCCTGGGCCTGGTCGAAGACCACCGGAAAGCTGCGGCAGTAACTGCGCGCCGAAGACTCCACATCCGCAAATACGCCCAACTCATCCATTTCTGAAATATCCATTGCTGCCTGCTCACATAAAGGGGTCGAGGTTCAGGATTCGATGCAGCGGCTCAAGCGATCTTTTCTGCAGCCTGGGCCAGGCCCAGTTGCTGGTTCAGCGAGTTGAAAATGTCCCGCGAGCGCAGCGACAGCAGGCTGAAGGAGCCGGCATCGCCATAGCCGTGGGAGGATTCGCACAGACCATTGAGGTACAACGCGGGCAGATGGCTGCCCTTGGCTGCGGCCAGGCTGTAGTCGCGCCCGATGCGGATCACGCCCTGAGCGTCGCTCTCCAGGTGTTCGGCCAGGTCCTTGAGGATCGCCGGGTAGCGTTCTTCCTGGGGGCCGGTGCCGAGGTTGCGAAAACCCGTGGCCAGGACGATCGCGTCCAGCCCGCCCAGCTCCTCGATGGCGTGGGTGCTGCTGTTGCGCAGCGACAGGCTGTAGCCCTCGCCGTCCGGCGTGCAGCCCTGGATCTCGCTGAGCCCCTTGATGATCACGCGCTCGCGGCCCTGCAGCTTGTCCTCATACATGCCCACGTAGAGTTCCTTGATTACGTCAGCATCGGCAGCGGAATAGTTGGTGTAGTGCAGGTGGCGGTTGATGTTCTTCTTCGCCTCGGCGGAGCTGTTGTAGTACTGGTCGACGAAGGACGGGAAGTACACGTGCTCGCTGAACTGGCTGGTGTCCTTGAGGCGGAAGCCGTAGCCGCGCTGCACGCTGACGATTTCCAGGTTCGGGTAGGTGTGGCGCAGGTGCAGGATGATTTCGATGGCGCTCTGGCTGCCGCCGACCACCGCCACGCGCTTGAGCTCACCCTTCTGCGCCAGGCTGGCCAGGCGCCCCAGGTACTGGGTCAGGTGGAACACCCGGTCCGCCGCGGCGTTGGCGAACACCTGCGGAATCACCGGGGTGCGGCCCGGGGCCAGGACCACGGAGCGCGCCTGATACTGCACGCCGGCCTGGGTGGTGATGGTGTAGAGGTTGCTGGCCGGGTCGACCTGGATCTGGCTCACGCTCTGGTTGTAGGCCACGTCCCGGGCGAAAAAACCGGCAACCCAGCGTACGTACTCGGCGAACTCGCTGCGCAGGGGGAACTCCAGGCCCAGGTTCAGGTGTTCGAACAGGCGGTCGTTCTCGAACAGGAAGTTGGTGAAGGTGTAGCGGCTGCGCGGGTTGCGCGGCGTTACCAGATCACGGCTCGGGTGGTTCTGGATATCGCTGCCGGAGAGCATCATCTCCGGCTGCCATTGAGTGCTCGCGTGACGCTCGAGAAACAGCCGGGTGCCGGCAAATTCCATCTCTTCCATGGCGATGGCCAGGGCGATGTTCGCCGGGCCAAAACCGATGCCGATCACGTCGTAAACTTGCCCTTCACGGCCAACATCCTTGGCAGTCACTTTATGAACACTCATAAATTCCCCTTCCTGCAACAAAAGTCAGACTCGAAAAAGCAGAAAAAACACCAGGGTCTTTTCTGCCTTCCGTCAAATAGCCATTAATTTTTAATTAGCGTTATTCGTTATAACTAGTTCGGCTTTTTCAAACTTCTTCCGCAGCCAACTTCAGCCACTTTTGTACTGGCGGGTAGGCCAGAACTTGTTCGACATAAGCCTGAAGTTGTGCCGGCACCGCCACGCCATAACGACGGAAGCGGAACACCACAGGTACGAACATGGCATCGACGATGCCGAAGTCGCCGCACAGGAACTGCTTGGAGCCGCTGGCGTGGCGCAGGTTGGTCCAGATGTCGAAGATCCGCTGGATCTCTTCCTGGGTGTCGGCGGTCAGCGGCTCGGGGGTATCGCCGGTGTTCAGGCCGAAGGACATCTGGGTACGCAGGTTGACGAACCCGGAGTGCATTTCCGCCGCGGCAGCGCGGGCCTGGGCCTTGACCAGCGGGTCCTGGGGCCACAGGTTGGCCGCCGGATAGGCACCGGCAACGTACTCGCAGATGGCCAGGCTGTCGTTGATCACCACCTTGTCCAGCAGCAGTGCCGGCACCTTGCCCGAGGGCGAATAGCGCAGGATCTGCTGGCGGGTGTCATCCTGTTCCAGCTTGACCTGAAGGGTCTCGAAGGAGACGTCTGCCGTTACAAGAACCAGCCATGCACGAAATGACCATGAAGACTTTTTGTAATCCCCAATAACTAGTTTTGTAGGCATCACTTCCCCTAGCTCGCGTTGTGAAATGGGTGCTAAATTTAGCGGCCCTCTTTTCCAACGTATTGCACAAAACTGGACAAACTCATGGATGAGCACCAACCCGGCAAAGTCTTTAGGCCAGACAAGGATTTCGTGCAGTTTTGGCGAATACCAGAAGGCGACTGTGAGTTGTTATCGGCGCGTTACAGCACTCAGTCTTTTGGCAGGCATTCACATGATCGGTATGCAGTAGGCGTTATAAGCAGCGGGGTGGAAAAACTCTTCTATAGAGGCAGCTACTACCTGGGCAGCGCCGGCAGCGTGGTCACCATCACCCCGGGGGAAATTCATGACGGCCTCCCCGGGCATGACCAGGGCTGGATGTACCGCATGCTTTACCTCGACCCGGGCTGGGTCAACCGGGTGATTTTCCAGGGCCGCTTCGGCGCCGAGCACATCCATCTGTTCCAGAATGCCCTGAACCTGGACCCCAGCTTTGCCCTGACCTTCCTCCAGCAACACCAGATCATCGAAAATTCCCCACCCAGCCTGGAGCGCGAATCCATCCTCCTGGACCTGGTGACCCAACTCTTCGAACGCAGCGGCGCCCCCATTGCCGCTATCGCCAGCGCCGAGCGCAGCGCCGTCAAGTTCATCAAGAAGAAGCTCGAAGACGAATACGCCCGGCACATTCCCCTGGAAGAACTGGCGCAACTGGTGGACATGGACCCGCTTTACCTGATCCGCGTGTTCAAGAAGACCGTCGGCGTCTCGCCCCACAGCTACCAGATCCAGAAGCGCGTGGCCCAGGTGCAGAACCTGCTGCGCACCGGCGCCAGCCTGGCGGAAGCCTCGTTCAGCTGCGGCTTCTTCGATCAGAGCCACATGACCCGCGCCTTCAAGAAGGTGGTGGGCATTACCCCCGGCAGTTTCCGTAACAGCCGCGCCTGAGGCGCGCCCTTCTTTCCCTGTTGTTCCCGTTTGAGCAAGGACCCGCTGTATGCCCACGATCCAGACCCCGGAATGCACCCAACTGCCGGCCGGCGCCGTCGCCTACCCCGATGCCCAGGAGGTGTTCGTCGCCGACCAGCAGGAACTGGCCGAGCACCTGCTGCCGCTGCTGTCCATCGACGCCAACCTGATCAACCCCGGCTGGTCCGGGCGCCTGCACCTGCTGAGCCCCATCGAACCCGATGAGGGGCTGGTAGGCGAATTGACGGCAGACTGCGGCTTTGGCAGCGAACTGCTGAAGACCAACTGGATCGGCTTCAAGATCGAGAACGGCCGCTACCGCCTGTGCGGCGACCCGCGCTACTTCTTCCTGCACCCGGGCAATGCCGATCTGCCCGAGCCCCGGCGCAACGTGCGGGCCAGCCTGCAACGCCATTACGCCCAAGAGCACGCCACCTACCAGGCTTCGCGCCAGCGCTACCAGGAACTCGGCCGCCTGACCTGGCCGGAGGACAGCGACTACCACATGACCTTCATCGACCAGATGGCCGGCATCGCCGAGGGCTATGGCAACTGGGTGGAAACCGTGGAATTTCCCATGGATATCGTCGAAGCCACGGATGACAGCGGCGACATCGACGTCTGGCCCTTGAGCCCCGCTGGCCGGCGCTTCGAGCACGCGCTCAGCGTACCGGCCAGCCACTACGGAATCAGCGGCGCCGACCTGATCGTGATGTTCTACGAACCGGTGGAAGGGCTGGTGCTGTTCTGCTTCGACTGGTCCTGAGTTCCACCCCGCCCCTTCAGAACAGCGCCAGCGGATACTGCACGCGAATCCGCAACTGGTCGATGGAACCATCGGCCTGGGCGCTGTTGCCTCGATGCCAGATCTGCGTGGCCCGCAGGTGCAGGCCCTTCAGCCAACCGCTGCTGAAGGTGTAGCTCAAATCCAGGTCGGTTTCGTGATGACGGCCATCTTCGCCATACAGGCCACGGTAGATGCTGTTGGCCGGGGCATGACTGCCATCCACTCCCCAGCCCCGCTGATAACGCAGCCCCAGGTTCAGGTCCGGCAGCCCAAGCCAAGCCAGGCGCTGGTCGTAACGCAATTGCCAGGAGCGTTCCCGTGGCCCGTTGAAATCCGAGTAGGGCGCGGAGTTGGCCAGGACGATGGATTGCCCGGTCTGGCCGTCTCCGAAACCTATGTAGTCGAACGGGGTATCCGAAAACGAGCGCTGGTAGGCCAGGGTCAAACGATGGGCATCGAAACGGTACGCCAGGGCGTGGGAGGCGATCAGGTTGTCGATGGGGCCAAACAACGAGGCGCCGCTATCCCGGGTGCGATACAGGTTGAAGGTGTTGCTCAGGCTACGCTCGCCAGCCAGTTCCAGGGTGTGGCCCAGGTTGAGGTAATGCTGGGTCCAGACGTCCTCCAGTTGCCCCAGGTAATAAGCCCCGCGCCATTGCTCGCCCTTGTAGTTCAGCCCCAGGTACTGGGCGCTGTCGATATTGATCCGCGCCCCGGACAAACGTCCGTATACCGTGGAAATCCCGCCTCGGGCCCTGCTTTCGGTGGGGCCGGACAAGGCACTCAGCCGCGCCGCTTCCAGGCTCAGCCCGTCCCAGTCGCGCTGTAACTGCCAGCCGTAGGCCATCCCGGGAATGATCCGGCTGTTGTTGGCCGCCAGTACCGGCGCCTGGGTGGTGAAATTGCCATAACGCAGCTGTGCCTCGGCCACCTTGAGCTTGAGGGCACCGCCAACCTTGCCATGGCTGTCCCGCGGATGCCCCTTGCCGTCCAGCGCCAGGGTGCCGGTGCCGGTGCGCCCACCGCCACTGTCGAGCTTGAAGGCCTGCATGGCAAAGGCATCGAACCCCAGGCCCAGAAGCCCGGGGGTAAAACCGGAACGGTAATACAGCTGCACCGACTGGCCCCACTCCTGGCGATAACCATTGCGCTCACTACGCGGTTTGTAGCGGTTACGGCCACTGTTGTTGGGCCCGTTGCGGTAATCCCGGGCGAAGTACTGGTTATCGAAAAACATCCGGGCCTCGCCCTCGGTGAACAGCTCCTCCCAGTCCTCATCTCCCGCCTGGCTGATACCGCCCGGGCCCAGCCACAACCCCAGCAGCACAATGCTTGTGCGATACACGGACATGGCACTGTTCCTCGTCAGTGAAGGAGCGCCGCCCGTAGCCGGCGCTCAGGGATAGGAGGTCAATCCAGGGCCAGGGTGGCGCGCAGTTCGCGCCGGGCCCGGTTGAAGTCGTCAAGGGCCTCAGGGTTGTGCAACAGCTCGACGGCCAGGGCCACCGCCGAGATCCGCCCCCCTTCAAGGTCCGTGGGGTAATGCACCCCGGCCACCACTCGGCTTTGCCCCGCGGCAGCGGCCCGTGCAAACAGCTCGTCACGCTTTTCCGGGACCATCCGCGCCAGGAGAATGGCGCTCAGGTAGGCATCCATGGTGTGCCCGCTGGGGTAGGACTCGCCCATCGGCGGCGCCAGCACCGGCTTTACCTCGGCGCTCAGCTCATAAGGCCGGGGGCGGGCGAAATGGGCCTTGGCAGGCATCAGGGTCTGCACCAGGTCCTTGAGGGTGCGGCGGAAGAACTGCGCAGTCAGCGGGTGCCGGTCGAGAGTGAACTGCGGCCCGAAAATCTCCCCGGCAAAGGGAAATACCGCGTCGCTCAGATGATCGTCGCGTTTGGCCTGCGCCACCTGCTGCGGCGTGCGTTGGCCCTGGACCAGCAGTACGGTCTCCAGGTCCTGGCGGTCCTCGGAACTGCCGGCAAGTGGTGGTGGAGGCAGGAAGGCCGCCAGATCCAGCGCCTGAGGCGCCAGGTAGGGCTGCACCGGCAGCTGCGCCGCATGAGTGCCAAGACTGACGATCAGCAAAATAGCGCCCAGCATGGCTAAAGGTTTACCAGTCATGAAGCAAATCCTTTCTTTGGGACGAGCAATAGCGGCCCGCGACAGAGGCCACAGACAGAGAAGTGCGATTGCAGGAAGGACAAACTCAGGGCGGCGCTTGAGGCCGTGATGTCTGGCGCATGCCAGTGGACGAACAGCGGAAGACGTGATGTTCAGAACCTTGGCCCGGGGCCAGGTACTGCACAGGCGGATCGATCAATGTCCAGGCGGCAGGCGCGTTCCGGACGACCAGGGTTGCGTTCATAGTGCCCACCGTTCTTGTTGTTATCGGTTTCGGCGAGGGTGCGCCCAGGGGCGCGGTAGTGCCTGATCGAGTATCCCGGCGCACCAGGGCAGAAACCATCCTGCAAATGCAGGATGGCGCAAGTCACGCTACGGGCAGCTTGAAAAAAAGCCTAGCGGGCCAGGGCTGGAGGCAATGGAGCTCTGACGCAAGTCCTCAACTGCGGGCGCGGCTACAGCGGCAACTCCACCCGCGCCTCCAGCCCACCGCCCTCACGATTGAACAGCCGCAACTCGCCGCCGTGTTCGCGGACAATGGCCCGTGCTGCCGACAGCCCCAGGCCCACGCCGCCGGTGCTCTTGTTGCGCGAGCTCTCCAGCCGGAAGAATGGTGCAAACACCTGTTCCAGAGCCTCGGGTGGAATCCCCGGGCCACGATCGAGCACGCGTACCCGCACCTGATCCGCCCCCTGTTCCAGCGCGATGGCTGGCTGCGCACCGTACTTGAGCGCGTTGTCCAGCAGGTTGGTCATCACCCGCTTGAGCCCCAGGGGCCGGCCGCAATACACCAGACGCGGCGGCCCGGTGAAGAGGATTTCCATGGACTGGTCGCGGTAGTCGTCCACCAGGGTCTGCAACAGTTCGGCCAGGTCGAAATGGGTGGCCTGCTCCAGCCGCGCATCGTCGCGGAAGAACTCCAGGGCCGAATTGATCATCGCCTGCATCTCGTCCACATCGCGGAACAGGCGCTGCTGCTGGTCGGCATCCTCGATGAACTCACCGCGCAGGCGCATGCGGGTCAGCGGTGTGCGCAGGTCATGGGAGATGGCCGCGAGCATCTGGGTGCGGTCCTTGATGAAGTGCTGCAACTGCGCCTGCATGGCGTTGAAGGCAAGAATCGCCTGACGGATCTCGTGGGGCCCCACCGGATCGATGGGCGGCGCGCGAAAGTCCACGGCAAAGCGCCGGGCGCCCTGGGCGAACTGCTGCAGCGGCTTGGCCAGCCGGCGAGTGGCAATCAAGGCCACCAGGCCGGTGGAAATCAGCACCAGGGCAATTACGATCAGGTTGCGCGTGCCCTCCTCCAGCCCCCAACTGCGTGACGCCGAAGAAAACATCAGCCAGCTTTGGTCGCTCAACTGCACCAGCAGCGCGTAGCGACCTTGGTCGCTTCGCCAGTCGCTGGGCTGATAGGCCTCGATATGCCGCTGCGGTGGGCCGAGCAAGGCGCGAAACGCCTCGGAGCCGTCGCGGTATTCGGAGTCTTCCAGCAGCGGCAGATCCAGGCCCTGCCGTGTCGCCTGCCAGACAATGCTCAGGTGATCGGTACTGACCGAAGCCGCCAACCGCGAGCGCTGGCCCGGCTCCGAGGCCTCGACCATGCGCACGATGGCCGCGGACTTCTCCAGCAACCCGGTTTCCGCCAGTGGCGGATAAGCCCAGACCCCGGCCAACTGCACGAACAGCGCATTGAACGCCAGGGCCGTGAGCATGGCCATGATGATGGTCAGGGCGATCCAGCGCGCCACGGTGTCGCGCAGGCGATAACGCCACAAGGGCTTGATCAGCTTCACTGGCGGGTCACGCTGGGGGTGAACAGATAGCCGCCGTTGCGTACCGTGCGAATCATCGCCGGGCGCTTGGTGTCGAACTCCAGCTTGCGCCGCAGGCGGCTGACCTGGACATCGATGCTGCGATCGAAGGCGTCATGGGCCTGGCCCCGGGCCAGGTCCAGCAGTTGCTCGCGGGTGAGGATGCGTTGCGGGTGCTCGACAAACACCAGCAGCAGGTCGAACTCCCCTGCCGACAGCGGAATCATCACCTGGTCCGGCGAGCGCAGTTCGCGGCGAGTCAGGTCCAGCTGCCAGTCGGCGAACTTGATCAGCGGCCGCGGCACGTCCGCGCTCGCCGGCCGGCTCTCTCCGGCCCGGCGCAGCACCGCCCGTACCCGGGCCAGCAGTTCGCGGGCATCGAAGGGCTTGCTCAGGTAATCGTCGGCGCCCATCTCCAGGCCCACCACCCGGTCGCTCAACTCGCCCATGGCGGTAAGCATGATCACCGGCGTGGCGTGCTGCTGGCGCAAGCGCTGGCACAGGGTCAGGCCGTTGTCGCCGGGGAGCATCAGGTCGAGGATGATCAGATCCGGCACCTCCCGCTCCAGAGCCGCCCACAGCGACGCGCCATCGGTGGCCACCACCACCTGATAGCCCTGTTGGACAAAAAATTTCTTCAGCAGAGCGAGGACTTCAATGTCGTCGTCCACGATCAAAAGACGGCTCACCAGCAGGCATCACTCAAGGTCGGAAAGAGCCGTTATCTAAAACCATTCGGCGCGGCCCGTCATATATTTCAACGTGGTAACAAACCTTCAGCCACGCAATAAAGCAGACATCTTTGCGCAAGGTTCACCTGCCAGCATCGGCTTCCCCTTGCTGGAGAACCCTGACCATGCGCCTGCTCAAACCCGCCTCGGCCCCAGCCCCTCTTGCCGCAAAGGAGCTGCCCGTGCCCACCTGCGAACAACACGCCCTGATGCTGCTGCAACGCGTGACCAAGCTCGACAACGCCAGCCTGCATTGCCGCGAAGTCAGCCTGCGCATGTCTGAAGACCAGAATCACCTGGTGCTGACCCGCTACAGCGAGCACTACAGCCCCGAGGGCATGGAGTGGGTGGAGCGCAAGCATCGGGTGTCGGTGACCGACCTGCTGCGTTGGGTGATCGAGCAGGGCCAGCCGCAGAGCATTGAACGCGGAGAAGAACACAAGGCCTCGGCCTGAGGCCTGTAGGGGCGAGCTTGCTCGTGACGATCGCGCGCAAGCTCGCTCCTACAGAACTCCGCTAACTGATCTGACTGGCCGTGGCCACAGAGGCGCCCCTAAGCCTCTTCGGCAGACGCCTGTCTGCCCTCCTCCCCACGGACACCAACCTCTCGACACGCCAACGCACTCACCGCCAGACACCCCGCCGCCAGCGAATACACCCACACCGTGGACGCCACCGGCAGCAGCAAGCCGGCGATCAAGGGCCCGACCCCGGCGCCGATATCCCGCCACACCGCATTGGCCGCCAGGGCCCGCACCCTGCCCGCCCCCGGATGCCGCTGTGCAACCACCGTGACCACCAGCGGCAATTGCAGGGCCCGCAACACCAGCACCAAGGCGCCGCCGACAATCAGCCAATGGCAACCAAAGCCCACCAGGGCCACAGAGGTCAGCAGGGAGAAGACGATCAACATCCGCGTCGCGCCCCAGCGTTGTGCAGCGAGGCCGCCCAGGGGGCTCAGGAGCATTTCCGAAACGTAGCGCAGGGCCAGAAGCCCGCCCGCCACCAGCACCGCATTGCCCGCCATCAGTTGCTCGGCCTGCAGCGACAGGCCAATGATGAACAGACCATCCAGCACCAGCCCTTCTATAAAGGACCACAGCGCCACGCTGTCGGGGCGCTGAAAACGGCGGCTGGAACTGGCCAGTGGATGGGGCTTGCTCGGCAGGCCGAAGGCCAGGAGCAGAGCGACCAGTGACGTCAGGGCCATAAGAAGGAAGATCACTCGCGGGCCATATTCGACGCTGACCAGCGCGCCCAGGGGCAAGGCCAGCATCGGCCCGGTGGCGATCAGCGCCCGGGAGCGGCCGGTGCGGCGGGCGGCGCCCGTGGGCTCGGCGGTGGCCATGACCTGGGTTGAAAGGTTGAGGGCCGCGTAGGTCAGGCCCCAGCCCAGGCGCAACAGCAGCAGCCACCAGAAACCGGACAAGGTGGCGTAGCCCAGGGCGCACAACGCCGCCGTGAAGGCGGCCAGCACGCAAACCGGGCGATCACCGCGGCGGGCGTAGAAGCGCATCACATGGCTGTAGCCGAAGATCCGCACCAGGCGGTTGGCTGCCAGCAACAGGCCGGCTTCGGCCAGGGTCACGCCGAAGGCCTCGTGCTGCATGGGCAGCAACAGGTAGAGCAAGGTGTCGCCGGGCAGGCACAGGCCGAGGATCGAGGCGGCGCGGGCGGAAGCCTTATCGGTGGTGCGGGCGTGGGTATCGGGCATGGCAGGCAAACCGGCAGGTCATGAACGGCGTTCAGCGTGACCTTCTGTTGCGGCACTGACAAACGCTTTAATTGCGCCATACATGTGACTAAATTAGACACATGATCACTGACCTGCCGCCCCTGAACGCCGTCCGCGCCTTTGCCGCCGCTGCTCGCCACGAGAGTTTCAGCCGCGCCGCCGAAGAACTGCATGTGAGCCACAGCGCGGTGAGCCGCCATATCAAGTTGCTGGAAGAGCACCTGGGGGTGCTGCTGTTCGAGCGGCGCATCCGCCAGTCGGTGCTCACCCCTGCCGGGCAAGCCTTCCATGAGCAGGTCAGCGTGGCCCTGGCCCAGATCGCCAATGCCGCCGCCTCCCTGCGCCGCGGCGCGGCCCTGCGCAAGGTCACCATCAATGTGCGGCCGTCCTTCGCGGTGCGCTGGCTGATTCCCCGCTTGCCGCAGTTCATGGCGCTGTACCCGCAGATCCAGCCGGAGGTGGTGACCAGCACCCTGCTCCCCGATTCCGCCAAGGAAACCTTCGACCTGGTGATTCGCCGTGGCCGCTCCGGCTGGGCAACCACGCTGCAACCCCAACGCCTTCTGGAAGACGAAATCCTGGTGGTGGCAGCGCCGTCGCTGTTGCACAGCACAGCACTGAACAGCCCCGATGATCTGTCGCGACATACCTTGCTGGTCAGCCGCACCCGCGCCAGCGACTGGCAGAAGTGGCTGGAGCACTGCGGCCTGAAACCGCTGCGCACCTCGCCGACCTTGCATTTCGACCATATGCACTTCGTGCTCCAGGCCTGCGTCGACGGGCTGGGCCTGGCGCTGTGCCCGGCATCGTTGCTGGCCAAGGACCTGGCCAGCGGCCGCCTGATCTGCCCCTTGCCGGACCTGCGCCAGCCCCTGACCCGCTATTACTACGCGCTGGCCAGTGATGCGGCCCCCGAAGCCCAGGTGTTTATCGACTGGATGCTGGCGCAGATTCACCAGGACGCCATGGATCATCAGGTACAACAGCTTGCGGGCAATGCGGGCCCACGCCCATAAATAATCGGATACAAAAGCCTTGCTCCAGCCCGCGCAACCGACGTTTCTTCGACATCGGCTGCGCTACCATTTCGCCCCCTTTGCAACCGCTAGAGATCCCGCAGCAGATGCTCCCGACCACGCCCCCCACTGCCCTGCCTCCTGTTCTCGCCGGCCCGTTGCTGCGCCGCCTGGAGCCGACGCGGCTGGTGCTGTGGCTGGTGGGCTCCAGGGCATTGGCGCTGACCCTGCGCCTGCAGCCCGCTGGCAGCGCGACCCTGGATCTGGCCCTCGACCCGCAGCAATGCCAGGTCATTCCCGTCGGTCGCCATGCCTTCATCCATCTGATCGATGTGACACTGGACGATGCCCTGCCCCTGGACGTGACGATCGCCTATGACCTGCTGATCAACGATGCCGAGGACAGCGCCCGGGCTATTGCCAATTGGGCGCCGCACCTGCTGTATGGCGATGCCAGGACCCCTGAGTTCGTGCTCCACAGCCGCATCGACAACCTGCTCCACGGCTCCTGCCGCAAGCCCCATCACCCGTCCGCTGACGGCTTGCTCTGCGTCGACCGCCTGCTGGCGCAACAACCCGAGCCTGCACAACGCCCGGCCTTGTTGATGATGAGCGGCGACCAGGTGTACGCCGACGATGTGGCCGGGCCCATGTTGCGGGCCATTCACGCCCTGATCGAGCGCCTCGGGCTGTTCGATGAAGAGTTGGACGGTGCCGTGGTGGCCGACAGTCAGGCGCTGTACCGCCATGGCGCCAGCTACTACCAGCGGGCCGAATTGCTTCCGGCGTTGAAGAGCAATGAAACCCTGCGCGAGCGGTTTTTCGGCGGGGTGAAAAAGCCGATCTTCACCAGCAGCAACGCTGACAACCACCTGGTGACTTTCGCCGAGGTGCTGGCCATGTACCTGCTGGTCTGGTCGCCGCTGCCCTGGACCCTGATCACGCCGCAGCCGCCACGACTGACGCCGGAACAGCAAACGCGCTACACCCGGGAACAGCAGCGCATCGACGATTTTGTCCAGGGCCTGAAGGGTGCCGCGCGGGTCTTTGCCCACCTGTCGTGCCTGATGATCTTCGACGACCACGACATCACCGACGACTGGAACCTCAGCGCCCAATGGGAAGAAACCGCCTACGGTCACCCCTTCTCCAAGCGCATCATCGGCAACGCGCTGCTGGCTTACATGCTGTGCCAGGGCTGGGGCAACAACCCGGATGCCTTCGCCCAACTGCTGGAGCAGACCCGCGCCTTGAGCACCACGGCACAAACTCCGGAACGCATGCTGGAATGCCAGGCCCAAAACGACCTGATCGACCAGTTGCTGGGTTTCCAACAGTGGCAATACGTATTGCCCAGCACCCCGGCCCTGGTGGTGCTGGACACCCGCACCCGGCGCTGGCGCAGCGAGTCCAACCTGGGCCAGCCTTCCGGCCTGCTGGACTGGGAAGCCCTGAGCGAACTGCAACACGAACTGCTGGATCACCCTTCGGCGATCATCGTTTCACCGGCGCCGATCTTCGGCGTCAAGCTGATCGAAACGGTGCAGAAGGTCTTCAGTTGGTGCGGCTACCCGCTGCTGGTGGACGCGGAGAACTGGATGGCCCATCGCGGTTCCGCCCAGGTGATCCTGAACATCTTCCGCCACTCGCGAACCCCGGGCAGCTACGTGATTCTCTCGGGGGATGTGCATTACTCCTTCGTCTACGAAGTGCTGATCCGCCACCGCCAGGGCGGCCCGCGGATCTGGCAGATCACCAGCAGCGGCATCAAGAACGAATTCCCCGCCGCCCTGCTGGAATGGTTCGACCGCCTCAACCGTTGGCTCTACTCGCCGCGCTCGCCGTTGAACTGGTTCACCAAGCGCCGGCGGATGAAGGTGATGCCCCATGTGCCCGAGCATGCCGAGGCCGGGGAGCGGCTGTGGAACTCGTCGGGGATCGGCCAGGTGTTTTTCAATGAGCAGGGGCAGCCCGTGGCGATCTATCAGCACAATGCCAATGGCACGGCGCCGACACGGATGATTGCGCCGAGATAGAATCCGCTGTCGCCGGCCACCAGGAAGGACCCGCCCCAACATGCCTTCAAGCCCGATCACCCCGGTACAGCGAGACACCATCCGCTACCTGCTCTCGGACGCCTTTGTCGACAACGAGGTGGACTACGCCTACATCGCCCGGGAAACCCAGGCCTACGACCGGGCCGAGGTGGAGCGCATTCTCTACGAAGAGGTGGCGCCGGTGTGCTACATCAACCTGATGTCGGTGATCCCGGAGATCTGGATCGGCTTCGAGCGGGAGTCCTTGCTGGAGGAAATCGAGGATAGCCTGGCACTGCGGCGCAGCAGCCGCTGGCAGGCCTTTCGCGACCGCTTGTTCATCCGCTGGATCCGCTTTCGCGGCGCCTATATCTGGGAGGAAATCTGCAAGCACTATGCGCCCTAGATTCGCGCTCTATCGGGCATCGGCGCTGCAATAATCGGTAGGGCGCAGCGGCACCCGCTCCGGCAGTATCTCGCCCTGATCGTCGATCTTGCGCAGCATCGCTGTGCACATCTGGTCCTGGAGAAAGACCATCTGGTAGGTCGCACCGGCCTCGGGCACGAAGGTCACGCTTTGTTCGCAGACAAAGCGGTAGTCCTTATCCATCCCGGGCTCGGTGTTGTAGAACATGAAGGCGAACGGACGATTGGCCGGGATTTTCAGCTCGTTGGCGCCAAAGCCTTCCTGACGGCGCATGCGGTCGGTGGCGGCCGTCATCGGAATGCCCAGGTTGCGGAAGTTGGGATTGGCAATGCCACGATGGGGGCGAACCATCAGCCCGGAGCTCGGTTTGCGCCAGTCGATGCAATCGCTGTAGGGCACGCCACGCACCAGCCCCTGGGCGACGATGCGGATCAGCGCGGTGTCACCGGCATCGGCCGGCACCCGGTAGCTCACGGTGGTGGCTTTGAGGGTGGAGACAAAGGTACAGCCGCCGAGCACCAGAGACAGGCTCAGCAACAGGATCGAGCGAAGCCGCATGATTCATCCTTGAAGGACCGACAGCGAAGGCTGACGCAAAGGATGGCAATCTTACCTCGGCGCCAGGGAGCGTCGGCAGATTTTTCTGCGGGGCCTGTAGCCGCAGCCAAAGGCGGCGACTACAGGGTCAAGCCCTCAGTAACGGGCGTCCGCCGGACGGCCGCCGTTGGGCCAGTCCTTGACCTTGTCCGGGAAGTCCGGGCGCGGCTGGTGGGAGAAGTATTCGGCCACGTCCAGGGCTTCCTGGTCCGAGAGGCCGCCCTGGCCCAGGGGGAACTTCTCGTGGAAACCGATCGGCATGTTGCGTTTGACGAAGGCCGCCGCAGTGTAGGTGCGGGCCATGCCAGCGCCGATGTTGAAGGATTGATCGCCCCACAGCGGCGGGAAGATCAGGCTGCCGTCGGCGCGTTTCAGGCCCTCACCGTCAGCTCCGTGGCACACCGCGCATTGCTTGGCATAGACCTGCTTGCCATTGTCGGCATTGGGCTTGAGGGCCGGGTCGATCTTGCCCACACCGCGGCCGGCCACCTTGTCTTCTGGGCGGGTGTTCATTTTCATCCACTCGAAGTAAGCCACCATGGCTTGCATGTCGGCGCCGTTCACCGGCAGCGGCTTGCCGTGCATGGAGCGGCGGAAGCAGCCGTTGATGCGCTCTTCCAGGGTGATGGTCTTGCCCGCCCGCGGCGCGTAGCCGGGGAAGAACGCCGAGACGCCGACAAAGGGTGAACCGTCGGCCACGGTGCCGGCGTTGAGGTGGCAACTGGTGCAGTTCAGCGAGTTGCCGACGTTGTCCGGCAGCAGGGCCTTGGTTTCCAGATGCAGGCGCATGCCACGCACCACTTGCTCGGCATTCGGCGCCGCCAGCAGGTTGGCCAGGCGCGGGGTTTCGAACAGGGTGCTTTCCACTTGCGGGCTCAGTTGCGCCCGCATCTTCTTCACTTGCTCGGCGCTGATGGCGGAGCCGTTGTTGCCCCAGCTGCTGCGGACAAAACTGAGGATCTCGGCGATCTCGCCATCGGCCAGCTGGGCAAAGCCGGGCATGGTGTAGACCCGTGGATGGGCCGCGGTCTGGGCGGTCTTCCAGCCAGTCAGGGTGATGTGCAGCAAGGAGGTCGGGTTGGCCGAAGCGACGCTGGGGTTGCCGGCCAGGGACGGGAACATCTGCGGCACACCAGCGCCGTCCTGACGGTGGCAGTCGGAACAGAATTGCGCGTAGCCCAGGCCGCCACGGGAGGTGAACAGGTCGTTCGGCGGGGCCGCCGGGGTCAGGGCCACCGATGGCATGGGCAAGTCGTCCTTGCCGGCCGGCAGGGACTTGAGATACGCGGCGATGGCCGTCAGGTCGGCGTCGGTGAAGTGCTGGGTGCTGTGGTGGATCACGTCGGCCATGTTGCCGGATACCGTGGCAAAGCGGTTCTGCCCGGTCTTGAGCAACTGCACCGTGTCCTCCACGGTCCACAGGTTGCGCAGGCTCAGGGCTCGCCACTCTTCCACCGTCTCGCCGGCCAGGTAGTGCTGGCCGCCGGATTCGCTGTCGCTCATGGCCTTCTCCTGGAAGGCGATGCCCCGCGGGGTATGGCAGGAACCGCAGTGGCCCAGGCCCTGGACCAGGTAGGCGCCGCGATTGAGCTGTTCGTCCTTGGCCGGGTCAGGCTTGAAGGGCTGCTTGTCGACGAACACCAGGTTCCAGAACCACAGGCCCCAGCGCTGGTTGAAGGGGAACCCCATGTCGGCTTCCAGGTTGCCCTGGGCTACGGGTTCCACCCCGTGCATCAGGTAGGCGTAGAGGGCGCGCATGTCCTCTTCGGTCATCTTGGCGTAGGACGGATAGGGCATGGCCGGGTACAAATGAATGCCGTCAGGGGTTACGCCTTCGCGCATGGCGCGGTCGAATGCTTCGAAGCTGTAACTGCCGATACCGGTGTCTTTATCCGGGGTGATGTTGCTGGAGTAGATGGTGCCCATGGGCGTCTTCAGCTCCAGGCCACCGGCCATGGTGGCCCCGCCCTTGGCGGTGTGGCAGGCAATGCAGTCGCCGAGCTGGGCCACGTACTGGCCACGCTGGATCAGTTCGGAATCTGGGGTGGAGGCCGCCGCTGCCGGGGTCGGCTCGCTGGCATGCAGTAGGGGTACGCAGAGCAACGCAGCGCCCAGAAGGCACAGGCGTGACAGAGAAAAAGCCATCAGGTTATTCCTTTAAAATCCGCCTGGGGTGGTCCCCTCGGCCGATATCCACAAAGGTTTTTATTGGTTATCCCGGCCTTCACGGTACAGGCCCGGGGCTCGATACCTTGTGGGTCCGAGCCTGATGCCCTTGTAGCGGATTTTTCTGAAAACCCTGTTGATATGGATCATGGCCCTATAGGCAATGTCCTGTATGGCCGACACTGCGACACTTTTACCGGGTGGTTTCCACCCCTAGGCCGGCGGCCTGCCAATCGACGAAACCGTCGTCCAGGCGCCGCACCCTGAAACCCTTGGCGCGAAGCAAGGCCGCGGCATTGTGTGACAGCACGCAGTAGGGCCCGCGGCAGTAAGCCACCAACTCCTGGCCCGCGGGCAACTCGGCCAGACGCTGCTCCAACTCTTCCACCGGGATATTGATCGCCCCCGGCAAATGCCCAAGGGCGAACTCCTGCGGCGAGCGCACGTCCAGCAGGGTCATGCCGCCCTCCTGCAGGCGTTGGCGCAGCTCTTCCCGGGAGATGCCCTCCAGGCGCCCCGGCTGCTGCTCGCTGTCGGCCAGCAGCTCACGGATCTGCCCGTGGTTGTAATCGACGTATTGGCGCAAGCCCCCCAGAAGTGCGGCCAACGGCCCCTGGCTGAGGCTGTAGAGCACTCGCTTGCCGTCGCGCCGGGTCTGCACGAAACCACCCCGGCGCAGCTGTTGCAAATGTTGCGAGGTGTTGGCCACCGAGAGTCCGGAGGCTTCCACCAGGCGCTCCACCGGCTGCTCGCCACGAGCAATGTGCTCCAGCAGGATCAGGCGATGGTGATGGCCGAGAATACGTGCCAGCTCGGCCATGTCCGCCAGAGGCTGTTGAGGGGAAATCGAATCAGTCATTGACAGCTCCTGCTGCTTTATTGATCATTCAATCACTTAATTGAATGAAACTTTATCACACCCATAGCCGAGGCTGAAGTGCAGCCATCCATACCCAGGAGTCTTTATGCATGAGTTCATGGCGTTGATTTTACCGGCACTGCTGATCGGTGTCGGCGCTACCTTGGTCCTTGATTTGTGGACGCTGTTTCTGGCACGAGTGTTGAACATTCCTGGCCCCAACTGGGCCATGGTCGGACGCTGGATCGGGCATTTTCCTCGTGGCCAGTTCCTGCACCAGAGCATTGCCCAAGCCGGCACGGTTCCGGGGGAACGGGCCCTGGGCTGGCTGGCCCACTACCTGATCGGCGTCCTGTTTGCCGCCCTGTTGCTGCTGGCCTGCGGCCTGGAGTGGGCGCGGCAACCGACCCTGGCACCGGCCCTGATCATCGGCGTATTGACGGTGGCTGCGCCGTTCCTGCTGATGCAACCGGGCATGGGCGCCGGGATCGCGGCGAGCAAGATGCCCAAGCCGAATGTGGCCCGGCTGCGCAGCCTGATGGCGCATTCGGTGTTCGGGCTGGGCTTGTACATGGCCGGGATGTTCTGGGCGTGGGTGTTGGGGCAGACTGCGTGACCTCAGCCCAGAGGCCGAGCGTGCCCAGAGAGATCGATCGATGAAGCCACCTGTATGCGACCTGTGCCACAACGATTTTTCCTCGGAGATGTGCCATGCCGGAACTGGCGGCGGCATGGTGCAGTTCGCCGATTATCGCCCGCTGGGCCAAGGGTGCGCGGGGCACCCTCATGGCTACGAGTGGTTCTGCGATGAACATCTGGCCAGTGCCCGGGCCCTGGCTTCGCTGAGCTATAGCGATGCCAGGGCAGTGCAGACCCGGCAGTATGCTCCGCTTGCGGACTACCCGCCCCTCGCCTCCAGTGATCCAGCACTCTGGATCACCGAGGTGGGCCCCAACCCCGCGAAGATCTTCGCGCTGATCAGGCAAGCCATGGGCGTAAGCCCCAACGTGGCCAGAAACTTGCTGACCGGCGTCCCCTTCAAGGTGATCCAGGCCTGGCCGCAACAGTTCAGTGTCTGGCAGGAGGCCCTGATTCAAGCCGGCGCCCAGGTTGAAGTACGCTATCCCTCGTCCAAGTCCGCCTGGGCCGAGCAAGCCGACGCAGATAACGACTGATCCTGCTCGCGCATCCAGTCTGCACTCGCAGGGGCTTTCACATACCCGCTGAACCCAGTTTGCTCCACACAAGCAATATCCGTAGGTCTAGCCGTGTCCGCCGCCGAGGCTGGCGTCTACGCTGGGTTCTGATGGACTGGCAGGCGCCCTGGCGGTACCTGCGCTGGAAGATCCCGGGCACTTGTGCCGGTGAAAGGAATCAGAGCCATTTGTAACCTGATCATCGCCCGGCTTGTTTTCATGCCCCCTGCGGAAGCCCTTGCCCATGCTCGAACACCTCGACCTCAACGCGCTGATCGCCGCCTACGGCTACTGGGTGATCTTCATCGGCTGCCTGCTGGAAGGCGAAACCGTGTTGATTCTCGGCGGCATGGCGGCGCATCAGGGTAGCCTGCAATGGCCGCAAGTGATCGGCTGGGCCACCCTGGGGGGCATCCTCGGCGATCAGTTGCTGTTCTGGACCGGGCGCTATGGCGGGGCGCGCCTGCTGCCCAAGCTCAAGCGCCATCAGGCGGCCATCGAACGGGTCCAGGGCCTGATCCGGCGTTACCCTTCGACTTCGGTGTTCGCCGTGCGCTTTCTCTACGGCATGCGCCTGGTGGGCCCGATGGTGATCGGCGCCAGTGGCCTGGCACCCTGGCGTTTCGCCCTGCTCAATGTGCTGGGGGCTGCGGTATGGGCCATCTTGTTCGTCAGCGCCGGTTACTGGGCCGGCGAAGCCTTGCAGCATTTTCTTGGCGACCTGAAACCCTATCGCCTGCCGATCTTCCTCGGGGTGATAGCGCTGGTGGTCCTTGCGGCACTGGTGCGGCATTTGCGTAATAGGCACAAGGCCCAGCAGCACTGAGACAAGGGCTTTGGCACATCGGGAATTTTCATACTGACCCGGCGACTTTATTTCGTTTGTCCAGGCCCCCCGGCCCCGGCTTAGATAACGGCTTGTTTCCGGCACCCAGAGCCCGCATCCATGAGCCACGAGAACATCAGCCGTTCGATCTCCACCGTCCACCCGATCCGCCTCAGCCACGGACGCAACGCCGAGGTCTGGGACGTCGATGGCAAGCGCTACATCGACTTTGTCGGCGGTATCGGTGTGCTCAACCTCGGGCACTGCCACCCACGCATAGTCTCAGCCATCCAGCAGCAGGCCACCCGGCTCACCCACTACGCCTTCAATGCCGCGCCTCACGGGCCCTACATCGAGTTCATACAGCGCCTGGCGAACTTCATCCCGGTGAGTTACCCGGTCAGCGGCATGCTCACCAACAGCGGCGCCGAGGCCGCGGAAAACGCCCTGAAGATCGTGCGCGGAGCTACCGGGCGCAGCGCGGTGATCGCCTTTGACGGAGGCTTCCATGGGCGCACCCTGGCCACCCTCAACCTCAACGGCAAGGTGGCGCCCTACAAGCAGAAGGTCGGTGTACTACCCGGGCCTGTGTACCACCTGCCCTACCCCAGCGCCGACAACGACGTCAGTTGCGAAGAAGCGCTGAAAGCATTGCGTCGGCTGTTCAGCGTGGAGATCGATGTACAGGAAGTGGCCTGCTTCATCCTTGAGCCGGTGCAGGGCGAAGGCGGCTTCCTGGCCCTGGACGCCACGTTCGCCCGGGCCTTGCGCAGCTTCTGCGATGAACATGGCATTTTGCTGATCGCCGACGAGATCCAGTCCGGCTTCGGCCGCACCGGGCAGCGTTTTGCCTTCTCCCGCCTGAACATCGAGCCGGACCTGATCCTGCTGGGCAAGAGCATTGGCGGCGGGGTTCCACTGGGCGCCGTGGTGGGTCGCAAAGCATTGCTGGACGTGCTGCCCAAGGGCGGCCTGGGGGGCACCTACTCGGGCAACCCGATTGCCTGCGCGGCGGCGCTCGCGACCCTGGATGAAATGACCGACGAGCACCTGCAAGCCTGGGGCGAGCGCCAGGAGCGGGCGATCGTGCAGCGCTATGAGCATTGGAAAAGCAGTGGGCTCTGCCCCTTCCTGGGCCGTCTGACGGGGGTGGGAGCCATGCGCGGCATCGAGTTGGTCAATGCCCGGGGCGAACCGGCGCCAGAGCAACTGAGCACGCTGCTAGGCAGCGCCCGGGATGCGGGCCTGCTGCTGATGCCCAGCGGCAAGTCGCGGCACATCATTCGCCTGCTGGCGCCCTTGACCACCGAGCCTGAAATCTTCGAGGAGGGCCTGGATATTCTCCAGGAATGCCTGGCGCGCCTGTGATTCCCGGCGCGCCGGCGCCGTGGCTAGAACAGATAGCCCATGTAGATCGCCGCGCCACCACCCGCCTGTACGCCGGCGTTCATCCCCGCCATCACCAACGCGCCCTTGGCCGAGCGCATCAACTGTTCGTTGACCCGGGACGAAGCGATGATCGAGGTCACCGGGCTGGAGTTGAGGGCCACCGCCATAGCAAGCAGCTTGGGGTCCAAGCCGAACAGCAAGGCCGTGGCCGAACCACCCACCACCAGCCCTGCACCCACTTCGGTGTACATGCAAGGGCCGGTGATGTCGTCCTCCGTCAGGTCGCTGCTGCGCAGAGCATCGCTAACAAACACCTTACCGGTGCTGGGAAAGGCCTCCGCCGCGCCTGCGCCTCCAACGCTCTTGCCCTTGACCTGGATATTGACCTTGCCGAAACGCGGCAGGCGCGCACCAAAACCGGCGCCCACCCCCAGGCCGCCGTAGCGATAGCTGACATCCTTGCCCTGGGGTGAACGCAGGATGATCGAGCCGCCGCTACCCGCCACGAGGGCTACGGTCAGGCCGCCGCCGCTGGCGGTCTGGTACAGCCATTTACTTTCGTTGACCGGAATCGGAATGCTGAGGTTCATGGGGTCAAAGTCCTTTTGCTCGTTGTGTGGCTCGTCCGCGCTGGCTGATGACACCCACCAGGCCGGCCAGGGTAAATACCAGACCGATCAGGCCGAGCACACCCGGGGTGGCCCAGAGTGCTGCCGGGTCGTCGATGATTGCGCTGTTGGCCGGCCGCTCGGGCTGGTAATACACCCGCACCGGCTGGTCCTTCTGGTAGCCGAAGATAAAGCCACCCTGGGGGTAGGAAATCTTCTCACCGGTACTGCTGGTGAAGGCGATCTCGGGGTGCGAACCCCCGGCATTCAAATCGCTGACGATACCGTCGGCGGTCTGGGCGCTGGCGAGGAACTCGCGGCGATCAAGGGTGAGATTGATGGCGATGACCAACAGGCCGATGCCGATCAGGGCGAACAGCAGACCCTGGAGGATCTTGCCAAAGCGTGACGGGGTGGAGTTAGCCATGGGCTGTCTCGATATTCGTCCGTGAAAGAGGGAGGCCACGATAACAAGAAACCTGCCTCCAGAAAAACCACTGCCGCGGCGCAAGCGCATTCCGGCAACGGCGTTCAGGCGCCCTGGAAAGCGGTCTGAGCGCCTGTCGCCAGCGCTTGCAAACCGAATTTCCGACGGGCATTGCCCTGGAGGAATTTGTCCGCAAATACCGGCGGAAGTTCCAGGCCCCGGACCTGCTCCCGGCGTTTTTTTTCAACACACCAGGAGGAGTTGGCCGGCGAGCAGCACGTTGCCCTGGCCACAAATCCGTGGCCAATGCCTGAACGCCGCGAACAGCCGTACGAGTTTCGAAGAGCTCCCTTGGCCGGTTGCGTTCAGGCTCCGAGGGCTGCCAGTTTCCGAGGCAGGCTTGTATCCTCCAGGTCGCCCACGGTCGAGCCGGCACGCCGCTGCGACAACGATGCCCACTGGGCCGAAGCACTCAACTACATGGGTCGGCCCCGAGCACAGTCGGGGCGAGATCTGCCCGTACTTGCCCATTGGAGAGTTCACCATGCTGATCCGCGACGCACACGCCGCTGAAAGCGAAGCACTGCGGCAGTTTCTCGGCGATAACGGCTGGGGCCATCGGGTGGGCAGCAGCGAATACTTCGCCCAGTTGCTGGCAAACTCCCAGCGCACGGCGGTCGCCCTTCTGCAGGGGCAGATCGTCGGCTTCGCCCGAGGCATCAGCGACGGTCTGTCCAACGGTTACCTGTCCATGGTGGTCGTTGCCGAGCAGCACCAGCGGCGCGGTATCGGCCGCGCCCTGGTGCATTGGGTGATGGGCGACAACCCCGAGATCACCTGGGTCCTGCGGGCCGGGCGCCCCGGGGCAGCGGAATTTTTCAGCTCGCTGGGCTTCGAACCCTCGATCATCACTCTGGAACGCACGCGCCATCGCGCATAATCACTCCCCCGCCTCCAGCTCATCCAAGGAAGACCCATGTCCGAACAGCACGACTCCAACGCCGACTGGCCCCCCGCCGGCTGCCCGCCCCTGGCCTGGCCGGACCTGCCTGACCAGGCTGCACGGCTGAGCTGGTACCTGGCGGTCATTGGTGCCTACGGCGCGCTATGGGAAGGGCACGTCAACGAACCGGAACTGACGCCTGTCAGCGAGGACGCCTTGCAGGCGCTGGAGCAACGCCTGGGCTGCCCGTTGCCTCGGTCGCTGCGCGACTACCATCGGCAATTGGGGGTGCTGTCCCTGGCGGAGGTGCTGTGTAGCGTCGGGCCTGGGCACACGCCGATCCAGCCGTTGCTGGAGGCCTATCCCGGTATCGTCGAGGTCAGCGATGTCGACCTGGTACTGGCAGGCAAGCTGGTGGCCTTCGGCGACTATCTGGGCAACGGTAACCTGTTCTGCTTTCACCGCGAATCCGGCGCGGTCTACTACTTCGATCACGACACAGGCGCTGCGCTGACACGCTTTTTCGACTCCCCCGAGGAGTACCTGGATGCGCTGATGCTGCTCTGCCTGGCGGAGGTGCATGACGACGATGATGCTGCCGAAGCATTGATCAGCCAGCGCTACGGCGAGGACCTGGTACGCAAGTGGCGCTATTGATGAACCAGGATTCCAGCCTCTGCCGAAGCTAATGCCAGCACACGACCTGCGGTTCCTACCCTCGAACAAGGATGCTTCATGTTTCAGCGTGCCCTGATCTGCACACTCCTGGTACTGCTTGCCTTAACCGCCAGTGCCGCGCCAGCCAAAGTCGAACGCCGGTGCGGCTGGTTCGAGAACCCGACGCCAGCCAACGCCACCCTGACCGACCGCGATGGCGTCTGGGAGATCGCCAGCCAGGGCGGCTATCAGGCCGAGGGCGAGTGGCCCACTTTCAACGACCAGCAATGGGTGCGCACCAACAATCACTACGGCTACGGCTGCGCTTGTGTCAGCGCCAGTGCGGATCCCCGGACTCATCGCCTCGACCAACTGCACAAGGCCAAGGCCCGCCCGCTGTCAGCCTGTCGCAACGATCCCAGCCTGTACGAACCCTTGCCCGAGGAAGCCGGAAAACCCGTATTACCCCAGGGCTCGCCGCGCTTTCAGGGCCAGGGTTTCAGCCTGCAGTATCCCAAAGGCTGGACGCTCAACCAGACACAGAACTGCCTCACCCTGGATCACCCGAAAAAACGCCCGGGCGAGGAGTACACCCTGCAACTGTGCCTGCAGCAAGGCAGCCTGGAGCAGGCCGCCGAGGGCTTGTTCTTCTACCTGGAAAATGGCGTCTGGATGCGCAGCGCCGGCAGGGATGAGCCCAGCCCGGTACTTGAGGTGAACGGCCCCGGCTGGCAAGGCCTGCTGGCCTATCAGACCTGCGGCATCAGCGATGAGGAAACCGGCTTTCATGCCGTTGGCGGTACCTGCCTGACGGCGGTGATCGATAGCGGCCAGCGTCAGGTGGTGGCCGACAGCGTAGGGTTCTTCCAGGATTTCGCCACCCTGGGGGCCATCCTGCAGTCGATCCGCTTCGACCCGGCGCCATAGAGCCCCCGCTAGGGCACGGCCCGATACAGGGTTTGCAGGTGGGACAAGCGCAAGCCGCAGTGCTCCAGGTTGCGCCGGCTTTGCGAGTTCACCAAGGCGGTGGCTGCCACGCTCCGGGCCCCCAAAGCAGCAGCCTGCTGCAAGCGATGGGCGATCAGGGCCCGGTGATAACCCAGGCCCCGCGCGGCCCGGGTGGTAAAGGCGGTGCCCAGGTACGCCACGCCGTTGTCGGCGATGAACAGCGCCGCGCCGGCCACCGCAACGCCCTGCTCCCGCAACAGGTACAAATGCCCGCGCCCATCGTTGAGCAAGCCACCAAAGGCCGCCTGGGTGGCCGGCCGAGCGGCCGCAGGGGTATTGAAGCCTTCGCGGTGCAGCGTGCAGAACACTTCCAGCGTCGAGGCGGTCACCGGCTCGATATCCAGCACTGAAGGCGGCGCCACAATCTCGCCCACAGGAGCGAACAGCTGCCCATGAGTCCAGCCCTTCAGGCGCTGCAACGGCAACCCTTGCAGCTCCAGGGTGGGCACAACCTTGGCTGACTCGGCGATCAAGGCGATCGCCGGGGCGTAAGCCACGCAGCTCTGCAGCAGATCGACCAGGCGCCGGGCATCCTGCGCCCTGTCGCCATGTACCCGGTTCATCATCGGGCTGGGGTTGCCGCCGACGACGAAGGCACCACAACCCGGCTCACCATACAGGCAGGCCCGATAAGGGTTGCCCGGCAGGCTCGCCAGCCCCTGGACCCGGGCCCGCAGGTATTGGGTTTCGGCATATTCAAGCGCCAGCGCGCGGCTCAGGTGCATATCAGCGGTTACCCACCGGGGTTTCACTGACCCAGGGCACCCGCACCTGCTCGGCGATGCTCGTGGCCTGCTGCTGCAACACCTCCAGTTGGGTCCGGCGGCCGAACAAGCCAGTGAAATGCAGCAGCAAGCGCCCGGCAAACCCCAGGCCATCGCCGCGTTTGCGCGGGATCAAGTGCAGGTGCGCATGGGGAATGTGCTGGTTGGTGGCGCGGCCGTCATTGACCAGCAGGTGGGTGCCTTCGACGCCGTAGCCGGCACGCCGTTGCGCCGCCAGCAGGCCATCGAAGACCTGGTACAGGTGCTGGCGGATGAAACCGGGCAATTGCTCGAGCTTCTCTACGTGCTGCTGGGGGATCAGCAGCAGGTGCCCTTCACCCAGCGGATGCACGTCCATGAAGGCCATGCAGTGCTCATCGCGGTACACCAGTGCGGCGGGCAAGGTGCCGGCGGCAATCTGGCAGAAAATGCAATTCATCCCTGAATCCTCAAGTGGCAAGGCGCGCCCGGGCGGGCGCCGCCAATGTAACCCACCTGCATCCTGTAAAGCGCGTTCCTTGTACCCGGCTTGGGTTCAGCCCAGCGCCAGGTAGGCGCCGGCATCGACCTCGATCATCACCGGCTGCCGGGTGTCCTTGAGGGTGTGCAACAGGTCTTGCAGCTGCGCGGGGGAGTCGGCGCGGTGGTGCGCCACATGGAAGCTTCGGGCCATGGCCTGGAAGTCCGGGGTGAGGATGTCCACCCCCAGCGGCACGATATCCCGCGCCTGCATGTAGTCGCGGATCTCGCCGTAGCACTGGTTGTTCCACACCAGCAGGATCACGCCGATCTGTGCTTCCTTGGCCGCGATCAGCTCGCCGCTGGCGAACTGCAGGCCACCGTCCCCCACCAGCGCCACCACTGGCCGCTCGGGGCGCGCCAGCTTGGCGCCCATGGCCGCCGGCAAGCCGTAGCCCAGGGTGCCGTAACCACTGCCGGCGTTGAACCAGCTGGCCGGAGCCGGGGCCTGGTAGCCACAGGCGCCCTGGTACACCGGCTGGGTCGAGTCGCCCACCAGGATCGGTGCATCCAGATTGTCCCGCAGCAGGTCCAGCAGGCCCTGCAAGCCTTGCTGCTTGGGCGTCCAGCCGGCGCGCTCGGTCTGGTTCACCCGTTGCACGCTGTCCAGTGCCCAGCGCCCGCGGGAATTGGCAGGCGCCACCTTGCCCAGCAGTGCCTGCAAACCTTCCAGGGCATCCCCCACCAGGCCGACATGGGCCCGCTGCACGCCCATGACCTGCATCGGGTCGATGTCCAGGCGAATCAGCGAACCCTTGAAGCGCAGCGGCCCGAGGCCAAAGAAGTCGTAGTCGGTTTCCCCAAGCTCGGTGCCCACGGCGAGCACCACATCCGCTTCGTCGATCAGCGCCCGGCCATGGGCCGAGGACTGCACGCCATCGAGCAACAGCGGGTGGCCGCAAGGCAGCAGGCCGCGGGCGTTGGTGGTCAGGGCCACCGGCGCCTGCAGGCGCTCGGCCAATTGCCGCAAGACCTCGGCGCAACCCCGGGCACCACCACCGGCCAGGATCAATGGGCGGTGGGCACTGTTGAGCAAGGCCAGCGCCGCCTCGATCGAAGCCCCGGCCGGCGCCGGCGCACCAGGCAGGCTGCGGGGCATCAGGTTGAGGTTATCGGCGGGCATCTCCAGCACGTCCAGGGGAATCTCGATGTGCACCGGCCGCGGCCGTGCGCACTTGAATACGGCAAAGGCCCGCGCCAGCAGTTCCGGCAACTCCGAAGGCGCTTGCAGGGTGTGGCTGAAGGCGCAGACTCCGGCCACCATTGCTCGCTGGTCCGGCAGTTCGTGCAGGTGGCCGTGGCCCAGGCGCAGGTGCTCGCGACGGTTGACGGTAGAGATCACCAGCATCGGCACCGAATCGGCATAGGCCTGGCCCATGGCCGTGAGGATATTGGTCATGCCAGGGCCAGTGATGATGAAGCACACCCCAGGCTTGCCGCTGGCCCGGGCGTAGCCGTCGGCCATGAATCCGGCCCCCTGTTCATGCCGTGGGCTGACGTGGCGCAAGCGGCTGCCGTGCAGGCCGCGATAGAGCTCGACGGTGTGCACGCCGGGAATCCCGAATACCGTGTCCACGCCATAACCTTCCAGCAAACGAACCAGGGACTGCGCACAGGTGGTCATCGACTACTTCCTCTTGTTCTTATGTGCGGGCGACACCCTGCGCCCGGCTGATGTCGAGGGACATTAGTCGCTGCACCCAAGGGGCAACAATCGAAAAAAATCGCGGCGATTGCTCAATAAAATTCACGCTTTGCCGTTGCGACGGGGTTCCGGGTGCAAGCGGGTGATGCCCTGCAGCTGGGACTTGACCCACTCGCTGAACGCCAGCACCACCGGCCGCTCGGACTTGAGCAGGTCGGCCACCAGGTAGTAGCCGCGATTGGACTCGATCTCGGTGCCGAAGGGCTGCACCAGTTGGCCCCGGGCCAGGGCTTCGCCGCTGATCAGGTTGTCGCCCATGGCAATGCCCTGGCCAGCGATGCAGGCCGACTGCACGAAGTGCGCGTCGGCAAACACAATGCCCCGGCGCACGTCGACATTCGGCGCCCCGGCGGCCGCCAGCCAGACCCGCCAGTCGGAGTAGTCGATCATGTGCAGGAGCAAGGCGTGATCCAGGCGATCAAGGGTTTTCAGGCCACCCATGGCGTTCACCAGGCTCGGGCTGCACACCGGGAAATAGCGCAGGGAGACGATCTTCTGCACGTGCTGGTTGGGCCAGTCGCCCATGCCATAGGCCACGAACAGATCGACGCTGCTGTCGCTGGTGTCCCCCGGCGTGCGGGGCGACACCAACTGCAGTTCAACCTGGGGATACAGCGCCTGGAATTCGGCGATATGGGTGCACAGCCAATAGGTGGCGAACCCCGGCGGGCTGCTGATGCACAGCCGGCCGCTGACCTGCTGGCCATCGGAGCGCTGGCCGGCCTCGAGGATATTGGCCAGCAGCAGGTGGATGTCCCGGGCATAGCGCTCCCCCTGGTAGGTGATGCGAATGCTGCGGCCCTGGCGCTCGGTCAGGGCAAACCCCAGGGTCTGCTCCAGGCTCTTGATCTGGTGGCTGATGGCGCTGGGCGTCAGGTTCAGCTCATTGGCGGCCTCGGCGACACTGCCCAGGCGGGCCACCGCGTCCAGAGCGCGCAACGCGGTCATGGAGGGATAACGCATACCGATCATGCCTCGACTACAAAAAAACGAGTGGCAGCACCATAGCTGCAATCGGCGTCCGGCAATAGCCTTGCTCGTCGCCGAAAAAAAAGCCCATTACTGAAAAAAATTACCGTGTCCCACTAAAAATGCTCGATTGACCCGCCGCCGTCGATGGCTAATTCTCAAGCCCTACCCTGTGCCGGGTACTGCCCGGCCATCGCACAATAACAAGAGGGTCGACCCTTGCAATCGCAGCCCAACTCCGTCAATCCCGTGGTGGCGATCGATGATCTGCACAAGAGCTACGCCGATCACCACGTGCTCAAGGGCATCGCCCTGCGCGCCAATGAAGGCGAAGTGGTGTCGTTGATCGGCTCCAGCGGCTCGGGCAAAAGCACCCTGCTGCGCTGCATCAACCTGCTGGAGATTCCCTGCAGCGGCAGCTTGCGCATCAATGGCGAAGAGGTGCGCATCAAGACCGATCGCGCCGGCAATCCCCAGGTCGCCGACTCGGCCCAGGTTGCACGCCTGCGCACTCAACTGAGCATGGTGTTCCAGAGTTTCAACCTGTGGCCCCACCGCACCGTCCTGGAAAACGTCATCGAAGCGCCGGTGTATGTCCTCGGTGAAGACCGCAAGGACGCCATCGTCCATGCCGAGCACCTGCTGGAAAAGGTCGGCCTGGCCAACAAGCGCGACGCTTTCCCTTCCTTTCTCTCCGGCGGCCAGCAGCAGCGGGTGGCCATCGCCCGGGCCCTGGCCATGCGCCCCCAGGTGCTGTTGATGGACGAACCGACCTCGGCCCTGGACCCGGAACTGGTGGGCGAAGTGCTCAAGGTCATCCAGGGCATCGCCGAGGAAGGCCGTACCATGATCCTGGTGACCCACGAAATGGCCTTTGCCCGGGACGTGTCGAGCAAGGTGATGTTCCTTCACCAGGGGCTGGTGGAAGAAGAAGGGCCACCCCAGCAAGTGTTCCTCAACCCGGTCAGCGAGCGCTGCCGGCAATTCGTCATGGCTCAGGAAAACCGCGTCTGACGTTTCGCTTCAATCCTTGAAAACAACAACTTCGATAAAGGGTAAAGCCATGAAAAACCTGCTCAAGGTGCTCGCCACCGGTTGCCTGTTCAGTGCACTGGCCAGCCACGCCGTGGCCGCCGACAAGATCGTCTTCGGCATCGCCCTGGAACCCTACCCGCCGTTCTCGATGAAAAGCGGCAACGGCGACTGGAGCGGCTTCGAACCGGAGCTGATCAAGGCTCTGTGCGACCGCATGCAGGCCCAGTGCCCACTCAAGGAAGTGGCCTGGGACGGCCTGATCCCGGCCCTGCAATCGAGCCAGATCGACGCCATCCTCAACTCCCTGAGCATCACCGACGAACGGGAAAAGGTCATCGATTTCTCTGCGCCCTACTACCAGACCCCGGCCATGTGGGTCGCCGACCAGAGCCTGGAGCTGGTCACCACCCCCGAAGGCCTCAAGGGCAAGCTGATCGGCGTACAGGGTTCGACCTCCAACGCGACCTTCGCCAAGACCTACTACGGCAAGACCTCGACCCTGCGCTACTACACCACCCAGGACGACATGATCGCCGACCTGCAGAGCGGGCGCATCGACGTGATGCTGGCCGACGCCCTGACCATCGAGCCGATCCTCAAGACCGCGGCCGGTGCCGGCCTGGCGGACAAGGGCCTGGCGCCCAAGGACCCGCTGTTCGGTTCCGGCATCGGGGTCGGCCTGCGCAAGGGTGACAGCGCCCTGCAGCAGCGGATCAACACCGCCCTGGCCTCGCTCAAGGCCGATGGCACCTACGACAAGATCCGCAGCCGCTACTTCAGCGTCGACATTTCTGCCAACTAAGCCGTCCGGCCGGCCCGTTTGCGCGGGCCGCCGGCGTTGACTGGATACGTCATGATTTCTCTGTCCGACCTTTCCCAACTGTTCGTCGCCGACGGCTGGCTCGGCGCCCTGGCCCAGGGCGCGCTGGTGTCCCTGCAGATTTCCGCCGGGGCCTTTGTGCTCGGCCTGGGCATCGGCCTGCTGGTGGCGATGATCAAGCTCAAGGGCCCGCGCTGGCTGGTAAAGCTGGCCAACGCCTACACCACCCTGTACCGGGCCATGCCCGAGCTGCTGCTGATTCTGCTGCTGTACTACGCCGGCACCGACCTGCTGAACATGGCCATGGCCGCCATGGACCGGCCGAGCGTCACGGTCAACGGTTTCATCGCCGCGGTGCTGGTGCTGGGCATCGTCCAGGGCGCCTATTCGGCGGAGATCATCCGGGGCGCGATCCAGGCCATTCCCTACGGCCAGATCGAAGCGGCCCGGGCCTACGGCATCGAACGCTGGCTGCTGGTGCGGCGCATCCTGCTGCCGAGCATGCTGCCCTATGCCATGGCCGGGCTATCGAACCTGTGGCTGGTACTGGTCAAGGACAGCGCGCTGATCAGCATCGTCGGCTACAGCGAGCTGCTCTCGGTGGGCAAGCAGGCAGCCGGTTCCACCAAGCACTACCTGGTGTTCTACCTGGCGGTCGCAGCCTTCTACTTCGTCATCACCCTGGTGTCCGGCAGCGTGTTCCGCGTGCTCGAACGACGCACCAACCGCTGGCTGCCCCAGCACTAGGAGACTCGGATGGACTTTTCCTGGATCAACGGTTTTTCCAGCGAGCTGCTGCGCGGCCTGGGCATCACCCTCAAGCTCCTGCTGCTGAGCGGAATCTGCGGCTTTGCCCTGGCAGTAGTGGTGGGCCTGGGCCGGGTGTCGCGCAACCCTCTGATTCGTGCGCCGATGCAGTTCTACATCAGTGTGTTTCGCGGCACGCCGCTGCTGGTGCAGATCTACATCCTCTATTACGGGGTCGGCAGCCTGTTCGCCGCCTACCCGCCGATTCGCGGCAGCTTTCTCTGGCCCTACCTGCGCGAAGGTTTCTGGTATGTGGCCTTGGCCCTGACCCTGAGTGTCGGCGCCTACGTCGGCGAAGTGCTGCGTGGCGGCCTGCGGGCCGTGCCCCGAGGCGAGCTGGAAGCCGCTCGCGCCTATGGCATGGGCCACTGGCTGACCCTGCGCCGGGTGTGGCTGCCCCGGGCCCTGGAACTGGTGCGCCCGACCCTGGTGGGGGAATGCGTGCTGCTGCTCAAGGCCACTGCACTGGCGTCCACCGTGGCGGTCACCGACCTGCTGGGCGCGGCCAACCTGGTACGGGCCCAGACCCTGAAAGTCTACGAGCCGCTGCTGGCCGTGGCACTGATCTACATCGTCCTGGCCTTTGTCATCGAACATCTGTGCGCACGCCTGGGCAAGGTCCCCCAGCGTCAGGCCTGAACCCATTCATTGCGCGGGCAGCGAGGCCCGTGAGGAGAACAACATGCGTTACTCACCTTTCGTACAGCGCATCAGCGGCGAATCCGTCAGCGCCTGGGACATCCACTACGCGGCCATCGAGGCCCGTGGGCGCGGCGAAGACGTGATCGTGCTCAGCGTCGGTGACCCAGACTTCGCCACCGACGAGCGCATCAGCGCCGCCGCCAGTGCCGCCCTGGAGCAAGGCGACACCCACTACACCCACGTCCTCGGCCGCCCGGCCCTGCGTGAGGCCATCGCCGCCAAGCAGCGCCGCCTGCTGGGCATCGAGGTCAGCGCCGACAACGTGGCGCTGGTGGCGGGTGCGCAGAATGGCTTGTTCGCCACATCGCTGTGCCTGTTCAGCAGCGGCGACGAAGTGCTGGTGCCAGAACCCATGTACCTGACCTACGAGGCCTGCATCCACGCCTCGGGGGCGCAGATCGCCTGCGTCCAGCAGCCGGCGGCCAATGGCTTTCGCCTGACCGCCGCGGCCCTGGAAGCGGCGCTCACCGACAAGACTCGCGGCATTGCCCTGGCCACCCCGTGCAACCCCACCGGCAACGTCTACAGCCGTGAGGAGCTGGAAGCCGTGGCCGAGGTGGCGCGCAAGCATGACCTGTGGGTGATCTCCGACGAGGTCTACGGGCAACTGACCTACGACCGCGAACACCTGAGCATCGCTTCGCTGCCGGGCATGGCCGAGCGCACGGTAATCCTCAACAGCCTGTCGAAAACCCATGCCATGACCGGTTGGCGCGTGGGCTGGGTGATCGCCCCGCCGGCCCTGGTCGGGCATCTGGACAACCTCTTGCTGTGCATGCTCTACGGCCTGCCGGGGTTTATCCAGGAAGCCGCGCTCAAGGCCCTGGAACTCGATGAAGAAGTGATCGGCAGCGCCCGCGAGGTCTATCGCCGGCGCCGCGACCTGGTGGTGGCGGGCCTCAAGCAGGTGCAACTGCTGGACTGCCGCGAGCCGGAAGCCGGGATGTTCATGCTGGTGGACGTACGCCGCACCGGCCTGTCGAGCATGGATTTCGCCTGGCAGCTGTTCCGCGCCACCGGGGTCTCGGTGCTCGACGCCCAGGCTTTCGGCGCCAGTGCCGAGGGCTTCGTGCGGATCTCCTTCACCGTCGCCGACGAGGTGCTCAAGGACGCCTGCCAGCGCATTGCCGGCTTTGTCGAAACCCTGGGCGCACAACGCTGAATGCATGACCCGGGCCGCCCAGCGGCCCTGGTACCTCCGACAAGAACACTGCTGCGCCTTACTTTTTTGCCCACCTTTGAAGGGCCCCCTGCTTGAGAGGTTGACCCCGTGACCGCTTCCGACCAATTCAACTCCACCCATAGCGCCGTCGATCAATACGCTGAACTGGTGCTGCACAACGGCCGGATGTACACCCTCGATCCGGCCCAGCCCTGGGCCGACGCCGTGGCCATCCGCCAGGGCAAGCTGATCGCGGTGGGCAGCCTCGCCTCCCTGGCTTCGCTGATCGGCCCCAACACCCGCCAGCACGATCTGGGCGGGGCCTTCTGCATGCCCGGCCTGCATGACATGCACACCCACCCGGACCTGGCCCTGGCCCCGCGCTACGCCGACGACCTGGACGTGGGCATCGAAGACCCGACCCCGGAGCAACTGGCAGCCGCGATCCACGCCTATGCCGACAGCCATCCCGGCGACGGCTGGATCTACGGCCAGTACTGGGTGCGCTACACCTTCCGCGAGGCCGGGCTGACCCCGGGCCGCGAATGGCTCGACAGCGTCATGCCGGACCGCCCGGTGGCCCTGCTGGACCGCATGTGGGGGACCATGATGGTCAACTCCAAGGCCCTGGAACTGGCCGGCATCGACCGCCACACCAGCGACCCGCGCAACGGCTACCTGGAGCGCGACGAGCTGACCGGCGAACCCAACGGCTTGTTGATCGACGGTGCCTACGCCCTGATCCATGCCGCCATGCCGCCGACTCCGGTGTCGGTGCTGCGCCGTGCCTATCGCGATGGCGTGCACTTCCAGACCTCTCGCGGGGTCACCGCCACCAAGTACGTGCACGTCTGCGAAAACCGCCTGCAGGCCCTCAAGGAACTGGACGATGCCGGCGAGCTGACCCTGCGGGTGGAAGCCGCCATCAGCTGGCAGGACGACATCTTCCCGGTGCGCCGGCGCTGGGAACTGCTCAGTGGCGAGCGGCATTTCTATCGCAGCGCGCGCCTGAGTGCCAACGCGGTGAAGTTCCACTTCGATGGCACCGTGGAGCCCAAGTCTTCCTACCTGCTGACCCCCTGGCCGGAAGAGTCGAGCTGGCGCGGCAAGCTCAACCTGACCCCGGAACACATCACCGACATGGTGGTGGACATGGACAAGCGCGGCCTGCGGGTGATCGCCCACTGCACCGGCGACGGCGCCTCCGACGTGTTCCTCGATGCCGTGGCCGAGGCCCGGCGGCGCAACGGCAACAGCGGCATCCGTCACCAATGCGCCCACAGCACCCTGCTGCACCCGGGCAACCTCAAGCGTTTCCAGGCCCTGGACGTGATCGCCGAGTTCTCTCCGGCAGCCTGGTACCCGACGCCGTTCGCCAGCGGCGCACGCTCCGGCTACGGCCAGGAACGCCTCAAGCGCATCTATGACTTCAAGGGCGTGTTGGCAGCTGGTGGCATCGCGGTGTTCGGCACCGACTGGCCGGTGGCGTCCATCGATCCATGGCTGGCCCTGGAAACCATGGTCACCCGGCAGAACCCGTGGAACCAGGAACCCGACACCTTCGGTGACCCCATCAGCCTGGAACAGGCGCTGCAAGTGGCGACCCTCAACGGCGCCCATGCCATGGGCCTGGAACACCTGACCGGCAGCCTGGAGGCCGGCAAGTCGGCGGACCTGATCGTCCTCGACCGCGACCTGTTCGCCCAGGGCGCACGCAACTACATCCACCACACCCAGGTGCAACTGACCTTCGTCGAGGGGCAACTGGTCTACGACCGCCAGGGCACCTTCAGCGACACCCCGCTGCAAGCGGTGTGGGAAGGCCTGCCACCGGTGATCGAGGGCAAGGAATAATGAACAGCACCCCGAGCATCCCGGTAACCGTGGTTGCAGGCTTTCTCGGCGCCGGCAAGACCACCCTGCTCAACCGCATGGTGCAACGCGCCGACAGCGGCCGGCTGGCGGTGATCGTCAACGATTTCGGCGAGCTGAACATCGATGCGGCGATCATCGCCGAGGTCACCGACGCGGTGTACAGCCTGCAGAACGGCTGCATCTGCTGCACCGTGCAGGAGGACCTGCTGGCGCAACTGGTGAGCCTGTCCAAGCTGCGCCCGGCCCTGGAGCGAATTGTCATCGAGTGCAGCGGCGTCTCCGACCCGCAGCGCATCGTGCAGACCATCGGCTACCCGCAACTGCGCAACCGCCTGCACCTGGACGCGGTGATCACCCTGGTGGACGCCAGCGGCTACCAGGACCTGGAAGGGGAAATGGCCCGCCTGTCCCGAGCCCAGGTGGCCTGCGCCGACTGGGTGCTGCTGAACAAGGCCGACCTGGTGAGCGCCGAGCAATTGCAGAGCATCCGCGCCAGCCTCGGCAATCGTGCCCCGGTGTTCGACACGGTGCAGGCCGAGCTGCCCCCCGAGCTGCTGCTGGCGCCGCCGGTGCGCTCCACCGAAGTGCTGTTCAAGGCCCTGCCCCAGGCCCACGACCAGTTGTTCGAAAGCTGGGTGTGGAAAAGCTCGCGACCGCTGCAGCCCAAGGCTTTGCGGGACTGGCTGGCGCGCCTGCCAGCCGACCTGCTGCGCCTCAAGGGCCTGGTGCGCCTTGAAGGCAATGAACAACCTTATTGGTTGCAGCATGTGGGCAACCGCAGCCAGTTCACCCTGGCCGCCGATCAGCCCACCGAGCATGCCGCGCAATTGGTATTCATCGCCCGCCGAGGCAGCGATCTGCGCCAGGAACTGGAGGCTGGGGTCAGCGATACACAAGTGCTTTGAACGACAGGGAATCTGTGGCGCGAAGGCCGGTCTGAAAGAGGCGCGGCTGCCGGGCCGTCGCTTGGTCCGTGACAATAGGGCCCGGGTCCAATAGATTAGGCGCCCCCGAAAATCCCCCTGGGCCTTTCGCGCCTCAAACCTGTTAAACCAAGTAGTGGATGTTCAATGCCTGATTCCAACACCGAAGAATCCGTAGTCGCCCTGTCCAACAAGGCCGAATACGAAAACGCCATTCATCTTTCACAACACGTGTCCCAGGCCAAGACCATCAGCGAGATGGTGCTCGACGCCTTCCACACCTCGAAAGAAAGTGACCAGATTCGCGAACTGCGCGCAGCGATTCGCCAGGCCCACGACCGCTTTGACGACGACACCGCCTATGAACTCATGGGCCAGCTCAAGCAGCTCAAAGACGCCGAGGCCGCCGACCTCGCCGCCCTGGAAGACCTGAGCAAGAAATTCCCCATCAGCCGGATTCTCTCCAGCTACAAGGACGATCCGGACTTCCAGGAGCTGGTCTACGGCCTGGCCCTGAAGGTGCTGAACCAGACCCACCAGGCCATCAGCAACCCCAGCGGCGGCAAGAGCAAGGCGCGTCCGAAGAAGGAAATGGAAGTGTTCGCCATCAGCAAGGACGGCGTCAGCGTCACCCTGCCGATGCGCCCGCGCTCCAAGGCCAACGTCGACCGTGAAGCCTTCGAATTCCTCGGCTTCAGCTTTGTCGGCGAAGGCGACGAGGCGGAACTGGAAAGCGAGATGTTCCTCGACAAGGATGGCAACGAACAGCAGGCCACCCGCAAGAACATCGTTACCGCGATCCAGCAGCAGACCGCGTTCGAAGGCTACAGCGCGCAACAACAGCTGTAACCCGCCGCAGCAGGAGCGAGCTTGCTCGCGAAGCGCCAGCACAGCCTTCTGCAGACCTGAAAAGCCCCGTATTCCAGCGTGAAGACGGGGCTTTTCTTTCTTCAGCGATCCCCGTACTCAAGGATGGGGTACATCGCACACAACGCCTCGGTCTCCAGCCGGAAGCACTCCTGCTGCGCAGGCTCCAGAACGTATGGCTGCTCGCCCCGCGGCTGCAGCTGATCCAGTATCCGGCACACCAGGTCGACGATCTGCCGGCAGCCCTGGGGGTCCACATAGCGCTGTGCGATGGAGCCCGTGCCGATACACAAGCCATTGGCGGCAAATGACGATCGAGTCTCCCCCGGTGCGCGTTTTTTGCTGACGATGATTCCGCACTTTTCCAATGCCGATTCGGCGAGGGAGCCGCTGATGCCCTTAGGCAAACGCAACAGGATCGTGTGGTTTTCCGTCCCGCCGCCCATTACCTCGTAGTCCCGCGCCATGAACGCGCAGGCCATTTCATTCGCCGTGGCGCGAATCCGCCCCATGTAGGCATCGAACTGTGCAGACATGGCATAGCCCAGCGCGGCCGCCTTGGCGGCGATCATGTTGACTGCAGGCGCCCCCTGCATCCCGGGGAAAACTGCCTGGTCGAGCACCCGACGAAAGCTCGACCTCAGGCCGGGCACCTTGGTGTCCGCGTCCCGCCCGGAAAGAATCAGGCCGCCGCGTGGCCCGGCGAGCTGTTTGTGGGTGCAAGTGGTGGTGACGTGCGCCACATCGATCGGGCTCGGGTGACGCCCCGTGGCAACCAGACCGGCGATATGTGAGATGTCGGCAAGGACGATGGCCCCGGCTTCATCGGCAATGTCGCGAAAACGCTGGAAGTCCACGACCCGCGAATAAGCCGTTGCCCCACAGATGATGATGCGCGGGCGGTGGGCCATCGCCAGCTGACGTACCTCCTGGTAGTCGATGGTGCCCAGGGCCGTGGTGCCGTAGCGGATCGCCTTGTAGTGGGCACCGGTAAAAGCGAGGGAGCTGCCGTGGGTCAGGTCGCCGCCATGATCCAGGGCCATCCCGAGCAGGGTGTCCCCCGGCTCAAGCAGCGCGGACAACACCTGGTAGTTGGCGTTCGAGGCCGAGTGCGATTGCACCGCGGCGTATTGCGCGGCAAACAGCTCCCGTGCCCTGCGGATCGCCAGGGATTCCACCAGATCGACGTTTTCGCACCCGGCGTGATGGCGTTTGCCCGCAACCCCCTGCGCCGTCACGTTGACCAACGCCGAGGCCGAGGCGGCAAGGCTTCTGGGGGTGGCTGCACAGGAGGATGAAACCAGGGAAAGCGTGCGTTGTTGCCGGCTTACTTCAGCGTCCAGGATCCTGGCCAGCTCGGCGTCTTCTGTTCGCAGGTCCGCCAAGCCACATCGCAGCAAGTCGGCCTGGTTCCTCAGTGGTTCGGTATCGGCTGCCATAAATCTGTGCCCCTTCCTTGAGTGCTGCGCGCCACGAACGAGGGCGTGCTTCCTGGGTTTTACGTTCGTTGGTTTGAATCGGGCTGATCCGGGCCCTGGGTCAAGACTGTATAAGGCGTAACAGAATTAATCAAAAAATTAAACATCCCCAAAGTTAAATGCTTCTTTTTTGAAGTGGAAGGACATCGGCGCAGCCTTGCCGGTGCAAGCCTCAGGGCGAGAGTGATAATGCCCAACCCCTGGGGCTTTATTGTCATGGCTGACGCATGCAACACTTGTCCGTTGCGGCCCTGTGCAAACCGGCCCCTCTCAGCGACTTGATCGCCCACAGACCCCGTAGCGAAGTATCCCAGGACGGATACAGGCTGGCTAAAGGAGCACTAGCGAATTACCAGACAACACAAAAGCAACTGACAGGCTTCTGCCACAGTGATCCCGCTATTGGCACCAGGCAATCGATGTCATGCGCGATGTGAACGCTAAAAAATTCGATGCATTACGACTATAAGGAAATGGTGAGGCATTTGATGCACAGAAGAGAAAGAACAGAGTATTTAAAAAGCAATATCAAATACCTGATTAAAAGTCGCGGAGAGACACAACTGTCTTTATGCAACGCCAGTGGCCTGACCAGAACAACCATATACAACATCCTGGAAGGCAAGGTCAGCAACGTCCAGCAGTCCACCATTCGAAAAATCTCCGACTTCTTCGGTATTTCCTATGAGGAAATAGAAACCGTCGACTTTGAAGAGAAAGAGATCATCGAAAGCAGCATTTCCCCGCAAGGGAACATGAACCCGGCTGCTGTTCCGATCCTCAAGGAAAGCCAGTTGATGGCCAACATGGATAAACGTATTGGCGAACTCGCCACTTGTTTCCCATTGACCTACTACTTCGGTACATCCTGCAACTTGATAGCCGTGCGCCTGGAAAACGATATCAAGGGCATGTATGAGGTCGGCGGCCTGCTGATCGTGCAAAAGGGGACGATCACCGATGAAAAGGAAAAACTGGCTTACGACAAACAGACCAGGAAACTGCTGATCATGAACGAGGTCGTCTTCGACCCAGATCGTATATCCGTTGTCGGCGATATCATTGAGGAACGCTTCAATGACTGCCTATGAAGGTGATATCGAGAACAGCAAGTACAAGCTTCTGGGGTTTGAGAACAATAAAAACCTGGCCGTGATCATGATCATCGACACCGGCAAGGTCATAAAAATAAAGCTGAGCGAAGTAGTGAACAGCGAAATAATGGATAACTTAAACAAAATGGAAGTTAAAAACCTGTATAAAAAGTTCTACTCCCAAGGAGGAACACTTACTGCATACGACTTGAACGACCGCAATGAAAACTCATGGATGATCTACATCATCCTCAACCTGCTGCTCTTTACCTTTTATATTTTCACCAGCATCGCTGCAACAAAGCCGATCTACCTTGAATCCCTCGACATCATTATTACCCCCGGCACCTTTCTGTACCCTCTGACATTCCTGATCGTTGACCTGCTGAACGAGAACTTCGGACTCAGGCTCGCCAGAAGAGCCATTCTGTTTGCATTTGCAAGCAACGCCATGATCATCATCCTGCTCTACGCGTCCACTTTTCTCCCCGGACTGCCAGGCTGGAAACTCGATACAGCTTATAACGACGTCATTATCCAGGTGTCGTCTGTACTCGTAGCGTCTTCCGTTTCCTTCCTTGTTTCTGAAAACATAAACTCATATTTGCTGTGCAAGATAAAGGAACTCACAAATTCCAGATTCCTATTTCTGCGAATATTCCTCAGCACCTTGTTTGCGGTCATCATCGACAGCTTCGTGTTTTGCTACATCGCATTCTATGGAGCCATGCAAAACAACGACATCCTGAACATGATTTATGTTCAGATCGCAATCAAGGTCTGTTTTGCATTCTTCAATATATTGCCCGCCTATGGCGCACGATCACTGTTCAAGAGATACATAACGGATAGCCAGGCAAAATGATCGATCGCTGTTTGTAGAGCGACGCCGGAGCTCAACACCTATCTGCCAGGCAGGTTCAGTGTTGGGCTCCAAGGGCAGCAAGCTGCTCAAATCCTCACTTCAGACCCATCTTGCTCTTCAGGCTATCCATGACTTGCGTCTTGTTCTCCAGATAAGCGTTCAAGCCTTTTGCCCGCAGATTGCAGGCGTCGCAGTTGGCGCAGCCACTGCCCATGATGCCGTTGTAGCAAGTCAGGGTTTGCTCGCGAACCAGCTCCAGTTGATTGTGGTAGTCCGCCAGAGCCCAGGTTTCTGCCTTGTTCAGCCACATCAGTGGAGTCTCGAGGTGCAACTTGTACTCCATGCCCAGTTCGAGGGCCTTGTTCAATGCCTTTACAAATTCATCGCGGCAATCGGGGTAACCCGAGAAATCGGTCTCGCACACTCCGGTAATCACGGTCTCGGCTTTTACCTGATAGGCATAGATAGAGGCCAGGGTAAGGAACAGGATGTTTCTTCCGGGTACAAAGGTGCTGGGCAAGCTCTCGCCTGAACTGTTCACCGTGGGCACCGGAATGTTGTCCCGAGTGAGGCTGCTGATCGCCAGTTCGTTGAGCAACGAAGCGTCCAGCACTTTGTGCACGGTCGCCCCCAGCTGCTTGGATAGCCGCTGCGCGGTCTCGATTTCCGCGTGGTGCCGCTGGCCATAGTCGAACGTAATGCAGTGCACTTCGTCATAGAGCGGCAAGGCGTGGATCAGACAGGTTGTCGAGTCCTGTCCGCCGCTGAACACGATAACCGCTGTTTTCTTCATCATTCTGCTTCCTGCATGAGTTGGGTCATTTGAATAGTTGGGCAGCCCACGCAAGGGCTCTCAATAAAATACCCCGCGCGTCTCTCGAAGGCGGGGCTTTTCCGTGTTCGGGTGCGCGGCTCACGCCGAGCGTGCACTGCCGGCCATGCGCCGCAGAATATGCCCCTGGCCCTTGATGCAGTGCAGGATCAGCGCCGCCACATGGCCGACGATCAGCACCAGCAGGGTCCAGCCCAGGAGGCTGTGGAAATTGTTGCCCAGCTCGGTCATCCACTGGATCTTCGGCCCGTCGAAGCCGTTCATTACCGGCAGACCGAAGGCGGAAAAGGCGCGACCCGAGCCGTACTGACGCAACAGGCCGAGAAACGGAATGGCAAACATCCCGGCATACAGCAGCCCATGCCCCAGGGTTGCTGCAAGGTTGAGGCTCGGCGGCCGGCGATGACGGTTCAACAGGCTCCAGAGCACACGCACCAGCAGCAGGGCCATCAACAGCAGGCCGACTTGCTTGTGGGTCGGCCAGAGGAACTTGTCCAGGGCCGAATCGGCCAGCAGGTAATGCGCACTGGTGGTGCTGTAGATCCAGGCAAAGGCCAGGGCCATGGCCCAGTGCAGTCCGCGACTGATGACGCCATAGCGCGCCTTCGAGTCGTACAGTTCAATACGGTTTTCCATTGCATCCACTCAGGTTCTATCCACGAACGGCGCATTTTACCCGGCCAGGCCAGGCCTTCGGGCCGAAAAACTTTAAATGATGTGACCATCAACCCCGCGCAATGAAAAAAGCCCCGCGCTTCTTGCGAAGGCGGGGCTTTTCCTGTGGCCTGGACAGCTTAGTGTGCGTAGGTCAGCAGGAGCTCGGTCGGGGCCTTGAAATCCACCGACATCATCACGCTCAGCGCGGTGATGGTGAAGATCGAGAACACGAAGAGCTTGCGCGCCCACACGGTGTCATCCACTGCCTTGTAGCCGGTCCAGGCCATGTACAACCAGTACATGCCCATGGCCGCCGCTACCGCCAGGTAGCTCATGCCGGCGTAACCGCTGAAGGTCAGCATCAGGGTCGCCACCAGGAATGCCAGGATGTAGAGCAGGATGTGCTTCTTGGCCACGCGGATGCCACGCTTCACTGGCAGCACCGGAATCGATGCGGCCAGGTAATCGTTGAAGCGGAAGATCGCGATAGCGTAGGAATGCGGCATCTGCCACAGGCTGAACATCACCAGCAGGGTCAGCGCAGCCATGTCGAAGCTGTTGCTGACCGCGACATAGCCGATCACTGGCGGCATGGCCCCGGACAGACTGCCCACCAGCGTGCCGTGAACCGACTTGCGCTTGAGGTACAGGCTGTAGAAGCCGACGTAGATGACAAAGCCGATTACCGCGAACAACGCGGCCAACGGGTTGGCCACGTAGTACAGCAGGGCGACGCCGGCGACACCGAGGATAGAGGCGTAGACCAGTGCCACTTCCAGGGAAATCAGGCCCTGGACCAGCACGCGGTTCTTGGTGCGCTCCATCTTCAGGTCGATGTCACGGTCGATGCAGTTGTTGAACACGCAACCGGACGCTACCACCAGCGAGGTGCCGATCATGGCGGCCAGGAAAATGGCCAGATCGACATGCCCTTTCGAGGCCAGGAAGAACCCGCCTGCCACAGAAAGCACGTTACCGAAAATGATCCCCGGTTTGGTGATTTGGATAAAGTGCTTGAGCGACATCGGGTTTACCTCACTTCGCCATCATGACGGTGTGGATGCTGAACATGATCCACAACGACAGACCAACCAGCAGAACAATGACCAACGCGGCGAAGATGAACGCCACCACGTTGTTGCGCTGTGCTTCGGAACGGTCCAGGTGCAGGAAGTACACCAGGTGCACCAGCACCTGGATGACTGCGAACGCCAGGACGATCCACAGGGTCACGTCTTTGGGCAGCGATGGGTACATCACCAGGCCGAACGGGATCAGTGTCAGGATGACCGACAGGATGAAGCCGATGGCGTAGGACTTGACGCTGCCGTGACCGGCTTCGTCGTGGGAGTGTGTGTTGGCCATTTACATAGTCCCCATCAGGTAAACAACGGTGAATACGCAGATCCACACCACGTCCAGGAAGTGCCAGAACAGGCTCAGGCAGCTCAGACGGGTCTTGTTGGTCGCCGTCAGGCCGTTTTTCTGCACCTGGTACATCATGATCGCCATCCAGATCAGACCGCTGGTCACGTGCAGACCGTGGGTACCGACCAGGGTGAAGAACCCGGACAGGAAGCCGGAACGGCTAGGGCCATAGCCTTCGGAGATCAGCAGGTGGAACTCGTTGATCTCCATGCCGATGAAGCCCAGGCCAAACAGGAAGGTCATGGCCAACCAGCCCAGTACCTGCTTCTTGTTGCCCCGGAAGAACGCCAGCATGGCGAAGCCGTAGGTGATCGAACTGAACAGCAGCAGGGCGGTTTCACCCAGTACGTATGGCAGTTCGAAGATGTCGTGGCCCGACGGGCCACCCGCTACGTTGTTAACCAGTACCGCGTATACCGCGAAGATCGACGCAAACAGAATGCAGTCGGTCATCAGGTAGAGCCAGAAACCGAATACGGTCATCTCGCCCGAGTCGTGGTGATGGTCATCGTGCCCATGGTCATCGACATGGGCGTGTCCAGCATTGGTCACTAAGTTCGACATGGATTAAGCCTGTTCCAACGAGGTTTCAACACGGGTAGCCGGGATCTTGTTCTCCGATACCAGACGCTTGTGCTGTTCGGCTTCGATGCGCTCGATCGTTTCGACCGGCACCATGTAGCCTTGATCATCACGGGCAGCGTGGATCGCGAAATAGATCACGGTGCCGGCCAGGCTTGCGATGGCCAGCCACCAGATGTGCCAGATCATGGCGAAACCGAACACGGTCAGCAGAGCACCCATGACCAGACCGGTAGCGGTGTTGTTGGGCATGTGGATCGGCTGGTAGCGGCCAGGCTGCGCGTAGGCAGTGCCGTTTTCCTTGGCTTCGGTGAACGGATCGATGCCTTCGGCTTTCGGCAGTACCGCGAAGTTGTAGAACGGAGGTGGCGACGAGGTCGACCATTCCAGGGTGTGGGCGTTCCAAGGGTCGCCGGATACACACATGTTCTGCTTGCGGTCACGCACGCTGACGTACAGCTGGATCAGTTGGCAGGCGATACCCACGGCGATCATCACCGCACCTACCATGGCGACGTACAGATACGGCACCCACTCAGGGTTGGTGGTGGCGTTCAGACGACGGGTCATGCCCATGAAGCCCAGTGCATAGAGCGGCATGAACGCGACGAAGAAGCCGGAGATCCAGAACCAGAACGCAGCCTTGCCCCAACCTTCATGCAGCTTGAAGCCGAAGGCTTTCGGGAAGTAGAAGCTGAAGCCGGCGATGTAGCCGAATACCGCGCCGCCGATGATCACGTTGTGGAAGTGAGCGATCACGAACAGGCTGTTGTGCAGAACGAAGTCGGCACCCGGAATGGCCAGCAGTACGCCAGTCATGCCGCCGATGGCGAAGGTCACCATGAAGCCCAGGGTCCACAGAACCTGGCTGGTGATGCGCAGACGGCCGTGGTAGATGGTGAACAGCCAGTTGAACAGCTTCACCCCCGTCGGAATCGAGATCAGCATCGTCGCCAGGCCGAAGAAGGCGTTGACGCTGGCCCCCGAACCCATGGTGAAGAAGTGGTGCAGCCAGACCATAAAGCCCAGTACCGAGATCGCGCCGGAAGCGTAGATCATCGAATGGTGGCCGAACAGGCGCTTGCCGGAGAAGGTCGAGATCACTTCGGAGAAGATACCGAACGCCGGCAGGATCAGGATGTACACCTCGGGGTGACCCCAGGCCCAGAACAGGTTCACGTACATCATTGGATTGCCACCAAGTTCATTGGTGAAAATGTGGAAATCCATGTAACGGTCAAGCGTCAGCAGTGCCAGGGTAGCGGTGAGGATCGGGAACGAAGCCACGATCAGCACGTTGGCCCAGGTGCAGGTCCAGGTGAAGATCGGCATGTCCATCATCTTCATGCCCGGGGTACGCATTTTCAGCACGGTGGCCAGGAAGTTGACCCCCGTCAGCGTTGTCCCCAGCCCTGATAGCTGTAGCGCCCAGATGTAGTAGTCCACACCCACGCCCGGACTGTATTGCAAGCCCGACAGCGGCGGATAGGCAACCCAGCCGGTCTTGGCGAATTCGCCAACGCCCAGGGACAGGTTGATCAGCACCACGCCCGAAACCAGCAGCCAGAAGCTCAGGGAGTTGAGGAACGGATAGGCCACGTCACGCGCGCCGATCTGCAGCGGCACGACAAGGTTCATCAGGCCGGTGAAGAATGGCATCGCCATGAAGATGATCATGATCACACCGTGAGCGGTGAAGATCTGGTCATAGTGTTCAGGTGGCAGGTAGCCAGGCGAACCCTCGGTGGCCATGGCCAGCTGGGTACGCATCATGATGGCGTCGGCAAAACCACGCAGCAGCATGACCATGGCGACGATGATGTACATCACACCGATTTTCTTGTGGTCGACGGACGTCAGCCACTCGGTCCACAGGTAGGTCCACTTCTTGAAGTAGGTGATTGCCGCGAACAGCGCCACGCCACCGAGCAGAATCATGGCAACGGTGACCATGACAATCGGCTCGTGGAACGGAATCGCTTCCAGACTTAATTTACCAAACATCGTTTACTCCTCTGCCCCGGCAGCTGAATGCGAACTCACGTCCATCCCTTCCGTTGCGGCCACTTCCTTTTCTTTCTTCTCGTGCTTGAGCGGCTTGCCCGGTTTCATGCCTTCATACTTGTCGATGACGGTCTGGAACAGGTTTGGCGCGTAGGCGGAGTAGAGCTCTACAGGATTGTTCTGGCTTGGCTTGGAAAGGGCTTCGTATTCAGCGGTGTCCAGCTGTTTAGGTGCCTTCTTGACTTCGTTTACCCAGGCGTCGAAATCTTCCTGACTGGTAGCGATCGCTTTGAACTTCATGCCGGTGAAACCCGCGCCACTGTAGTTGGCGGAGATGCCTTCAAGTTCGGTGTTCTGGTTGGCAATCAGGTGCAGCTTGGTGGTCATGCCCGCCATCGCGTAGATCTGGCCGCCCAGGCCCGGGATGAAGAACGAGTTCATCACGGTGTCGGAGGTCACGCGGAAGTTCACCGGGGTATGGGCCGGGAAAACGATCTTGTTGACGGTGGCGATCCCTTGGTCGGGATAGATGAACAGCCACTTCCAGTCCATGGCGACCACTTCGATGGTCACTGGCTTGACGTCGGAATCCAGCGGACGGTACGGGTCCAGGGCGTGGGTCGACTTGTAGGTGACATAACCCAGGGCAATGATGATGAGCACCGGAACCAGCCACACCGCGATCTCGATCTTGGTGGAGTGGGACCACTTCGGCGCGTAGGTCGCGTCCTTGTTGGAGGCGCGGTATTTCCAGGCGAAGGCGAAGGTCATGATGATGACCGGCACAACCACCAGCAGCATCAGGATGGTTGCCGTGATGATCAGGTTTCGTTCATCCAGACCGACCTGACCCTTGGGATCGAGCAAGGTCCACTTGCAGCCTCCCAGCATTAACATGCCGAGCAGCGGCAATAAGCCTAGTAATCTGGGGTACCTGTTTTTACTCATCTCACGACCTCTAAAGCAGCTTGCGCAATGCAGTTGGGTTTTGATCGCCAACACTTCACCCTGCCAAGGGTTGGCATTTTTCTTCAATTGAATAAGGGCCTGCCCGTTGCGTTAAGCGCTCAACGACACATCCCGGGCTAGCAGTGGTTCTTATTCGATCTCGTGGTCAAAGGCCTTGTTACAGACCAATTCCATTTGGTGCGGAAGTTTGGAAGGCGCCGACACCCGCAGTCGCATGGAGCGCTCTATCCGCCCCTCGACCGTCCTCGTGTGCTCAGGGTTGAGCAGCGTCGGAAATTCAGTGCGGGCGATTGTAGATATGTCGCGTTTTATAAACCATGTCTTATCCCGAAATAATTTTTATCCCATGGCGCAACAATCCCTCATGATTGTTGCGAAGGATCGCAATCATAGCGATTTTCATTTGCAACAAAAAGCCCCAAAAAGGACCTGAAACACCCACCTTCCAGGACTCTCGATCCCCCCTGAGGGCCGCCTTCCATCAGGCTTCACCCCTTGTAAAACGGGCGCTGTGAAGATTTGTATCGATAGCAGGCTATGGTTCTCGGCCGACAGGCTCGCGTACACAAACTGACAGGCTCTCATTGAACCAGCGCGCCAGAATGCAGTCTGTTGCAGCGACTCAACCGCCCCTCTGCGACCGCGGCACTGTGACAACATGTCGCACTTTTGCCGCACCTGCGCTTGCCGCAAATCACGGACTTTTCAGGTGCCGAATGAACGGCACAAAAAAGCCCCGGCCCTCCCATGGGGAGCCGGGGCTTTTACGAGTGAATCAGTAGGTTTTCTTGCGATTGCGTACCACACCCAGAGGCACCAGGATCACCGTCAGCACGAACGCCACCAGCGCCCACTGGGCCAGGGACAGACCGAGGATCGGCGGGTACGGCGTGGAGCAGAAACCGTCCACCTGAAAGCCCAGGGGGAAGATCTTGGCCAACGGCAGGCTGTCGACAATCGGCTGCAGTACATCGATGCCACAGCTCACCGAGGGGTAGAACTGGGTGTACACATGGTGCCCCGCCACGCCCGCGCCGGCGAGGGCGCAGATGACCACCAGGGTTTCCATGACCGTGACCCCACGTCGCGAACTCATGGCCGCGCCGATGAAGGCAAACAGTGCAATCAGCAGCAAGGCATAACGCTGCAGGATGCACAGCGGGCACGGCGCCTCACCCAGCACCACCTGCATGTACAGGGCTCCGCCGATCAGTGCCAGGCAGATAATCCCCAGCAGCACCAGGAAACGCCGTTCGCGTCCCAAACCCAGTCTGTCGTCACTCATCCCTATTCCTTTTTCTGTTGTGTTCAGCCTGCCCCCGAGACCCGAGGCGGCAGACCGAGATTGTCTTCGATGAACCCGTCGATCGCGTGCAGGCCAATGCTCGCAGAGGCACACCCGGCTGCCGGGAAGTCTACACGTTGAACATGACCTTTGAATGCAGGGACGTACAGCGCCACTGCAACGCGGCTTCGGGCGCTTTGCCAGTTGCGGACAATAGCGACAAGCAGGTTAAGAGTGGATTAACCGCCATACCAAATACGCCGAGAATAAAGGCGGTTTCGGGAAAATCAGCGAATGCCGGAGCGACATGAAACGAAGGGGAGAGAGAAAAGGCCGGCGCCCGAGGGGAGCCGGCCGGGGTGGTTATTCCAGGGCCGCTGCCGGACCGAAGAACTCATAGCGGCTCTGCTGCTCGGGAATGCCCAGGGCCTGAAGGTGGCGCTTGATCGCGGCCATGAAACCCTTGGGCCCGAGGAAGTAGGCGTCCAGGTCGCGTTGCTCCGGCAGCCACTCGGCCAGTTGCTCGCGGGTCAGCATGCCCAGCTTGTCCGCCGCCGGGCTGACACCGTCATCCTCGGCGTAGCAATAGAAGCGCTTGAGCTGTGGATACCGCTGGGCCAGTTCATCGACCCAGTTGCGAAAGGCATGCACCTGGCCGTTGCGGGCGCAGTGGATGAAATGCACCGGACGCTCGGTGGCCAGCGCCGCCTCCAGCATCGGCAGGGTTGGAGTGATGCCCACCCCGCCGCTGATCAGCACCAGCGGTTTGTCGCTGGCCGCCAGGGTGAACTCCCCCGCAGGAGGGAACAGCATGACGCTGGTGCCCACCGGGCATTGGTCATGCAGGTAGTTGGAGGCCACGCCGCCGGTTTCGCGCTTGACGCTGATGCGGTACTGGCCCTGGTTGGAAAGTGCCGAGAGGGAGTAGTTACGACGGATTTCCTCGCCCCCTATAAAGAGCTGCAAACCGATGTACTGCCCCGGTTCAGCGGCGAGGATCGGCCCCTGGTCCAGCGGTTCGAAATAAAAGGAGGTGATTTCCGCGCTTTCTTCCACCTTCTGCACCAGCCGGAACTCACGGGCACCGCGCCAGCCGCCGGGCGCCTGGGCTTTCTCGTCGTAGATCGCCGCCTCGGCGCCGATCAGGATATCCGCCAGCTGGTTATAGGCGGCGGCCCAGGCATCGATCACTTCCTGGGTGGCGATCTCGCTGCCCAGCACTTCGGAAATGGCCCGCAGCAGGCAACCGCCAACGATGGGGTAATGTTCCGGAAGGATCTGCAAGGCGACGTGCTTGTTGATGATCTTGGCCACCAGGTCCCCCAACTGGTCCAGTTGGTCGAGGTGCCGGGCATACATCAGAACACCATTGGCCAAGGCCCGGGGCTGATCGCCGCTGGCCTGATGCGCCTGGTTGAACAGTGGCCGCACTTGCGGGTACTCGGAGAGCATCATCCGGTAGAAGTGGGTAATCAGGGCTTCGCCGCCGCTTTCGAGCAGGGGCACAGTGGCTTTGATAATGGCACGATCTTGAACGCTTAGCATAAGGACAACTCCTGGACTTTATGACTGCTTGCAGGTTTCCTATGCCTAATCAGTTTTCGTGCCATAAATAAATCCGTTAAATATCAACAAGTTAAAATAAATATAGTCATAAAGACACTCTGTCTTTTATAGTCATTAAGACACCATGGAGTCATTATGACTGCAAAATCCCTGCTCACCGCCCTGCTTCCCCTGGTCACCGACCTGTCCCGCGAACTGCCCGAAGGCGAGCGCTATCGCCGCCTGCTGGAAGCTCTGCGCGCCCTGCTGCCCTGCGATGCCACCGCACTGCTACGCCTGGATGGCGAGTGGCTGGTGCCCCTGGCGGTCAACGGCTTGAGCACCGACACCCTGGGCCGCCGTTTCAAGGTCAGCGAGCATCCGCGCTTCGCCGCCCTGCTCAGCAGCCCGGGCCCGACCCGATTTGCCAGCGACAGCGACTTGCCCGACCCCTACGACGGCCTGGTGGAAGGGCTCGATGATCACCTGGAAGTGCATGACTGCATGGGCTGCCCGCTGTTCGTCGACGAGCGCCCCTGGGGCCTGCTGACCCTCGATGCCCTGGACCCGCAGCGCTTCGAACCCATTGAGCTGGATGCCCTGCAAGCCTTCGCCAGCCTCGCCGCCGCAACGGTCAGCGCCGCCCAGCGCATCGAACGCCTGGCCCAGCGCGCCGAAAACGAGCACCAGCGGGCCGAGGTCTATCGCCAGGCCAGTGGGCAGAACCGCGAGATGATCGGCCAGAGCAAGGCCCACAAACGCTTGCTGGAGGAAATCAAGCTGGTGGGCGGCAGCGACCTGACGGTGCTGATCACCGGAGAAACCGGCGTCGGCAAGGAACTGGTCGCCCAGGCTATCCACGCGGCTTCGCCCCGGGCCGAGCAGCCGATCATCAGCCTCAACTGCGCGGCCCTGCCCGACACCCTGGTGGAGAGCGAGCTGTTCGGCCACGTGCGCGGCGCCTTCACCGGGGCCACCCAGGATCGCCGGGGAAAATTCGAACTGGCCAATGGCGGCACGCTGTTTCTCGATGAAGTGGGCGAGTTGTCGCTGACAGTACAGGCCAAACTGCTGCGGGTGCTGCAAAGCGGCCAACTGCAACGCCTGGGGTCGGACCAGGAGCATCGGGTCGACGTGCGCCTGATTGCCGCCACCAACCGCGATCTGGCGGAAGAAGTGCGCAACGGCCGCTATCGTGCCGACTTCTACCACCGTCTCAGCGTCTACCCCCTGCGGGTGCCGGCACTGCGCGAGCGCGGCCGCGATGTGCTGCTGCTCAGTGGCTACTTCCTGGAACAGAACCGCTCGCGCATGGGCCTGGGCAGCCTGCGCCTGAGCGTTGAGGCGCAACAGGCGCTGCTGGCCTACCACTGGCCGGGCAACGTTCGCGAGCTGGAGCACTTGATCGGGCGCAGCGCTCTGAAAGCGCTGGGCAACCACCCCGAGCGACCGAAGATCCTCAGCCTGGATGCCGGCGATCTGGACCTGCCCCGGGCCAGCGAAAGAACCAGCGCCCCCGTCGAGCCTGCTGTTGCAACCCAGGCCATGCCTGCCGTAGCCGGCGACCTGCGCCAGGCCACCGACCACTACCAGCGCCAACTGATCAGCAGTTGCCTGGAGCGGCACCAGCACAACTGGGCCAGCGCCGCCCGTGAGCTAGGCTTGGACAGGGCCAACCTGAGCCGCCTGGCCAAGCGCCTGGGCCTGCGGTAAACGCCAGCGCCGACAAAGCGCCCCGCCCCTCTGCAGGAGCCGGCTTGCCGGCCAGGGTCGCGCCGCCGACGGAAAGCGGGAACACCGCTAAAGCCAGCCCTGAACACGTCGATAACCCGTTATCAATGGTTGTCCGTGGCCCGTGCCACGAGCCAATTTTCTCCAGAGAAGGTTTTTATGTCCTCCAACAAAGCCCGCGCAGATTCGCTATCGCTTCTGCTGTTTACCTTGCGCAGCGGCAAGCTGATGGCAATCAACCTGCTTAAAGTCAGTGAAATCATTCCCTGCCCGCCGCTGACCAAGCTGCCCGAATCCCACCCCCACGTGAAAGGCATCGCCACCCTGCGGGGCAACTCGCTGTCGGTGATCGACCTCAGCCGGGCCATCGGCGAGCGGCCCCTGGCCGACCCCGACAGCGGCTGCCTGATCGTCACTGACGTCAGCCGCTCCAAACAGGGCCTGCACGTGCAGGCCGTGAGCAAGATCGTGCATTGCCTGACCACCGATATCCGTCCACCGCCCTTCGGTTCCGGCGGCTTGCGGTCCTACATCACTGGGGTGACCCAAATGGACGGCACCCTGGTGCAGGTACTGGATATCGAGAAAGTGATCCATGGCATCGCCCCGGCCCAGATCGAGATGGCGCCCACCGAGCTGAGCATGGAAGACGCCGAAGCCCTGGGCAACGCGCGGATCCTGGTGGTGGACGACAGCCAGGTGGCACTGCAGCAATCGGTACACACCTTGCGCAACCTCGGCCTGCAATGCCACACCGCCCGCAGCGCCAAGGAAGCCATCGACTGCCTGCTGGAACTGCAAGGCACGGCCAACGAGATCAACCTGATTGTCTCGGACATCGAGATGTCGGAGATGGACGGCTACGCCCTGACCCGCACCCTGCGGGAAACCCCGGACTTCGCCCACCTCTACGTGCTGCTGCACACCTCCCTGGACAGCGCCATGAACAGCGAGAAAGCCCGTGTGGCCGGTGCCAACGCCGTGCTCACCAAGTTTTCCTCGCCCGAACTGACCCGCTGCCTGATCGACGCAGCCAAGACCATTGCCACCCAGGGCGCCTGAGGCATGAGCCAGATCCACTGTTTGTTGATGCGCCGCGATCTCACTACCCCATTGGCAGCGCCGCAGTGGCCTGCCGGCGTCACTGTGTACAACTACAGCCCCGAGCATGCGCAGGCTGTGCATCAGTTGATGCATCTGGGCTACCAGGACGGTGGCGGCGACGTCCCGGTGCTGGACAGCTGGCGCCAAGCCTTCGAGAGCGATGCCGAATACGACCCCGAACTGTGCCTGGTGGCCCGGGATGCCGAAGGTGTGATCGGCGTCGCCCAGTGCTGGACCAGCGCCTACATCAAGGACCTGGTGGTACACCCCCGAGCGCGCGGCCAGGGCCTGGGGCGCGCCTTGCTGCAGCAAGCCTTCATCCTGTTCGCCGAACGCCGGGAAGGCTGCGTCGATCTGCGGGTACTGGAAGGCAACCTGGGGGCCCGGCGCCTCTACGAAAGCGTCGGCATGTACATCGTGCGTCACGAAACCCTCGACTGATCCGCCGGTCACTATCCTGTAGCCGCCGCCGAAGGCTGCGAACGGCCGGATCAGCCCCGGCGATCCCAAAGCCCCTGCGCCCCAAGGAGCCGCCCCCCATGAACGCCAAGACTCTGTGCCTGCTCTGCCTGGCCACCCTCACCGGCCAGGCCAGCGCCTCCAGCGACGATGCCTGGGCCGCCCTGGAGCAGGCCATCCGAATCAGTTGCACCCAGGCCAGCGGCCTGCAAAACCCCAAACCCGTGGGAACCATCGCGCAATTTCCCGACCAGGTCGGCGTCAGCGCCCTGTTGCTGCAAGGCCGCTACCCGCAGAAACACATGCACGGCCAATCGGGCATCGAACTGTGCCTGTACAACAGGCAGACCGGCCAGGCTGCGGTCAGCGAGTGGGACTCGATCCGGCCGGCCCTCAAGGCCCGGTGAATGGCGCATAACTTGCTTCGGCATAGCCCCGGGTAGCGTCCATGACGGTTTTCCCACCTGACTCCTGCTGATCCACAAGGCGCTTCGTGCAATGAACACTCAGTTTTCCTGCGTCGGCTGCGGCAAATGCTGCAACGATCACCACGTGCCCCTGACCCTGCTGGAAGCCCGCGACTGGGCGGCCGACGGCGGCCAGGTGATCATTCTGGTGGAAGCCTTCCTCGGCAATGGCCTGGGGCTGCCGATGCAGCAGCGCGAGCACGCCGAACGCCGTTCCTGCCGGGTCCGCAGTGGCGCCACCGAAGCCTATGTGGCGATCACCTTCGCCGCCTACAACGTCGGCCCCTGCCGGAATCTTGACGAAGACCAGCTCTGCCGCATCTACCAGCGCCGGCCACTGGTGTGCCGCATCTACCCCATGGAAATCAATCCGCACATTCCCCTCAACCCGCAGGCCAAGGAATGCCCGCCGGAATCCTGGGAACAGGGCCCGCAACTGATTCTGGGGAATGAACTGGTGGATCAGGAGCTGGCCGAGCTGATCCGCCGCTCGCGCCAGGCCGACCGTGACGACATCCACACCAAGGAGGCCATTTGCGCCTTGCTGGGCATTCGCACCACAGCGCTCAAGGGCGACGGTTTCACCGCTTACCTGCCGGACATGGGCGCCCTGGCTAACGCCATCGACCAGGTCCAGGCTGCACCACCCGGAACACCGGGCCAGCCCTGGCGCTTTCACCTGTCCGGAGACGATATCGCCGGTCAGGTCCAGGCCGCCGGTGCCCAGGTGGTCAGTGAAACGCCTCTGGACTACGCCTTCATTTCCCTGCGCGCCGCCTGAGCCGCGGACAACGGCGGGTCGGCGAACAGCCCTAGCCGCGCTTGTGCCAGAACTCCAGGGCCAGTTGCCGCAAGTCCCCCGCCAGCCCGGCCACGTCGCCTGAGTTGACGTGGCTGAGCTGGCCGGCACTGACGGTCGCCTCACAGGCATTGCGAATGCCGATGATGTTGCGGTTGATGTCCTCGCTGACTGCGCTCTGCTCTTCCACCGCTGCGGCGATCTGCAAGCTCATCTCGGTAATCTGGTTGACCCGCTGGCTGATGCCGTCCAGGGCCACCGCCGCGCGCTTGGCCTGGTCGACACTGCTCTCCAGGTGCTGGCTGCTGTGCTGCATGGCCTCCACCGCATTGCGCGCGCCCATTTGCAGGGTGCTGATCATGCGCTGGATCTCGTTGGTGGAATCCTGGGTACGCTGGGCCAGCCCGCGCACTTCATCGGCGACCACGGCAAAACCCCGGCCCTGCTCCCCGGCCCGCGCCGCCTCGATTGCCGCATTCAGGGCCAGCAGGTTGGTCTGCTCGGCGATGCTGCGGATCACCTCCAGCACCCCGGAAATATCGGTGCTATGGCTTTCCAGTTGATGGATGACCTCGGTGGCCCGCTCCAGCTCGCTGGCCAGTCGCAGCACCGCACTGCGGCTTTCGCCCACCAGCAGGTGGCCCTCACGGGTTTCGCTTTCCGCCTGGTCCGCTGCCACCGAGGCCTGCTGGGCATGGGTGGCGACCTCGGCGACGCTGGCCGCCATCTGGTGAATGGCCGCCGCCACCTGATCGGTTTCCGCCTGCTGTTCCAGGGTGCTGTTGTGGCTGCTGTGCAGATGCTCCACCAGTTCCGCGGCATGCCCCTCCAGGCGCTGGGACGCATCGCCGATGCGCCCCACTACCGCGCCCACCTGGGCTTCGAGCATCTGCAGGGCGAACTCGATGCGCCCAAACTCGTCGGTACGGCCGGTATAGATGCCCTGGCTCAAGGGGTTGTCACCGATCTGCCGGGCGCGCTCGGCCAATCGATCCAGTGGCCGCGCTTGCACGCCGACCGCCGTCAGGCTCAGGCACCACCCCATGGCCATCACGGCCCCCTGGACCATCCAGGATTCGGGCAGCAGCCACACTGAAACGCCGTAGCTGCCGATGAAGCCGGCGCTGATGGAGGCCCAGAGACGCAACCGCAGGCTGATCACCGGCAACAGGCTCCACCACGAGGGGCCGGCACCGTTGAGCTGGGCATAGGCCCGCTCCGCCGCCTCGATCTGACGGACGCTGGGTTTGGTGCGCACCGACTGGTATTCCACCGCCTGGCCATCGCGGGTCACGGGCGTGACATAGGCACTGACCCAATAGTGATCGCCGTTCTTGCAACGGTTCTTCACCATGCCCATCCACGAACGGCCGCGCTTGAGGGTGCGCCACATGTGGGCGAAGGCTGCGGAGGGCATGTCCGGGTGGCGCAACAGGTTATGCGGCGAGCCCAGCAACTCCTCACGGCTGTAGCCACTGATCTTGATGAAATCAGGGTTGGCGTAGGTGATCGCGCTAGTCAGATCAGTGGTCGAAAGGATATTCGCATCAGGGGCAAAGTCCACGTTTCGCCCAGTAACCGGAAGGTTGATCTTCATGGATAGCGCGCTCGTATGTGTTGGGTGGAGTCGGCAGGGGTGCTGACTCTAAGCGCACTGATGCCACAAATACTGATCCAGCTCAGGTTTAAAGCAATTAGCCATCATTGCGATTAAAAAAGCGCAAATCGGGATTTTTTCTGCGAATGTCGGCGATATCAGCGTTTGCCCATGGAGCGACGAGTGCCGGGAGGCGCTGCGCCGGGGGTCTTGGTGTGTCCGTTGCTGGCACCATTTTTGTACCAGGGCTGCTGTGCATTCTTGGCAGGAGCAAACTCGGAAGGCTTGAAGGGAAACTTGAACGCCGGGATCGCCGCTGTGCTCGGGGTGTCGGTAGCGGTTGCGTCGGCGGCCGGGTCGACGTTCAGGGCGTCATCCGCAGCGGGTTGTGCAGGGGAAGTCATGGAAACTCCAGGAGAGAAAGGAAATCCGCGCCGGGGTGCAGGCCGCAGTGGGCGCCAGTATACCTGTGCGCCAGCCATCTTTGATCGGGGCCCACCGGGAGTTTTCTGACAGCGCTGACAGCTGGCCGTCACGGTGCTGACCGGGTTGTCGGGCTATAACTGTGCCCAGATCATGGCCATCCTTCCGACATCATTGCCCGGCGCTCTCTCCCCATGCCCATTGCCAAGAAAACAGTCGTGACCGCAGCGGTACTCGTGGTGCTCATCGCCGGCCTCGCGTGGTTCCTGAACAAGCCCGCCACAGCCAAGCTGGCCGCGCCCACGGCCATTCCGGTACGGGTGGTCAGCGTGCACCAGCAGGATGTGCCGCGTTACGCCAGCGGCATCGGCACGGTGCTGTCGCTGCACAGCGTGGTGATTCGCCCACAGGTGGATGGCATCCTGACCCGGCTGCTGGTCAAGGAGGGGCAACTGGTCAAGACCGGCGACCTGCTGGCGACCATCGATGATCGTTCGATACGCGCCAACCTCGATCAGGCCCGGGCCCAGCTGGCGCAGAACCAGGCCCAGTTGCAGGTGGCCCAGATCAACCTCAAGCGCTACAAGCTGCTGTCGGTGGATGACGGCATCTCGAAGCAGACCTATGACCAGCAAGTGGCCCTGGTCAATCAGCTCAACGCCACGGCCCAGGGTAACCAGGCTGCCATTGATGCCGCTCAGGTACAGCTTTCCTACACTCAGATCCGCTCTCCCGTCAGCGGCCGGGTGGGGATTCGTACCGTTGATGAAGGCAACTTCCTGCGCATGAGCGATACCCAGGGCCTGTTCTCGGTGACCCAGATCGACCCGATTGCCGTGGAGTTTTCCCTGCCCCAGCAAATGCTGCCAACCCTGCAGCAACTGATCCGCGCCCAGGACCCGGCGGCGGTCAAGGCCTTCCTCGGCGCTGACAGCAACAGCGCCGGGGCCCTGCTGGGCAACGGCCACCTGACCCTGATCGACAACCAGATCAACGCCGGGACCGGCACCATCCGCGCCAAGGCGGAGTTCAGCAACGCCCAGCAGCAGCTGTGGCCCGGGCAACTGGTGACGGTGAAAATCCAGACCGCCCTGGACCAGAACGCCCTCACCGTACCGCCGACCGTGGTCCAGCGCGGCCTGGACCAGCACTTCGTGTACCGGGTCAAGGGCCAGCAGGTGGAAGTCGTGCCGGTGCAGGTGGTGTATCAGGACAGCGGGTTGAACATCATCTCCGGGGTCCAGGCTGGCGATGTGCTGGTCAGTGACGGCCAGTCGCGGCTCAAGCCCGGCTCCCAGGTCCAGGTACTGAGCGATCCACCCCAGGTGGTACAGGCGACGGAGCCCCAGCCATGAAGGGCCATGGCTCGGTGTCAGCCTGGTGCGTCGACCATCCGGTCGCCACCGTTCTGCTGACCTTCGCCCTGGTACTGTTGGGCGCCATTGCCTTCCCGCGCCTGCCGGTGGCTCCGCTGCCAGAGGCCGAGTTCCCGACCATCCAGGTGTCCGCCGCCCTGCCCGGTGCCAGCCCGGACACCATGGCCTCTTCCGTGGCCACGCCCCTGGAGGTGCAATTCAGCGCCATTCCCGGCATGACCCAGATGACCTCCAGCAGCGCCCTGGGCTCGTCCTTGCTGACCCTGCAGTTCACCTTGAACAAGAGCATCGACACCGCCGCCCAGGAAGTGCAGGCGGCGATCAACACCGCCGCTGGCAAGTTGCCCAAGGACATGCCCACCCTGCCCACCTGGAAGAAGGTCAACCCGGCGGACAGCCCGGTGCTGATCCTCAGCATCAGTTCGACGCAGATGCCCGGCACCGAGCTCAGTGACTACGCGGAAACCCTGCTGGCCCGACAGATCAGCCAGATCGACGGGGTCGGCCAGATCAACATCACCGGCCAGCAGCGCCCGGCGATCCGGGTCCAGGCTTCGGCGGACAAACTGGCGGCCATCGGCCTGACCCTGGCCGACATCCGCCTGGCGATCCAGCAGACCAGCCTCAACCTGGCCAAGGGTGCACTGTATGGCGAGTCGAGCATCTCCACCCTGTCCACCAACGACCAGTTGTTCCATCCCGAGGAATACGGCCAGTTGATCGTTTCCTACAAGGACGGTGCCCCCGTGCACCTGCAGGATGTGGCGCGGGTAGTCAACGGTTCGGAAGATGCCTACGTCCAGGCCTGGTCCGGCGACCAACCGGGGGTCAACCTGGTGATCTCGCGCCAGCCCGGCGCCAATATCGTCGAGACCGTGGACCGCATCCAGGCTGCCCTGCCAGGCCTGGAGGCCATGCTCCCGGCCTCGGTGCAGGTCAAGGTGCTGGTGGACCGGACCCAGACCATCCGCGCCTCATTGCACGAAGTGGAGATCACCCTGCTGATCGCCGTGCTGCTGGTGGTGGCGGTGATGGCGCTGTTCCTGCGCCAGTGGTCCGCGACCCTGATCGTCTCCGCGGTGCTGGGCGTATCCCTGACCGCCAGTTTCGCCTTGATGTACGTGCTGGGCTTCAGCCTGAACAACCTGACCCTGGTGGCCATTGTCGTGGCCGTGGGCTTTGTGGTGGATGACGCCATCGTCGTGGTGGAGAACATCCACCGCCACCTGGAAGCCGGCGACGGCATGCGCGAGGCGGCAATCAAGGGCGTCGGCGAGATCGGCTTCACCGTGGTCTCCATCAGCTTCTCCCTGGTGGCGGCGTTCATTCCCCTGCTGTTCATGGGCGGCGTGGTGGGCCGGCTGTTCAAGGAGTTCGCCCTGACCGCCACTTCCACCATCATGATTTCGGTGGTGGTCTCGCTGACCCTGGCCCCCACCCTGGCGGCCCTGTTCATGCGCGCGCCGGTGCACCCGGCCCATGCCAAGCCGGGCTTCGGCGAGCGCCTGCTGGCGGTCTACGAGCGCGGCCTGCGCAAGGCTCTGGCCCACCAGAAACTGATGCTGGGGATCTTCGGCCTGACCCTGAGCATGGCCATTGCCGGCTATATCCTGATCCCCAAGGGCTTCTTCCCCGTGCAGGACACCGGCTTCGTGCTCGGTACTACCGAGGCTGCGGCGGACATTTCCTACCCGGACATGGTGAAAAAGCACCAGGCGCTGGCCGAGATCGTCGCCGCCGACCCGGCAGTGCAGGCCTTCTCCCACTCCGTGGGGGTCTCGGGCAGCAACCAGACCATCGCCAACGGCCGCTTCTGGATTTCCCTCAAGAACCGTGGCGACCGGGACGTGTCTGCCAGTGCCTTCATCGACCGCATCCGCCCGCAACTGATGAAGGTGCCCGGCATTGTCCTGTACCTGCGGGCCGGCCAGGACATCAACCTCAGCTCTGGTCCCAGCCGCGCCCAGTACCAGTACGTACTGAAAAGCAACGACGGCCCGACCCTGAGCACCTGGACCCAGCGCCTGACGGAAAAGCTGCGCAGCAACCCGGCCTTCCGTGACATCTCCAACGACCTGCAACTGGGCGGCAGCATCACCCACATCCAGATCGATCGCACGGCTGCCGCGCGTTTCGGCCTTACCGCCAGCGATGTCGACGAGGCACTGTACGACGCCTTCGGCCAGCGCCAGATCAACGAGTTCCAGACCGAGATCAACCAGTACAACGTGATCCTTGAACTCGACACCCAGCAACGGGGCAAGGCCGAGAGCCTCAACTACTTCTACCTGCGCTCGCCGCTGACCGGAGAAATGGTCCCGCTCTCTGCCCTGGCGCGCTTCGATGCGCCCACCATCGGCCCGCTGTCGATTGCCCACGACGGCATGTTCCCGGCGGCCAACCTGTCCTTCAACCTGGCCCCCGGCGTGGCCCTGGGCGATGCGGTCATCCTGCTCAACCAGGCCAAGAGCGAGATCGGCATGCCAACGGCCATCAGCGGCAATTTCCAGGGCGCGGCCCAGGCCTTCCAGAGCTCGCTGGCCAGCCAGCCGTACCTGATCCTGGCGGCGCTGGTGGCGGTGTACATCATTCTCGGGGTGCTGTACGAAAGCTTCGTGCATCCCTTGACCATCATTTCCACCCTGCCCTCGGCCGGGCTGGGCGCCTTGCTGATGCTCTGGCTGTGCGGCCAGGACTTTTCCATCATGGCGCTGATCGGCCTGGTGCTGCTGATCGGCATCGTCAAGAAGAACGGCATCCTGATGATCGACTTTGCCCTGGAAGCCCAGCGCCACGGCGGCCTGCCTCCCGAGGAGGCGATCTACCAGGCCTGCATCACCCGCTTCCGGCCGATCATCATGACCACCCTGGCCGCCCTGCTCGGTGCCCTGCCGCTGATGCTCGGCTACGGCGCCGGCGCCGAACTGCGCCAGCCCCTGGGGATTGCCGTGGTGGGCGGCCTGCTGGTCAGCCAGGCCCTGACGCTGTTCACCACGCCGGTCATATACTTGTGGCTTGAGCGGCTGTTCCACCGGCCCCAGCCGGCCCTGTTGCCGGCCACCACTACCTGAGGCGGGTCATGCGCGTTCTGATTATCGAAGACGAAGAAAAAACGGCCGATTACCTGCACCGCGGGTTGACCGAGCAAGGCTACACCGTCGACCTGGCCCGGGACGGCGTCGAAGGCCTGCACATGGCTCTGGAGGGCGACTATGCCGTGATAGTGCTGGATGTGATGCTGCCCGGCCTGGATGGCTTTGGCGTATTGCGAGCACTGCGTGCGCGCAAGCAGACCCCGGTGATCATGCTCACCGCCCGCGAACGCGTGGAAGACCGCATCAAGGGCCTGCGCGATGGCGCCGACGACTACCTGGGCAAGCCCTTCTCCTTCCTTGAACTGGTGGCCCGCCTGCAAGCCCTGACCCGTCGCAGCGGTGGGCATGAGCCGGTGCAGATCAGCATCGCCGACCTGTGGATCGACCTGATCAGCCGCAAGGCCAGCCGTGCCGGCAGCCGCCTGGACCTGACCGCCAAGGAGTTTTCCCTGCTCAGCGTGCTGGCCCGGCGCCAGGGCGAGATCCTGTCCAAGACCGCCATCGCTGAAATGGTCTGGGACATCAATTTCGACAGCGACGCGAATGTCGTCGAAGTGGCGATCAAGCGCCTGCGGGCCAAGCTCGACGGCCCCTTCGAGCAGAAACTGCTGCACACCATCCGTGGCATGGGCTATGTGCTGGAGAGCCGCGGTGCCGAGTAACTCCATCGCCCTGCGCCTGAGCGGGCTGTTCACTCTGGTGGCGCTGCTGATCTTCCTGCTGATTGGCGGGGCCCTCTACCAGCAGGTGGACAAGGGCCTGGGGCTGCTCCCGGAAGCCGAACTGGATGCGCGCTACAGCGTGCTGGAGTCGGCCCTGACCCGCTACGGCAACCCCGAGCACTGGGCCAAGATCAACGCCAAGCTCAAGCTGCTGAGCGAGGAAGACAAGCGCATCCGCTTCTGGGCCATCAGCGGCGACCCCGGCTATGAATACGGCAGCCCCGACGCGCAGATCCGCGAATTCGCCCAAGGCCCCCTGGGCATGCGTGACCTGAACCTGAGCGATCACCCCTATCCGCTGAAAGTCCTGGTCAGCCAGTTGCCGGCCAAGGAACAGCGCCCGGCCCTGCGCTTTCTGATCGCCATCGACACCGACACCTTCCACCAGACCCAGCATCAGTTGCTGATGGCCCTGATCGGCCTGGCCATTGTCGGCGTGCTGCTGGCCTCGGCCCTGGGCTACTGGGTGGCGCGGATCGGCCTCAAGCCGCTGATCAAGCTCTCCCAGGAAGCCCAGCGCCTGGCACCGCCACGGCTGTCCGGGCGCCTGCAATTGTCGCCACTGCCGCCGGAACTGAAGCAGTTCGTCAATTCCTTCAACTCCACGTTGGAACGGGTCGAACACGCCTACTCGCGCCTGGAGTCGTTCAACGCCGATGTGGCCCACGAACTGCGCTCGCCCCTGACCAACCTGATCGGCCAGACCCAGGTCGCCCTGACCCGGGGGCGCTCGGCGGAGCATTACTTCGAGGTACTGCAATCGAACCTCGAAGAGCTGGAGCGGCTGCGTTCGATCATCAACGACATGCTGTTCCTGGCCAGTGCCGACCAGGGCAGCAAGGCCACCAAGCTCACCACCAGTTCCCTGGCGGCGGAAGTGGCAACGACCCTGGACTACCTGGACTTCATCCTCGAAGACGCCCAGGTCAGGGTCGAGGTTCAGGGCGATGCCCAGGTGCGGATCGAGGTTGCCCACCTGCGCCGGGCCCTGATCAACCTGCTGAGCAACGCGGTGCAGCACACCGCAGCCGGGGAAGTGATCCAGGTGCGGATCGAGGTCCAGGAACACCAGGTGGCGATCGCCGTCAGCAACCCGGGGCAGGACATTGCCAGTGAACACCTGCCACGGCTGTTCGAGCGTTTCTACCGGGTGGATGCCTCGCGCAGCAACAGCGGTGCCAATCACGGCCTGGGGCTGGCCATCGTCAAGGCCATCGCCCTGATGCATGGCGGCGATGTGTTCGTGCGCAGCGACCGGGGCATCAATACCTTCGGCCTGTACCTGCCTCTCTGACTCGGGATTCTCGGATTCTGTAGGAGCCGGCTTGCCGGCGAAGGCGTCAACACATCCGGCGCAAGGCAATAGGACGCGTTCGCTGGCAAGCCAGCTCCTACAAGCCAGCTCCTACTATTGTTTTTTTTGTAACAGTCCTTATCCTGTTCGGCTCTTTTTCCAACAGCCACGTGGTTATATTTTTGTCGCACCGAATTGAACTTGCTCTGCAAGAAGGTCTTCAGAAATGTCCAACAGTATGGGTATCGCCAGCGCGTTTGTTTTGTCTTCCCTGTTCGTGGCACCAATGGCCATGGCCGAAGAATCCCAGGGATTCGTGGCAAGAAATGCCGCACGCGCCGCCGCTTTCGAACAAGCCCAGATCGCCCAGGCAGCCCAGCAGCAAAACACTCAGCAAGCCCAGAAGATCACTGCCGAGCAAAGCAAGAGCGACACTCAGAAAGACAGTTGATCCACGCTTCCGACTTGTTTCCCTCGACAACTTCTCTGCTTTCAACCCGGGAGTAAGTTGTCTTAAAGCCGCTGAGTTCAGCGGCTTTTTTTTGCCGTATAGAAACCCTCGGCACACTCGTCATACCCAGAACAAGAAACACCCGAATTCACAATAAGAAGCCATTGTCGTTCACCAAAGGAGCTAAACGTTGTTCAAGACCTCACTGAAGATCAGCCCCCTGTTCATTGCAATCGCCGCAACGATCCCGACACTCGGGCAAGCCGCCGAAGAAACCAAGGCCGAGGGTTTTGTCGAGGGTTCGAGCCTCAAGCTCAACGCCCGCAACTACTACATGAACCGCAACCGCCTGCAGCAGAACAAAGACAACATCGAATGGGGCCAGGGTTTTCTCGGCGTCTTCGAGTCGGGCTACACCCAGGGCACCGTGGGTTTCGGCCTTGATGCCAACGCCATGCTCGGCCTCAAGCTGGACGGTGGTGGCGGCACCACCAAGTCGAGCATCCTGCCTATCAGCGACGATGGCCGGCACAAGGCACCCGGCTCGTTCTCCACCGCCGGCGCCACCTTGAAAATGCGGGCCTTCGATACCGAGCTCAAGGCTGGCGACCTGTTCCTCAACAACCCGGTGATCGCCGGCGGCATGAGCCGCATGCTGCCCCAGACCTTCCGCGGCGTGAGCCTGACCAACCACAGCTTCGACGGCTGGTTGATCGAGGGCGGCCAGGCCAGCTTCACCAAGCCGTACAACCAGAGCGGACACAAGCGCATCGGTACTTCCTACGGCAGCCTGCGCGAGGGCGACGAGAGCCTGCACCTGAACTGGGCCGGCGTGGCCTGGAGCGGCGTGCCAGGGCTGACCAGCAGCCTCTACGCGTCCGAACTCAAGGACATCTGGAACCAGTACTACTACGACCTGGACTACACCTACGCGGTCAACGAACTGGTCAGCCTCAACCCGGGCCTGCACTTCTATCACACTCAGGACACCGGCCAGGCGCTGCTGGGCAACATCGACAACAACACCTACAGCCTGCACTTCACCGTCGGTGTGGGTAACCACAGCGTCACCGCGGCCTATCAGCGGGTCAACGGCAACACACCGTTCGACTACATCGCCCAGGGCGACAGCATCTACCTGGACAACTCCCAGCAGTATTCGGACTTCAACGGCCCCAACGAGCGTTCGTGGAAGCTCAAGTACGCCTATGACTTTGCCGGTCTCGGCCTGCCGGGCCTGACTTCGGCGCTGTCCTACTCGCGTGGCGAGCTGGACCTGACCAAGGTCGATCCGGCCAGCCGCGGCTATGCCAGCTGGTACAGCGCCGACGGCAAGAACGCCAAGCACTGGGAGCGCGACCTGGACCTCAAGTACGTGGTGCAGGGCGGCAGCGCCAAGGACCTCGCCGTACGCCTGCAGTGGGCCACCAACCGTGGCGGCAACGGCTACGGCGCGCTGGACAACGACACCGACGAATACCGGGTGATCGTCGACTACCCGATCAACGTCTTCTAAGCCGCCCAAACAAAAAGACCAGCATGTTTTGCTGGTCTTTTTTTATCGGAGATTTATACAAGCGCGCAGGCGTGACCGATTTCTGTAGCCCACGTCCACACTAGACTCAAAACTGTCGACGCAGCAGAAATCAAAATCATGAACGTGAGTAGTGCGACACCCCGCACAGGGAAGATCGCGTCAAATACCGAGCGCCTGCTGATCCTCTCCAGCTCGCTGATCGTTGTAGCCATTCTCGGCATCGTCACCTACCTGTTGATCCGCGAACACGCCGCTGCCGAACAGGCTGCCACACGTGCCGCCAACAACATCGTGCAACTGATCGACGCCGATGTATTGCGCAACGTCGAGCTCTACGACCTGTCTCTCAAGGGACTGATCAGTGCCGCGCAACGTGACGATCTGAAGGATGTTTCGGCGTCCATACGTCACCTGGCGCTGTTCGACCGGGCCACCGCAGCGCCCTACAAGGGCGACATCCTGCTGCTGGACAGGCACGGCGACGTGCTGGCCGACTCGGCCTCGGTCGTGCCGCGCACGGGCAACTACGCCGATCGCGAGTACTTTCGATCGCACATCGACAATCCGGACCCGAGGATGATGATCAGCCCGCCGTTCCGCGCGCGCACCGCCGATCACGACTGGCGGATCAGCTTCAGCCGCCGGCTCAGCGACGAGCATGGCCAGTTCATCGGGGTGGCCGAAGCGGCCATGCGCCTGAGCTACTTCAACGAGCTGTTCAGAAATCTGGATATCGGTCGCAACGGTACGATCAACCTGGTGAGCCGCGACGGCGTTCTGCTGGCCCAGCAACCGCCGCTGGCAGACGACCTGATAGGCAAGAACTTCAGCAGCCGCCCCAACTTCGTCCGCATTCTGCGTGAAGGCAACGGCAGCTTCAGCAGCGTCTCCAGCGTTGATCAGAAGCAGCGGCTGTACACCTTTTCCCAGGTCGGCGATCTGCCCCTGATCGTGATTGTCGCGCTGTCCATCGACGAGGTCTTCGGAGCCTGGCAACGCACCGCGGTGCTGATCAGCGGCGCCACTGGCGCCCTCTGCATCGCCCTGTTCTGGCTGACCTGGCAGTTGTGCCGCGAACTGCGGCGCCGGCAGAGCGCCGAGCAGGAACTGGCGCGCCTGGCAGCCGTCGATGCCCTCACCGGCCTGGCCAATCGCCGTACCCTGGACCAGGTGCTGGGCAACGAATGGTCGCGGGCCCGGCGAGCCAACCTGCCGTTGTCGCTATTGATGGTCGATGTCGATCACTTCAAATCCTTCAACGACCGCTTCGGCCATCCACTGGGGGACCAGGCCTTGCGTGTGGTGGCACAGAGCATTGGCGCCTGCGTCGGGCGCCCCTCGGACCTGGCGGCGCGCTATGGCGGCGAGGAGTTTGCGGTCATCCTGCCAGGAACCGACAGTGCCGGTGCCGCCGTACTCGCCGAGAAGATCCGCACCAGCATCGCCGCCTTGCCGGCCATCAGCGAACACGCCGCGCCGCTGACCGTGAGCATTGGCATCAACACCTGGTCGGGTAACCTCGATATCGGTCTTGAACAATGGGTGAGCGACGCCGACAAGGCGCTGTATCAGGCCAAGTACAGCGGGCGCAACCGGGTGGTTTCCAACATGTCCCAGGGCGGCTCCAAGCGCGGCGCTTGAAACCGCAGGCATAAAAAAAGGCCATCCGGGGGGATGGCCTTCAAAAACAAAAGGAAAGAGAGAGTGACTTACACGGCCGCAACCGGACGCATGTAAGAGATCGGTGCAGTGCTGGCATCTTCGAAGGTCACGACTTCCCAGGCATCTTTCTGCTCAATCAACTTGCGCAGTAGCTGGTTGTTCAGTGCATGGCCCGACTTGAAGCCTTTGAACTCACCTATCAGGCTGTTGCCCAGCAGGTAGAGGTCGCCAATTGCATCCAGGATCTTGTGCTTGACGAATTCGTCTTCGTAGCGAAGACCGTCTTCATTCAGTACGCCATCCGAATCGACCACAATTGCGTTTTCCACGCTGCCGCCGAGTGCGAGGTTGTGCTTGCGCAGGTACTCGATATCACTCATGAAACCAAAGGTACGGGCGCGGCTGACTTCTTTTACAAACGAAGTACTGGAGAAGTCCACGCTTGCACTCTGGGTGCGGTCACGGAAAACCGGGTGATCGAAATCGATCTCGAAGCTCACTTTAAAACCATCGAAAGGCACGAAAGTGGCGCGCTTGTCGCCGTCTTCCACGGTCACTTCACGAAGGATGCGGATGAACTTTTTAGCTGCGTCCTGTTCTTCGAGGCCAGCAGATTGAATCAGGAATACGAAGGGTCCGGCACTGCCATCCATGATCGGGACTTCAGACGCGGAGAGCTCGACGTAGGCGTTATCGATGCCCAGGCCAGCCATGGCCGAGAGCAAGTGCTCCACCGTGTCCACTTTGACGTCACCGTTGACCAGAGTGGTCGACATCGTGGTTTCGCCAACATTTTCCGCGCGAGCAGGAATCTGCACCACAGGGTCCAGGTCGGCACGACAAAACACAATGCCGGTGTCGACAGGCGCAGGCTTGAGGGTCAGGTATACCTTCTCCCCGGAATGCAGGCCTACACCTGTGGCACGGATAATATTCTTCAGGGTGCGTTGTTTAATCATGGCTTGGGCCGCTTCAGCGCAAATTGCGAACTGGTATCAACAAAGGCTGGCAATAATAGCAGACCATGCCTTTGCTGAACACCAATCACCCTAATACCCCTGATGCATTCCATCAATCGGCCTGACGACGCAGGAATGCCGGGATGTCCAGGTAGTCCAGATCATCTTGCGGATTCAGCTTCGCCGCGGTCGCCGCGTTCGACTGCGCCTGATTGCGCATGACGGTCGGACGGTCCAGGTCACGGTAGTTCACCGACGGCAGTTCCTGGCGAGCAGGGGCTGGCGCTTGCGACTGGGCGGACATGGAAGTCTGGACGGTGTTGTCGATGACCTTCACAGGCTTCTCGATTTTTGCGCCCAGGCCGGTGGCCACTACGGTTACATGCAGCTCGTCACGCATGTCCGGATCGATAACGGTACCGACCTTGACCATGGCGTGTTCGGAAGCGAAGGCCTCGATGATGCTACCCACGTCGGAGTACTCGCCCAGGGACAAGTCAGGACCGGCGGTGATGTTCACCAGGATGCCGCGTGCGCCTTCCAGGTTCACGTCTTCCAGCAGCGGGTTGCGGATCGCCGCTTCAGTAGCTTCACGTGCACGGTTCGGACCGCTGGCGCAGCCAGTGCCCATCATCGCCATGCCCATTTCGCTCATCACGGTACGTACGTCGGCGAAGTCGACGTTGATCATGCCCGGACGCTTGATGATGTCGGAAATACCGCGAACGGCACCGGCCAACACGTCGTCCGCCTTGGCGAAAGCCGACAGCAGGCTGGCGTCCTTGCCGAGGATGGTCAGCAGTTTCTCGTTGGGGATGGTGATCAACGAGTCGACGCTTTCGCTCAGCGCGCGGATGCCCTCATCGGCGATCTGCATGCGCTTGCGGCCTTCGAACGGGAACGGACGGGTCACCACCGCAACGGTGAGGATGCCCATTTCCTTGGCCACTTCAGCAATGATCGGCGCCGCACCGGTACCGGTACCGCCGCCCATGCCGGTGGTGATGAACACCATGTTGGTGCCCGCCAGTACTTCAGCGATACGCTCGCGGTCTTCCAGGGCGGCTTGACGGCCGACTTCCGGATTGGCACCCGCGCCCAGGCCCTTGGTCACGCCGGTACCCAGTTGCAGGATGGTCCGCGCGCCGATGTTTTTCAGCGCTTGAGCATCAGTGTTGGCGCAGATGAACTCGACGCCTTCGATGTTGCTCTTGACCATGTGATTGACCGCGTTGCCGCCGCCACCGCCAACACCGATAACCTTGATTACCGGACTTTGCGGGATGTTGTCTACGAGTTCGAACATTTTCCCTCTCCTTTCATTTCTCTAGTTTTTCGCCTACTGCCTACTGCTTTGAAACGGTGTTGCGGTAAATCTTTAGAAGTTGCCCTGCACCCAGCTCTTGATGCGATCGAGCAGTGCCGCCTTGGGCTCGTCGCTGCTGTAGCTGTCGCGGCTGCCGATGCCGGAGAACGAGATGCCGTCGGACTGTTTCTGCAGCCCGTACAGCAGCAAGCCGACACCGGTGGAATAGATCGGGTTGCGCACCACGTCGGACAGGCCCTTGACACTGTGGGGCACGCCCAGGCGAACCGGCATGTGGAAAATTTCCTCGGCCAGTTCCACCGCGCCTTCCATCTTCGAAGTGCCGCCAGTGAGCACGATGCCCGCCGGGATCAGGTCTTCGTAGCCACTGCGGCGCAGTTCGGCCTGGATCAGGGTGAACAGTTCGTCGTAACGCGGTTCGACCACCTCGGCCAGGGCCTGGCGCGAGAGTTCGCGCGGTGGGCGGTCGCCAACGCTTGGCACCTTGATGGTTTCGCCGGCACCGGCCAGCTTGGCCAGGGCGCAGGCGTAACGGATCTTGATTTCCTCGGCGTACTGGGTCGGGGTACGCAGGGCCATGGCGATGTCGTTGGTCACCTGGTCGCCGGCAATCGGAATCACCGCGGTGTGGCGGATCGCGCCTTCGGTGAAGATCGCCATGTCGGTGGTGCCGCCGCCGATGTCCACCAGGCACACGCCCAGCTCTTTCTCGTCGTCGGTGAGCACCGAGTAGGCCGAAGCCAGCTGCTCGAGGATGATGTCGTCGATTTCCAGGCCGCAGCGGCGCACGCATTTTTCGATATTCTGCGCGGCATTCACTGCACAGGTGACCACGTGCACCTTGGCTTCCAGGCGTACGCCGGACATGCCCAGGGGTTCACGCACGCCTTCCTGGTTGTCGATCACGTAATCCTGCGGCAGGGTGTGCAGAACCCGCTGGTCAGCCGGGATCGCCACGGCCTGGGCAGCGTCGAGGACCCGCTCCAGGTCCGCCGAGCTGACTTCACGGTCGCGAATCGCCACGATGCCGTGGGAGTTCAGGCTGCGGATGTGATTGCCCGCCACACCGACGAACGCCGAGTGGATACGGCAGCCCGCCATCAGTTGCGCCTCTTCCACCGCACGCTGGATCGACTGCACGGTGGATTCGATATTCACCACCACGCCCTTCTTCAGGCCGCGGGAAGGATGGGTGCCGATGCCGACGATTTCCAGCGAGCCATCGGCCGCGACTTCGCCCACCAGCGCCACAACCTTGGAGGTACCGATATCCAGGCCGACGATCATTTTGCCGCTTTGCACATTTGCCATGGTCCTGCCTCTTCTTAATTCTTCGCGACGGCAGGTTGCGCCGTCGTGGGTGCCGCCGGATCGCGCCAGCCGACGGCCAGGCCGTTGGCGTAGCGCAGATCGATGCGCGCGATGTTCGTGATCTGTTCTTTCAGCGTTTTTTCATAAATGGCAATGAAGCGGCGCATCTTCTCCACCAGGTGATCGCGGCCCAGGAGCAGTTCGATACCCGGGCCGGCACTGCCGGCGCCGGTGGTCAGGAACCAGCTGCCGCGCTCGCGCAGCTCCAGACGGGCGATCGAAAAGCCCAGCGGCCGCAGCATCTGGCTCAACACCTGATACTGCTGCATCACTTGCTGCTGGGCCCGCTGCGGCCCGAACAACTGCGGCAAGTGCTCATAGTTCGCCAGTTCACGCGGGGTGAAGGCCTGGCCCTGGTTGTTCAACAGCGCCTCGTCGCCCCAGCGGGCCACCGGCAGTTGTTCTTCCAGGCGAATCACCACTTGGTCCGGCCACACCCGACGTACCTCGGCGTGGGCGATCCAGGGCATCTGCTCCAGCTCGGTGCGCATGCTCGCCAGGTCGATGGTGAAGAAGCTCGCCGCGACATAAGGCGCGATCCGCTGCTGCACCGCCTGCTGGCTTATGTAGCTCAAGTCCCCCTGCACCGCGATCTTGGTGATCGGGCGGTCGGCGTACGGCAGCAGGCGCTGGGCCCCTTCATAGGTGCCAAACCCCAGAGCCACCAGCAGCACCGGCCAGAACAGGCTTTTCAGAAAGCCGAAGTTGGCTTTCGGCAGGCGCGCCGACATCGGCTCTTTGGCCACCATTCGGCTGGCACCCCGCGGCACCGGCTTGCGGCCGGGTGCGGGTTGCTGATGACGAAGCGACGCGCCTTGCATGGACTTAACCTCTCGCCTCAAGACTGGCTGCCAGGATGGCCAATACCAGTTGCTGGAAATCCAGGCCGGCCGCGCGGGCCGCCATCGGAACCAGACTGTGATCGGTCATGCCCGGAGCGGTATTCACTTCCAGGAACCAGAACTGCCCCTGGGCGTCCTGCATCACGTCGGCACGTGCCCAACCGGCGATACCGAGCGCCTCACAGGCTTTCGCCGTGAGTTCCATGAGTTCCTGTTCCTTGGAGCTGTCGAGCCCGCACGGGATCCGGTACTGGGTATCGGAAGCCAGGTACTTGGCGTCGTAGTCGTAAAATGTGTGGGGAGTGCCCAGGGCGATGGGTGGCAGCACCTGGTCACGCAGGGTCGCGATGGTGAACTCCGGACCCTGGATCCATTGCTCGACCAACACTTGCGAATCGTAGGTACTGGCCGCCTTCCATGCGTCGATCAATTCGGACGCGGAAGTCACCTTGGCCATACCGATACTGGAGCCTTCATGAGCCGGTTTGACGATCAAAGGCAGGCCCAGTTCCGCCACCGCGGAAATACAATCGGCCTCGGAGCTCAATACGGCGTGGCGCGGCGTCGGAATGCCCAGGCTGTGCCAGACCTGCTTGGTACGCAGTTTGTCCATGGCCAGGGCCGAAGCGAGGATGCCGCTGCCGGTGTAAGGAATCCCCAGGCACTCCAGCAGCCCTTGCATGCTGCCGTCTTCACCGCCACGACCGTGGAGAATGATGAAGGCACGATCGATCTTCTCGCTCAAGAGACGTTGCAGCAGATCATCGCCGACGTCGATGCCGAAGGCGTTCACACCGCCGCTCTGCAGCGCTTCAAGCACGGCCTTGCCGGACTTGAGCGACACTTCGCGCTCGGCGCTCTTGCCACCGTAAAGAACGGCGACGCGACCGAAATCGCTCGGTTTCACGGTAGAGAACAGGTTGGCGTAGGCAGCGGTCATTTCGCCCCCTTGCCAGCGGCTACAGCACCGGCGAACAGCGGGCTGCCGAGCAGTTTTGGCGCCAGGCCACCGATGTCACCGGCACCCTGACACAGCAGGATGTCACCGGCGCGCAGCAACGGCTTGACCAGCGGTGCCAGGTCGACCCCACGCTCGATGTAGATCGGGTCCAGTTGGCCACGCTGACGGATGCTGTGGCACAACTGACGGCTGTCGGCGCCCGGGATCGGCTCTTCGCCGGCCGGGTAGACCTCCATCAGCAGCAATACGTTGGCATCGGCCAGTACCTGCACGAAGTCGTCGTACAGGTCGCGGGTACGGCTGAAACGGTGCGGCTGGTAGACCATCACCAGGCGGCGTTCCGGCCAGCCACCGCGCACGGCCTTGATCACCGCAGCGACTTCGGTCGGGTGGTGACCGTAGTCGTCCACCAGCATCACGTTGCCCCCTTCCACCGGCAGTTCGCCATAGACCTGGAAGCGTCGGCCTACACCCTGGAAGCCCGACAGGCCCTGGACAATGGCTTCATCGCTGATGCCTTCGTCGGTGGCGATACAGATGGTCGCCAGGGAGTTCAGCACGTTGTGGTTGCCCGGCATGTTCACCGACACGTCCAGCGGCTCGCGGTCGCGACGCAGTACGGTGAAGAAGGTCTGCATGCCTTGCTGGCGTACATTGATGGCGCGCACGTCGGCTTCTTCGCTGAAGCCGTAGGTCACGGTCGGACGCTTGACCTGCGGCAGGATCTCGCGCACCACCGGATCGTCCAGGCACATCACTGCCAGCCCGTAGAACGGCAGGTTGTGCAGGAAGTCGACAAAGGTTTTCTTCAGTTTGTTGAAGTCACCGTCGTAGGTCGCCATATGGTCGGCGTCGATGTTGGTGACCACAGCCACCAGCGGTTGCAGGTGCAGGAAGCTGGCATCGCTTTCGTCGGCTTCGGCAATCAGGTAACGGCTGGTGCCCAGTTGTGCATTGGTGCCCGCTGCATTCAGCCGCCCGCCGATGACGAACGTCGGGTCCAGGCCGCCAGCGGCGAATACCGAGGCCAGCAGGCTGGTGGTGGTGGTCTTGCCGTGGGTGCCGGCCACGGCCACGCCGTGACGGTAGCGCATCAGTTCGGCGAGCATTTCCGCCCGCGGCACCACTGGAATACGCCGTTCCAGAGCCGTGGCAACTTCCGGGTTGGAGGTGTTCACGGCGCTGGAAACCACCAGCACATCGGCATTGGCAGCGTTCTCGGCGCGGTGGCCGATGAAAATCTGTGCGCCAAAGGACTCCAGGCGCTCGGTAACCGGCGATGCCTTGAGGTCGGAACCGGAAACCTGGTAGCCCAGGTTCAGCAGCACTTCAGCAATCCCGCACATGCCCACGCCGCCGATACCGACGAAGTGGATGCGGCGGATGCGGCGCATTTCCGGCTGCGGCATGGCTTTCTGATTCTCAACCATGGGCCACCTCCAGGCAGATATTCACTACGTCGTGGGTGGCGCCGGGCTTGGACAGGCGGCGGGCGGCCTGGGCCATGTTGTCGAGTCGTTCTGGTTGCATCAAAACCTCTGTCAGGCGAGCGGCAAGGTCCGCAGCACCAGTCGTTCTTTGCGGCATCAGGAAGGCAGCACCTTCACGAGCCAAATATTCGGCATTGCGGGTCTGGTGGTCGTCGATCGCGTGGGGCAAAGGCACCAGCATCGAGGGCAGACCGGCGGCAGCCAGTTCGCTGACGGTCAACGCGCCTGCGCGACAGACCACCAGGTCGGCCCAGCCATAGGCTTGGGCCATGTCTTTGATAAAGGGCTGCACCTGCGCCTCGACGCCGGCGGCGCGATAGCGCTCTACAGTGACTTCATCGTGGTTTTTGCCGGCCTGGTGGAACACCTCCGGGCGCAGCTCGGGGGCGACCTGTGCCAAGGCTTCCGGCAACAGCTTGTTCAACGGCTCTGCGCCCAGGCTTCCGCCCAGGATCAGCAAACGCGCCTTGCGTCCGGCCAGGGCCTCGCGCGGTGTTTCGAGGAACAGTTCGGTGCGTACCGGGTTGCCCGTGGTGCGCCGGCTTTGCGAGGCACCGAAGGTGTCCGGGAAAGCTTCGCAGACTCGGGCAGCCAACGGCACCAGCAGCCGATTGGCGGTACCGGCCACGGCGTTCTGTTCATGAACGATGACCGGCACCCCGGACAACTTCGCGGCAACTCCACCAGGGCCGGTCACATAACCGCCAAAACCCAGGACACAGACCGGCTTCAACTGGCGAATGACCCGCCGCGCCTGGAGCACGGCCTTGATCAACACGAACGGCGCCTTGAGCAGGGACAGCTTGCCCTTGCCCCGCAAACCGCTGACGTTGATCAGGTGCAACGGCAGCCCGGCCGCAGGCACCAGATCGTTTTCGATGCCGCGCGGGGTGCCCAGCCAGTGCACGGTGTAGCCACGGGCCTGGAACTCGCGGGCGCAGGCCAGTGCCGGGAACACGTGGCCTCCGGTGCCGCCGGCCATGATCAGGACATTAGCGCCCATGGCTCGGCTCCTCGGCAAAGTCACTTTCACTGAACTCCATCTCTTCACTGCCCAGGTGGGTCCTGCTCTCCCATTCGATACGCAGCAACAACCCCAGACAGGCGCAGCAGATCACCAGCGAGCTGCCGCCATAACTAAGGAAAGGCAAGGTCAGGCCCTTGGTCGGCAACAGGCCGACGTTCACCCCGATGTTGATCAGGAATTGACCAATCCACAGGAACGACAATCCGTAGGCGACATAGGCGGCAAAGAACTGCTTGGCCTTTTCCGCCCACAGGCCGATGTACATGCCGCGGATACAGACAAAGACGAACAGCGCCACCGTGCACAGCGAACCGACGGCGCCCAGCTCTTCAGCCAGTACCGAGAACACGAAGTCTGTGTGGGCCTCCGGCAGGTAGAACTGTTTCTGCACGCTGTTGCCCAGGCCGACGCCCAGCCACTCGCCGCGACCAAAGGCGATCAACGCCTGGGACAGCTGGTAGCCGGCACCGAACTGGTCGGCCCAGGGGTCGGCGAAGTTGGTCAGACGAGCCATACGATAGGGTTGCATCTGGATCAGCAGCACCACCGCGGCAACCGCCAGCACCACCATCAGGGAAAACCGGAACAGCCCGACCCCTCCCAGGAACAGCATGGCCGCAGCGGCGCCCATCATTACGACAGTGGCGCCGAAGTCCGGCTCCATCAGCAGCAGGCCAGCCATGGGCAGCAGCACGATGAACGGCTTGAAGAAGCCCATCCAGCTCTCGCGCACTTCTTTCTGGCGCCGCACCAGGTAACCGGCGAGGTAGATCACCACGAACACCTTGGCGATCTCGGAAGGCTGGACGTTGAAAAAGCTGAAGCCGATCCAGCGCATCGAACCGTTCACTTCCCGGCCGATCCCTGGAATGATCACCATCACCAGCAGGCCGAAGGCACCGATCAGCATCAACCAGCCCAGGCGCTGCCAGGTGGCGATCGGGATCATCATGGTGACGATGCAGGCCCCCAGGCCCAGCAGGATGTAGATCAGGTGGCGAATCATGTAGTACAGGGCGCTGCCCGACTGCGCCGCCGCCACTTCAGTGGAGGCCGAGGCAATCATGACCAGGCCCAGGCCGAGCAGGGTCAGGCAACCGGCGAGCATCGGGAAATCGAGGTCGATGCCCCGACCGGTGATGATCGGCGATGGATAGGGCTTGATGATGTTTCTCAGGTTCATGCCAGTTCCTCCACAACGCGGACGAACTGGTGGCCACGGTCTTCGTAGTTCTTGAACATGTCGAAACTGGCGCAGGCCGGCGACAGCAGCACCACATCACCGGGCTGGGCAGTGGCGCGGCATTGCTCCACGGCTTCCTGCAGCGAGCCGACACGAATCAGCGGCACGGCGTCACCGATGGCTTCGCCGATCTGATCGGAGTCGCGCCCCATCAGGATCACCGCGCGGCAGTTGGCCGCCACCGGGCCGCGCAGATCCTTGAAGTCGGCGCCCTTGCCGTCACCACCGGCGATCAGCACGATCTTGCCTTCGATGTCGGCGCCAAGGCCTTCGATGGCCGCCAGGGCGGCGCCCACGTTGGTGGCCTTGGAGTCGTTGTAGTACGCCACGCCATCCAGATCGCGAACCCACTGGCAGCGATGCTCGAGGCCGGCGAAAGTGCGCAGCGCCGCGAGCATGGCGTCGAACGGCAAGCCCACTGCATGACCCAGGGCCAAGGCTGCCAGGGCGTTGGACTGGTTATGGGCGCCGCGGATCTTCAGCTCGCGCACGGGCATCAGGTTCTGGAACTCGAAGGCCAGGTACTTCTCGCCGTCCTCTTCGCGCAGGCCGAAGGCCTTGAAATCAGGCTTGCTCAGGCCGAAGGTCCAGCATGGCAGGCCTTCACCGATCAGTGGCCGGGTCAGAGCGTCCTGGCGGTTGAAGACCACCTGCCGGGCGCCACGGAAGATCCGGTGCTTGGCCAGGTGGTAGGCCGGCAGGCCGCTGTAACGGTCCATGTGGTCTTCGCTGATGTTGAGCACGGTGGCCACTTCGGCGCCCAACTGGTCGGTGGTCTCCAGCTGGAAGCTGGACAGCTCCATCACGTACAGCTCGACGTCATCGCTGAGCAGGTCCAGGGCCGGGGTCCCGAGGTTGCCGCCGACCGCCACGCGCTTGCCCGCCGCCGCTGCCATCTCGCCCACCAGGGTGGTCACGGTGCTCTTGGCGTTGGAACCACTGATTGCCACGATCGGTGCCTTTGCGTTACGCGCGAACAGCTCGATATCACCGGACAATTTCACCCCACGGGCAGCAGCAGCCTGCAGGGCCGGGGTCGCCAGGGCCAGGCCGGGGCTCACGTAGAGTTCGTCGGCACGGCACAGGAAGTCCACGTCCAGCTCGCCACAACGCACCTCCACCTGCGGGTAGTCACGCCGCAGCGTGGCCAGCTCAGGTGGATTTTCCCGCGTATCGGCCACCGCAAAGGCAACGCCCCGGCTCGCCAGGAAGCGAACCAGGGACATGCCGCTCTTGCCGAGGCCGACAACGATGCGGAAGTGGTCAGAAGCGATCAGAGACACTCGTTCTACCTCAGCTTCAGGGTGGCAAGGCCGATCAGCACCAGAATCACGGTGATGATCCAGAAACGGACGATCACGCGCGGCTCGGGCCAGCCCTTGAGTTCAAAATGGTGGTGAATCGGCGCCATGCGAAACACACGGCGGCCGGTCAACTTGAAGGAGGCAACCTGGATCACCACGGACAGGGTTTCCATCACGAACACGCCGCCCATGATGAACAGAACGATTTCCTGACGGACGATGACCGCGATAGTGCCCAGGGCCGCGCCCAGTGCCAGGGCGCCAACATCACCCATGAACACCTGCGCCGGGTAAGTGTTGAACCACAAGAAGCCCAGGCCCGCGCCAATCAGCGCACCACAGAAGACAATCAGCTCTCCCGCCCCCGGTACATAAGGAATCAGCAGGTATTCGGCGAACTTCACGTTACCCGACAGGTAGCAGAAGATGCCCAGCGCACCGCCCACCATCACCGTCGGCATGATCGCCAGGCCATCGAGGCCATCGGTCAGGTTGACCGCGTTGCTCGAACCGACGATGACGAAATAGGTCAGGACCACGAAGCCGATGCCAAGGGGAATGCTCACGTCCTTGAGCATCGGGATCAGCAGAGTGGTTTCCACCGGACTCTGGGCAGTCATATAAAGGAAGATCGCCGCGCCCAGGCCGAACACCGATTGCCAGAAATACTTCCAGCGGCTGGGCAGGCCACGGGAATTCTTCTCGATCACCTTGCGATAGTCGTCGACCCAGCCGATGGCACCAAAGGCCAGGGTCACCAGCAGCACGACCCACACATAGTGGTTGCGCAGGTCGGCCCACAGCAGGGTGCTGATACCGATGGCCGAGAGAATCAGCGCACCGCCCATGGTCGGTGTGCCCGATTTGGACAGGTGAGATTGCGGACCATCGTTACGCACGGACTGGCCGATCTGGCGGTTCTGCAGAGTGCGGATCATCCACGGACCCAGGCACAGCGCCAAAGACAGCGCGGTCAGTACCCCGAGGATCCCGCGCAGGGTCAGGTACTGAAAGACCGCGAAGCCTTTGTAGAACTGTTGCAGGTACTCCGCTAGCAGCAGCAGCATCAATGTTTCTCCGTACTGGAGCCGCACAAAGCCGCGACGATGTTTTCCATCACCGCGCTGCGCGATCCTTTGATCAAAATGGTGGTATTTGGGTCTTGCTCGACGCCCAGGGCGGCAATCAGGTCAGCCTGGCTGGCGAAGTGGCGCGCGTGCTCGCCGAAGGCGGCAACGGCATGAGCCATCATCGGGCCTACGGCGTAGAGGGCCGAAACCTTGCCAGCGGCATATGCACCTACTTCGCGGTGCCCCTGCTCCGCCCACTCGCCCAACTCGCCGATGTCTCCGAGCACCAGGACGGTGCGGCCGGAAAAGCCGGCGAGTATATCAACGGCGGCGCACATTGAGGTGGGGTTTGCGTTGTAAGTGTCATCAATGACCCGCATGCCGTTCTTGGCCAGTTGGGCGACGGTACGCCCCTTGACCGGCTGCACCGCATTCAGGCCGGTGACGATGCCGAACAGCGAGACGCCCATGGCGTGGGCCGCGGCTGCCGCAGCCAGGGCATTGGCAACGTTATGGGTGCCCAGCAGGTTCAATTGCACCGCCTCCACACCCTTGGGGCTGTGCAACTTGAAGGATGGGCAGCCACGGGCATCGCGACCGATATCGGAGGCAAAGAAATCGGCAGAACTGTCAGTCAGCGCGAAGCTCAGCACCTGACGGCCGGCAGCACGGGCCTTCCAGATAGGGAAAGCCTTGTCGTCCAGGTTGAGCACGGCGATCCCGGCGCTATCGAGGCCTTCCAGGATTTCCCCCTTGGCCTCGACAATCTTCTCCGGCCCGCCAAACTCACCGACATGAGCGGTGCCGGCGTTGTTGATGATCGCTACGTGGGGGCGAGTCATGGCCACGGTGTAGGCAATCTCGCCGATGCGCGAAGCGCCCAGCTCTATCACTGCGGCTGTGTGTTCCGGGGCCAGTTCCAGCAGGGTCAGGGGCGCCCCCAGGTCATTGTTCAGGTTGCCCCGAGTGGCGTGTACCGGACCACGGGTGCGCAGGATGCTGGCGAGCATTTCCTTGACCGTGGTCTTGCCGCTGGAGCCGGTTACCGCAGCGACCGGGCGGCTGAACGCGGCGCGATTGAGCGCACCCAACTGCCCCAGCGCCAGGCGAGTGTCCTTGACCAGCAGTTGCGGCAGCGTGCTGTCGGGAACCTCACGTTCAACCAACGCCGCCACGGCGCCCTTGGCCGCCACTTCATTCAAGTAATCGTGGCCGTCAAAGCGTGGGCCGGTCAGAGCAATAAACAGTTGGCCGGCCTGAATCGCCCGGCTATCGATACTGACGCCGCTAAAACGAGCATCGCCCGCGATCAGGCGGGCGTCCAATGGAGCCGAGACTTCACTGAGTTGCAGGGCTTTAAGCATGGCCCACCTCCCACGCGGTCAAGGCTTTGTCCGCCTCGGCGAGATCAGAAAAATCATGTCGCTGGCCGTTTATTTCCTGGTAATCCTCATGGCCTTTACCGGCCAGCACCACCACGTCATCGGCCGACGCGGAAGCGATCAGGCGAGCAATGGCCAACCCGCGACCGGCTACGAATTCCACCTTTTCTGCCGCGCTGAAGCCGGCACGAATATCGTCGAAGATTTGGGCCGGCTCTTCGCTGCGTGGGTTGTCATCAGTCACCAGCACGCCGTCGGCCAGACGCTCGACCACCTCAGCCATCAACGGACGCTTGCCGCGGTCCCGGTCGCCGCCACAACCGAACAGGCACAGCAGGCGGCCCTTGGCATGCGGACGCAGGGCCAGCAAGACTTTTTCCAGGGCATCCGGGGTGTGGGCATAATCCACCACCACCAGCGGCTGAGTACCGCCACCCAGGCGCTGCATGCGTCCGGCGGGGCCTTCAAGCTTGGGCAGGACCGCAAGAATTTCGTCCAGCGCGTATTCAAGACCCAGCAACGCACCTACCGCAGCCAGCACGTTGCTCAGGTTGAAGCGCCCGAGCAGGCAACTGCGCAGGTGGTGCTCACCCTGCGGGGTCACCAGGGTCGCGCGCACGCCATCATCGTCAAAACGCGCTTCGCGGCAGTACAGATAAGCAGCGGCGTCTTCGAGGCTGTAAGTGATCAGTCGTGACTCATGTTTGTCCGCCGCCAGTTGCCGGCCAAAATCGTCGTCGAGGTTGATCACCCGGCAACGCAGGTCGTTCCAGGCAAAGAGCTTGGCCTTGGCTGCGCCATAGGCTTCCATGGTCCCGTGGTAATCCAGATGGTCACGGGACAGGTTGGTCAGCACCGCCACATCGAAAGCCAGTGCCGCCACGCGCCCCTGATCCAGGCCATGGGACGAGACCTCCATGGCCACCGCCTTGGCTCCTGCATTCTTCAGGTCTGCCAGGGTGGCCTGCACGGCAATCGGGTTCGGCGTGGTGTGCATCCCGCTTTGCAGCGCGCCATGAAACCCGGTCCCCAGGGTACCTACCAGGCCACAACGCTGGCCGAGCAGATCCAGGGCCTGAGCCACCAGTTGGGTAACGCTGGTCTTGCCGTTGGTGCCGGTCACGCCCACCAGGTTCAACTGGCGGCTCGGGTCACCATAGAAGCGCCCGGCTATGTCCGACAGCTGCGCCGCCAGGCCCTTGACCGGAATCAGCGGTACATCGGTCAGCGGCAACACAGTTGCCCCTTCCACTTCATAAGCCACCGCGGCAGCGCCGCGCTGCAGGGCATCGGCAATGTGCGCACGCCCATCGAACTTGGCGCCGGGCACCGCAAGAAACAGGTCCCCGGCCCGCACGTTACGGCTGTCCAGGGTCAACTCACGAATCAGCAGGTCGCGACCGGCGTGGGCGAAAATCTTGTTCAGGCTAAGAGACATCAGCCGCGCCCTCCATTGGCTCGTACAGGGGTGCCGGATGCGGCGTTGGCCTGCTGCGTGGTCGGCAGGTTGTCCGGGGTGATGTTCATCAAGCGCAGGGTGCCGGACATCACTTTGCTGAACACCGGCGCCGATACCAGGCCACCGAAGTAACCGGCTTTGCTCGGTTCGTCGATCACCACCACGATCGCGTAGCGTGGATCACTCATCGGACCGAAGCCGGCGAACAGCGAGCGGTAGGAGTTCTCGGCGTAGCCCTTGGTACCCACCGAAGTCTTGCGCGCAGTACCACTCTTGCCGGCCACGTGATAGGCCGGAACCTGGGCACGGAATACTCCGCGCGGGGCCTCGATCACTTGCTGCAGCATGCCCTGCATGGTCTTGGCGACATTTTCCGGAATCACCTGGGTGGTCTGCGGAGTCTTGTCGGACTTGATCAGTGTCAGCGGCGCAATACGGCCGTTGTTGGCCAATGCGGAAAAGGCGTGCACCAGCTGGATCGCGGTCACCGACAGGCCGTAGCCATAGGACAGGGTCGCGGTTTCCGCCTTGCGCCATTCGCGGTAGTTCGGCAGGTTGCCGACCCGCTCACCAGGGAAGCCGAGCCCCGTGTCCTGGCCCAGACCGATTTTCTGTGCCAGGCGGAAAATGGTTTCGCCGCCGATATCGAAGGCCACCTTACTCATGCCGACGTTACTGGAGTTGATCAGGATGCCGGTCAGGTCGAGTACCGGACCTTCGGTCTTGGAAACGTCACGGATGGTGTATTTGCCCAACTGCAGGGTGCCCGGGTAGACCTCGACGGTATCGCTGGGCTTCCAGCGTCCGGTTTCCAGTGCGGCACTCATGGAGATCGCTTTCATGGTCGAGCCAGGCTCGAACACGTCGATCATCGCGCGGTTGCGCATCATCGCCGGCTGCAGGTTGCGCCGGTTGTTCGGGTTGTAGGTCGGCTGGTTGACCATGGCCAGGATCTCGCCGGTCTTCACATCCATGATCACCAGGCTGCCAGCCTTGGCACCGTTCTCGACGATGGCGTTGCGCAGCTCGCGGTTGGCCAGGTATTGCAGGCGCAGGTCAATCGACAACGCCAAGGGCTTGCCGGCCTTGGCGTTCTTGGTGACCTGGACGTCCTTGATCAGCCTGCCGCGCCGGTCCTTGATCACCTGGCGCTTGCCCGGAACCCCTGCGAGCCATTCGTCGTAGGCCAGTTCCACCCCTTCGCGACCGCGGTCGTCGATATCGGTGAAACCCACCATGTGCGCGGTTACTTCGCCGGCTGGATAGAAGCGTCGGAATTCCTCGATGCCATAGACACCGGGGACCTTCAGATCCAATACGGACTGGCCCTGTTCAGGCGTCAGGCCTCGGACCAGATAGATGAACTCTTTATTGGCCTGGGCTTCAAGCCGCTCGGCCAGGGCTTTCGGGTCTTGGCCAAGTGCCATGGCCAGCGCCGGCCAGCGATCCTTGGCCAGCTGCATTTCCTTGGCATTGGCCCAGAGGGTGGTCACGGGCGTACTGACGGCCAGAGGCTCGCCATTGCGATCGGTGATCAGACCGCGGTGCGCGGGAATCGGAATGTGCCGGACACTGCGTGCATCGCCCTGCCCCTTGAGGAAGTCACGGTCGACCACTTGCAGGTCGATGATGCGCCAGGCAATCGCCGACACCATGACCGCCAGCAAACCCAGCACTACACGGAAACGCCATGGATAGAGCGCGCCTTCGAGCTTCATGGCGCCACCATGCGGACTTCGGCCGCGCCGGGAATGTGCATTTTCAACTGTTCGGTGGCCAGCACTTCAATGCGGCTGTGAGCAGTCCAGGTGCTTTGCTCAAGAATAAGACGGCCCCATTCGGCCTGGGCTTTGTCACGCACGCTCAACTCGCCGTACAGCGTATTGAGCAACTGACGGTTCCAGTGGGCGCTGTAGGACACCGCAATCGCGGAAACCAGAACGCCGACGAATAGCAGGAACATGAAAAAGCTTCCGCCCGGAAGTGGCTTGGCGAAAAGCTTGCTCACCGAAGCTTCTCCGCGACGCGCATGACGGCACTACGGGCACGCGGGTTGGCCTTGAGCTCTGCCTCGGAGGCGAACTGCGCTTTGCCGTGGATCTTGATTTTCGGCACAAAGGCTTCGAAACGTACCGGCAGATTGCGCGGCAGGTTGTCCGATTCGCCCTTGACCAGACGACGCATGAACAATTTGACGATGCGGTCTTCCAGGGAGTGGAAGCTGATCACCACCAGGCGACCACCCACTTCCAGGGACTCCAGTGCAGCTTCAAGGCCAGCCTCGAGATCACCCAGTTCATTGTTGACGTGAATGCGCAGCCCCTGGAAAGCACGGGTAGCCGGGTTCTTGCCCTTCTCCCAAGCCGGGTTGGCGACTTTCAACACTTCAGCCAGATCGGCGGTACGCTCGAACGGCTGGATCTCGCGGCGCTCGACCACGGCTCGCGCCATGCGACCGGAGAAACGCTCCTCGCCGTACTCCTTGAATACCCGGGCAATTTCCTCTACCGGAGCGGTGGCGATGAACTGCGCAGCACTGATGCCGCGAGTCGGGTCCATGCGCATATCCAGCGGGCCGTCATTGAGAAAACTGAAGCCGCGCTCAGGGTCGTCCAGCTGCGGCGAAGACACCCCCAGATCCAGCAGGACACCGCTGACCTTGCCCGCCAGGCCGCGTTCGGCAACCTCCGAACCGAGCTCGGCGAAACTGCGCTGTACAACGACAAAGCGGCCGTCTTCGGCCGCTAGCGCTTGCCCGGTGGCAATCGCCTGGGGATCCTTGTCGAATCCGAGGAGGCGCCCCTGGGGCCCGAGCTTGCTGAGAATCAGCCGGCTATGCCCGCCACGCCCGAAGGTGCCATCCAGATAGCAGCCATCAGGACGTACGGCGAGAGCCTCGACGGCTTCGTCAAGCAGTACGGTGATGTGGTTAAAGCCGCTATCAATAGTCACAGGATCAAATCACGCAGTTCATCAGGCATGGCGCCCGGTTGTTGAATAGCTGCCAGGTCCGCTGCGGAAACAGCATTCCAGGCATCCTCGTCCCACAATTGGAACTTGTTCAGTTGGCCCACCAGCATTGCGCGCTTATCCAACTTGGCATATTCGCGCAGGCGCGGCGGCACCAGAAAACGACCACTGCCATCGAGTTCAAGGTCGACGGCGTTACCAATCAGCAAACGCTGCAAACGACGGTTCTCTTCACGAAGAGAAGGCAGTGCGCGCAGTTTGGTTTCAATCAGCTCCCACTCATCGAGGGGGTAAACACACAAACAGGGATCAACGGCATCGATGGTGACGATTAACTGCCCGGAACTTCGCGAAACGAGCTCGTCACGATACCGGCTCGGCATGGCGAGACGGCCTTTTGCATCGAGACTGATAGCGTTAGCTCCGCGAAACACGTCAGCGTTTCTCCAAATTTTAGCGTTTTGCGCTCAAAAAACCCACTTCATGCCACTTTCCGCCACTTGCGCACACTATAGGAATGCGCCCACACCACCGTCAAGGCGCGCGGCGACGGAAAAGCCTTATAGAACGGAGATTTAGGAGACTTAAAGGAGAGGTAACGGGAATTCGAAGGGTGTTTCAGAGCATCAACTTCCGACAGCTCAATAAGCTGCAGCGCGAAGTTAAAGTAATTTATTAAGAGTAAGATTTTTTCGGTATTACAAAAACGCTTCTGCTATTGATTCAAGCAGGGAGGGAAAGGTGGAGAGTCGATCTGTAAGCCGGGTTCTGTCGAGGACAGTCATTCCTCTACGATGGCCATCACTGGACATCTTTAGCAACCTACCCGGTTCCAGCGCGGGCCACGCCTTGGAACCCTATTTGGTCTTGCTCCGAGTGGGGTTTACCTAGCCACGAACTGTTACCAGACGTGCGGTGCGCTCTTACCGCACCTTTTCACCCTTACCGGCACCGAAGTGCTTAGGCGGTTATTTTCTGTGGCACTTTCCGTAGGCTCACGCCCCCCAGGCATTACCTGGCACTCCGCCCTATGGAGCCCGGACTTTCCTCCCCCCTCTAATTTTCATAGAGGGCAGCGACTGTCCAATCGACTCTCCGCCGCGCAGGTTAACGGCAGAGCGAACGAAGAACAAGCGCTAAAAGCCTTTGGCCACCCTGCTACGCAATTTATTGTTCTTTCTGTTTATCCAGGGCCACCTGATACAGCACATTCTTGCGCTCGCCAGTGATTTCCGCAGCCAAAGCAGCAGCCCGCTTCAGCGGCATTTCCTTGAGCAACAGGTCGAGGATACGCATCGACTCACTACTGATCGCCTCATCACTTTCCGGTGCTGTCCACCCCGCGACCAGCACCACGCACTCCCCACGCTGCTGATTGCTGTCGGACTCGACGAACTGGCGCAGCTCGGAAAGTGGCAGCCCCTTCAGAGTCTCGAAGGTCTTGGTCAATTCACGCGCCAGCAATGCCGGCCGCTCACCACCGAATACCGACTCCATATCCTGCAGGCATTCAAGTATGCGATGCGGTGCCTCATAGAAAATCAGCGTACGCGGCTCTTCCTTGACCGCTTCCAGGCGCGCCCTGCGCCCAACCGCCTTGGCCGGCAGAAAGCCTTCGAAGATGAACCGGTCTGAAGGCAAGCCCGCCGCCGACAACGCCGCGATCAGAGCACAGGCCCCCGGTACTGGAACCACATTGATACCCGCCGCCCGCGCCTGGCGCACCAGGTGGTAGCCGGGATCGGAAATCAGCGGCGTGCCCGCATCGGAGATCAAGGCGACATTATCCCCAGCCAGCAGACGAGTAATGAAGCGACTGCCCTCATCACGCTCGTTGTGCTCATGGCAGGCAGCCAGGGGCGTGGAAATACCAAAGTGCTGCATCAGGCGCTGGGAATGCCGGGTATCTTCAGCAGCGATCAACGACACCTCGCGCAACAGCTTCAAGGCCCGGGCGCTGATATCGTCCAGGTTGCCGATGGGCGTCGCCACCACATAAAGCGAGCCAGCAGCGGAATTCAAAGGACCTGGAGCAGTCAAAGCGCACACCTCTTGATCGGCAAAAGCGCCATTGTAGCGCGTTGAAGCATTCTCAATACGCCTTGCGATCAGCCGGTATGGCGCTGCGCTGCGACCTTTCAGGCAGCCAAGCAACATTTGCTTGAGCTAAATCGACGGTTTATCGCCAGTAACATCGCACCCCAGCCAGCGCTTGGGTACAATTCCACGCTCATTTGATCGAGTATCAGGAACACTTACATGATCGCTTGCCTGCGGCTGTTTCTTGCCCTCTGCCTGGCTACCCTTCTGGTGGCTTGCGCCAGCTCGCCCTCTTCCAGCCTTGGCGAACTTCCACGGACACCGGATGCCAGTATCGAGCAACTGCTCGAACAGGCCGCCACCAGCAAAACTCCGGAAAAAGCAGCCCTGCTGCGCCTGAGCGCCGCCGACCTGGCGTATCGTCAAGGCAATGCCGGACGCGCCGGACAAATCCTGCAGCAAGTGCCGCTGGATCAACTCAAGCCTGCCCAGCAAATCTTCGCCAGCACCCTGTCCGCAGAGCTGGCCCTGGTGCGCAACCAGCCAAAGGCTGCCCTCACCGCACTGAGCCATCCAAGCCTGCAACACCTGAGCGAACTGCCGGCAGCTCAACAGATTCGCACCGGCAGCGTTCATGCTCGCGCACTGGAAGCCGACGGCCAGACATTGGCCGCCGCCAAAGAGCGCATCGTTATCGCGCCCTTGCTCAAGGATGATGCAGCAGCCAAAAACCACGAAGCCATCTGGGCACTGATTGCCGCCCTGCCGACCGATCAGTTGCAGCCTGCCGGCAATGACGACCTGGCCGGCTGGATGAGCCTGGCCCTGGCAGTCAAGAGCGCCGGCACCCTGGAACAGCAGCAGGCAGCCATCGATACCTGGCGCGCCCAGAATCCAAAGCACCCGGCTGCCATTCAACTGCCCCAACCCCTGATCAAGCTCAAGGAACTGGCCAGCCAGCCGGTATCGAAAATTGCCTTGCTGCTGCCACAGGACGGCCCCCTCGCATCGGTTTCCAAAGCACTGCGCGAAGGTTTCATGGCTGCTCACTACCAGGCTCAGCAAGCCGGACAGAATCCACCCAGCATCGAGTTCTATGACAGCTCGCGCCTAAGCTCGCTGGATGACTTCTACCGCAAGGCTCAGGCCGCTGGCGTGCAACTGGTCGTCGGCCCACTGGAAAAGCCCCTGGTCAAGCAACTTGCCGCTCGCCCGCAGCTGCCGATCACCACCCTGGCCCTGAACTACAGCGAAGGCGAACAAGGCCCGGCGCAGTTGTTCCAGTTCGGCCTGGCAGCCGAAGACGAAGCCCGCGAGGTTTCCCGTCGCGCCCGCGCCGACGGCCTGCACCGCGCCGCCGCTCTGGTTCCGAAAGGCGAATGGGGCGATCGCGTGCTCAAGGCATTCCGTCAGGATTGGGAAGCCAACGGTGGTAGCGTAATCGGTATCGAACGCGTCGATCAGCCCGTCGCCCTGGCACAGCAGATTGCCGACCTGTTCCAGCTGCGCCAGAGCGAAGGCCGCGCCAAGAGCCTGCAGAGCACCGTAGGCACCCAGGTAGCCGCACAGCCATCACGTCGCCAGGATATCGAGTTCATTTTCCTCGCCTCCACTCCGCAACAGGCTCAGCAAATCAAGCCGACCTTGAACTTCCAATACGCTGGTGATGTACCGGTCTACGCCACCTCCAATGTGTTCAGCGCCAGCGGCGACCAGAACCAGTACAACGACATGAACGGCGTGATGTTCTGCGAAACCCCATGGCTGCTGGATGCCAACGGCCCGCTGCGCCGCCAGGTCACCGCACAATGGCCGCAAGCCGGCGGCAGCCTAGGGCGCCTGTATGCCATGGGCGTCGACGCCTACCGATTGGCGCCACGCCTGGGCCAACTCAAGGCCCTGCCAGACAGCCGGATAGAAGGTGAATCCGGCAGCCTGGGCATGGCTGCCGGGCAACGCATCGAGCGTCAGCTGCCATGGGCCAAGTTCGTCGGGGGCCAGGTGACCCGCCTGCCCGACACGCCGCGCTGATGCTCCAAGGATCAAGCCAGCACAGCGGACGAGATGCCGAAAGCCAAGCGCTTGGGCATCTCCAACAGCACGGACTGCGCCTGCTGGCGCAGAACTGGTTGTGTAAACGCGGCGAGCTTGATCTGGTCATGCTTGACGGCGATACAGTAGTATTCGTCGAAGTCCGCTACAGAAAACACACGCAATGGGGTGGCGCACTGGGCAGTATCGATGGGCGCAAGCGTCAAAAACTGATCCTTGCCGCGCAGCTTTTCCTGCAAAGCGAATCACGCTGGTCCAGCCATCCTTGCCGTTTCGACGTGGTCGCCATTGACGGCGCCTCGGGTGCAGAAGCCCGCTTGAACTGGCTACGCAATGCCTTCGACAGCTGAAAGAAGCCCTCAGGCCGCACCCATTTTCACTCAACTTTTTTGCTCTTTGCTTTGCGGGCTGCACATTTACGTGCCACCAAGCCGCGCCACTTAAGGTCACACAGATGGACATGCAATCCCGAATTCGCCAGCTTTTTCAGGCCAGTATCGACACCAAGCAACAGGCGATGGACGTACTTGCACCGCACATCGAGCAAGCCAGCCAGGTCATGGTCAACGCCCTGCTCAACGAGGGCAAGATGCTCTCTTGCGGCAACGGCGGCTCCGCCGGCGATGCCCAGCATTTCTCCTCCGAACTGCTCAACCGCTTCGAGCGCGAACGCCCGAGCCTGCCGGCCATTGCCCTGACTACCGACAGCTCTACCATTACCTCGATCGCCAACGACTACAGCTACAACGAAGTCTTCTCCAAGCAGATCCGCGCCCTGGGCCAGCCCGGTGACGTATTGCTGGCGATTTCCACCAGCGGCAACTCCGCAAACATTATTCAAGCGATCCAGGCCGCACATGATCGCGAAATGATTGTCGTAGCATTGACCGGTCGTGACGGCGGCGGCATGGCTTCCCTGCTGCTGCCTGAAGATGTCGAGATCCGCGTACCGGCCACCGTCACTGCACGCATTCAAGAAGTCCACCTGCTGGCGATCCATTGCCTCTGTGATCTGATCGACAGCCAATTGTTCGGGAGTGAAGAATGACCCCTAATCGCCTTGGCCTCCTGGCCTTGACCTTGTGCCTGAGCATCACTGGTTGCAGCTCGGTGATTACCGCCACCCGCGACAAACCCATCGATGATGACCGCGGCACCCGCACCTTTGGCAGCAAGATCGACGACTCGCTGATCGAGACCAAAGTCGCCGTCAACGTCGCCAAAGCCAGCCCAGACCTGGAAAACAACTCGCACATCGTTGTCACCAGCTTCAACGGCATCGTCCTGCTGGCCGGACAAACACCCCGCCCGGACCTCAAGGCCATGGCCGAACAGGCCGCCAGCGAAGTGCAGCGCGTCAAGAAGGTGCACAACGAACTGCAGGTACTGCCACCTTCCGGCTTCCTGGCCCGCCAGAACGATGGCTGGCTGACCACCAAGATCAAGACCCAGATGCTCACCGACGCCAGCGTGCCCGCCTCGCGAATCAAGGTGGTGACCGAGAACGGCATCGTCTACCTGCTGGGCTTGCTGACCCAACAGGAGGCCACCCAGGCCACCAACCTGGTTCAAGGCGTGTCCGGTGTGCAGAAGATCGTCAAACTGTTCGAATACATCGACTGACACACAACCGCGAGATACAAAAAAGGCGATCCGGATGGATCGCCTTTTTTATTACTTGACCACTTTCAAGCTGGGTCGGCCACTGGGGCGCGGCGGCTCACTGTCCGGTGGCGGCAGGTCGTCATCCGGCTCGAGATCATCCTCTTCATCCAGAGGCGACTCCAGATCGAAGACCATGCCCTGGCCATTCTCACGGGCATAGATCCCCAGGATCGCCGCAACCGGCACATGCAGGCTGTGCGGCACACCACCGAAGCGCCCTTCGAAGGTCACTACGTCGTTATCCATATGCAGATGACGCACGGCACTGGGAGAAATGTTCAGGACGATCTGCCCATCACTGGCAAAGCCCTGGGGCACCTGCACTGCCGGATAGTCGGAATTGACCAGCATGTGCGGGGTGCAATCGTTGTCCACAATCCACTCATAGAGCGCGCGGACCAGATAAGGTCGACTGGAGTTCATAGCGGCTCCTTAAGCCTCAGCGCATATCGCGTTCGACACCAGACAGACTCGCCTGGAAAGCCTCACGCGCAAATTGGCGTTCCATATAATCAAGCAGCGGCTTGGCCTGCCGCGGCAGTTCGATACCCAGGACCGGCAATCTCCAGAGTATGGGCAGTAGGCAGCAGTCCACCAAACTTTGTTCCTCACTGAGGAAAAATGGCTTGTCGGCAAACAAAGGAGAAACACCCGTCAGGCTTTCACGCAATTCCTTGCGCGCCTGCACTCGAGCAGCCTCCTTGGTCCGCGGATCAAGAATCAGATCCACTTGCCCGCACCAGTCACGCTGGATCCGGTGTATCAGCAGACGGCTGTTGGCTCGCGCCACAGGATAAACCGGCAGCAGTGGCGGATGCGGATAACGCTCATCCAGGTACTCCATCACCACTGTCGACTCCCACAACGCCAGGTCGCGATCGACCAGCGTTGGCAAGCTCCCATAAGGGTTCACTTCGATCAGCTTCGGCGGCTGACGCCCCGCCTCCACACTGATGATCTCGGCGCTGACACCCTTCTCTGCGAGCACAATGCGCACCCGGTGGGAATAGTGGTCGGCGGGGTCGGAGTAACAGGCCAACCGATTGGTCACGCCCATGGCGATCCTCCTCGCTTGTTGAAATTATCGGAAGCAGAAAAAACGAGCGCGCCCTCAGGGCGCCTCTGGTAACCCCCGAATGATACAGGGTTGTTACAGTTTCAGAGACGCCCTTGGGCGCGCACGTTCAACAACTGATGCTTAAAACGCTATCAATGCACATCCTTCCAGTATTCGCGCTTGAGCAGATAGGCGAACACGAAGAAGAAGGCCAGGTACAGCAGTACGTAGGTACCGATGCGCTGGTGCTGCAGCTTGACCGGGTTGGCCGAGTAAGCCAGGAAGGTCACCAGGTTCTTGACCTTCTCGTCGAACTGAGCCTCGTTGAGAGTCCCGGTGTTCTCCTTGATGGTCAGCTGGTCACAGGCTTCATGAGTCAGCGGCGTGCCGGTCAGCGGATCGTATTGCTTCTTGCCGTCTTCGACGATCTGCACCTGCTTGCAACCGATCACCTGGCGACCCTGCAGGCCAACCAGAACGTTAGGCATGCCCACGTTCGGGAAAACCTTGTTATTCACACCCCAAGGGCGCGCCGGGTCCTCATAGAAGGACTTGAGGTAGCCATAGAGCCAGTCGGTACCCCGCACACGGGCCACCAGGGTCAGATCCGGTGGCGCAGCGCCAAACCAGGTCTTGGCATCTGCCGGCTGCATGCCGATGTTCATGTGGTCACCGATCTTGGCGCCGGTGAAGACCAGCTTGCTCAACATCAGATCGTGAGGGATACCCAGATCGTCGGCAACCCGCTCATAACGCTGGAACTTGGCGCTGTGGCAGCCCATGCAGTAGTTGGCAAAGGTACGCGCGCCGTCTTGCAGGGCAGCTTTGTCGGCCAGGTCGATATCGACCTTCTCCAACTCAGGGCCGCCGTGCTCGGCCGCGAAAGACAATACAGGCATAGCAGCAAGAATCAGTACAGCAAATAGCTTTTTCATCAGCCAGTCACCCTTTCCGGAACCGGTTTGGTCTTCTCGAGCCTGGTGTAGAACGGCATCAGAATGAAGTAGGCGAAGTACAGGAAGGTACATACCTGCGACAGCAGCGTACGGCCCGGAGTCGGTGCCAATACACCCAGCACACCCAGGATCACGAACGAGATGCAGAACACCAGCAGCCAGATCTTGCTCAGCCAGCCTTTGTAGCGCATGGACTTGACCGGGCTACGGTCGAGCCAAGGCAGCACGAACAGCACGGCAATGGCAGCACCCATGGCAATGACGCCCATGAGCTTGTCCGGCACCGCACGCAGGATCGCGTAGAAGGGGGTGAAGTACCACACCGGAGCAATGTGCTCAGGCGTCTTGAACGGGTTGGCCTGTTCGAAGTTCGGCTTCTCGAGGAAGTAGCCACCCATTTCCGGGAAGAAGAACACGATCGAGCAGAAGATGAAGAGGAACACCACTACGCCGACGATATCCTTCACGGTGTAGTAAGGGTGGAAAGGAATACCATCCAGCGGGATGCCGTTCTCATCCTTGTTCTTCTTGATGTCGACGCCATCCGGGTTGTTCGAACCCACTTCGTGCAGTGCCAGGATGTGCAGCACCACCAGACCGAGGATCACGATCGGCAGAGCAACAACGTGCAAGGCGAAGAAGCGGTTCAGGGTGATACCGGAAATCAGGTAGTCACCGCGGATCCACTGAGTCAGGTCGTCGCCGATGACCGGGATCGCACCGAACAGCGAGATGATCACCTGGGCGCCCCAGTAGGACATCTGGCCCCACGGCAGCAGGTAGCCCATGAAGGCCTCGGCCATCAGTGCCAGGTAGATCAGCATGCCGAACAGCCACACCAGCTCACGGGGCTTCTGGTAGGAACCGTAGAGCAGGCCACGGAACATGTGCAGATAGACCACGATGAAGAACGCCGAAGCGCCGGTGGAGTGGAGCAGACGCAGGATCGCGCCGTACTCGACGTCGCGCATGATGTATTCAACGGAAGCGAAGGCCTCTTCCGCCGAAGGGGTGTAGCTCATGGTCAGCCAGACACCGGTTACGATCTGGTTGACCAGAACCAGCAGCGCCAGGGAGCCAAAGAAATAGAAGAAGTTGAAGTTCTTCGGAGCGTAATACTTGCTGAGATGGTCTTCCCACATCTTGGTCGCGGGGAAGCGCGCATCAACCCAATCCATGAACTTGCTCATCACGCTTTCTCCGTGTCGACGCCAATGACGATGATGTCATCCGACTCATAGGAATGCGGGGGTACTGGCAGGTTCAAAGGCGCAGGTTGCGACTTGTAGACGCGACCAGCCAGATCGTAGTGGGAACCGTGGCAAGGGCAGAAATAGCCACCTACCCAGTCCTTGCCCAGATCCGCGGGCGCCACTTCAGGACGGAAGGTCGGAGAACAGCCCAGGTGGGTGCAGATACCGATCAGCAGCAGAATCTCTGGCTTGATCGAACGCACTTCCGGGTCGACGTAGGTTGGTTGTACTGAGTTCTTGGAGTCAGGGTCAGACAACTGGCCCTCGATCTTTTTAAGATTCCCCAGGATTTCCTCGGTACGGCGGACGATGAATACCGGCTGACCACGCCATTCAGCAATCATCTGCTGACCTGGGTCGATCTTGCTGATATTCACCTTCACCGGTGCACCTGCGGCTTTCGCCTTGGCACTGGGAAACCATGACCCCACGAACGGGACCGCAGCCCCCACCGCTCCAGCAGCACCCACCACGGATGTGGCTGCTACTAGGAAGCGACGCCGGCCTGCATTCACGCCGTCATTGCTCATTCAGTCCTCTCCCATCAGCTTTGTGGCCTGTTAAATCAGGCATCTACTAAGTAAAAATCTGAACTTATAAAAATTTTGCCGAATGGTAATGAAAAGCCCCTATTCTGACAAGGTAATTACCAAGCCGAGCTGGCCCGAAGCCTTGCAGTATAGGGCCTCCGCGGATGTGGCAAGTTGTCACAGAGCAAATTCTAGACAATAAAAAACGCCCAGCTCCGCGAGGAGACTGGGCGCTTTTGAACGCAGTAGCGAATTAACGCTTGGAGTATTGCGGACGCTTACGCGCTTTACGCAGACCCACTTTCTTACGCTCAACTTCACGTGCGTCACGGGTTACGAAACCAGCTTTACGCAGCGCGCTGCGCAGAGTTTCGTCGTAATCCATCAGAGCGCGAGTGATACCGTGGCGGATTGCGCCAGCTTGACCACTTACACCGCCGCCGATAACGGTGACGTAGATATCGAACTTTTCAACGGTCTCGGTCAGCTCCAGCGGTTGACGAACTACCATGCGGGCAGTTTCGCGACCGAAGAAGTTATCCAGGGAGCGGTTGTTGATCGAGATGTTGCCAGTGCCCGGACGCAGGAAAACGCGTGCGGTTGCAGTCTTGCGACGGCCAGTGCCGTAATTTTGAGTCGCCGACATAATGAACTATTCCGTTAAATCTTCAGTTCTTGGGGCTGCTGAGCAGTATGAGGGTGTGCAGCGCCCGCATAGACTTTCAGCTTACGGTACATGTCGCGACCCAGCGGGTTCTTAGGCAGCATGCCTTTTACCGCGGTCTCGATCACGCGCTCAGGGGCTTTGGCGATCAGCTTTTCGAAGTTGATCGACTTGATGCCGCCCGGGAAACCGGAGTGGGAGTAGTACATTTTGTCAGTGGTTTTAGCGCCAGTAACACGTACCTGCTCGGCATTGATCACGACGATGTAGTCGCCGGTGTCAACGTGAGGAGTGTACTCAGGCTTGTGCTTGCCACGCAGACGGCTCGCGATTTCGGTGGCCAGACGACCCAGGGTCTGACCAGCAGCGTCGACGACGAACCAGTCGCGCTTTACTGTTTCCGGTTTAGCAGTAAAAGTTTTCATTCTTTATAGCCTCAGGGGCCGCCCAGCAAAATAGACGGCGGATCTTACTGAATAGTGCTTACTTTGACAAGGTCAAAGGCAGCCGGACACAGACGCTATCGGGGGCTCGGGTCAGCGCGTCTGATATACGGCAAGATTCTTCGGCAGGCGGCGCATCACTTCCACTGCAGAAAGAGCTGCCGAATTATGCAGATTGCGAAAAAAATTTCAACCTGCTTTTATGATTGTTTTGCCAAGGGAGCACCCGATGGACTACCGCCAGCTGGGCCGAACCGATCTGAATGTGAGTGCAATTTGCCTGGGCACCATGACCTGGGGCGAGCAGAACACCGAGGCTGAAGCCTTCGCTCAGATCGAGCGGGCCAAGAACGCCGGAATCAACTTCATCGACACTGCCGAGATGTACCCGGTGCCGCCAAAGGCCGAAACCTACGCCACCACCGAGCGCTATATCGGCAACTGGTTCAAGCAGCGTGGCGACCGCGCCGACTGGGTCCTGGCCAGCAAGATCGCAGGTCCGGGCAACACCATCGACTACATTCGCGACAAACAGCTCAAGCACAACCGCAAGCACATAGTCGAAGCCGTGGATGCCAGCCTCAAGCGCCTGCAGACCGACTGGATCGACCTGTACCAACTGCACTGGCCCGAGCGCAGCACCAACTTCTTCGGCCAACTGGACTACAAGCACCAGGCCGATGAAGACTTCACTCCGCTGGAAGAAACCCTCGAAGCCCTGGACGAGCAGGTCAAGGCCGGCAAGATCCGCCATATCGGCCTGTCCAACGAAACGCCATGGGGCACCATGAAGTTCCTTGCCCTGGCCGAGAGCCGTGGCTGGCCGCGGGCGGTTTCGATCCAGAACCCCTACAACCTGCTCAACCGCAGCTTCGAAGTAGGCCTGGCGGAAATAGCCATTCGCGAACAATGCGGCCTGCTGGCCTACTCTCCTCTGGCCTTTGGCTACCTGTCCGGCAAGTACGAAGGCGGCGCGCGGCCAGCCAAGGCACGGCTGAGCCTCTACAGCCGCTTCAGCCGCTACTTCAACCCTCAGTCGGAAGCGGCCTGCAGCCGCTACGTGGCGCTGGCCCGCGAGCAGGGCCTGGATCCGGCACAAATGGCCCTGGCCTTCGTCACTCAACAGCCGTTCGTGACCAGCAACATCATCGGCGCCACCACTCTGGAACAGCTGGACAGCAACATCGCCAGCGCCGCCTTGAAGTTGTCGGAGGAGGTCCTCGCCGGGATCGAGGCAATCCACAAGGATCACCCCAACCCCGCGCCTTAATAGGCCCACAGTTGCTGGCTTGCCAGCGAATGGATACGTCGCATAACCCGCTTCGCACCCTTCGCCGGCGGCCCGCTTCCTATAGTGAGCGGGCAATGATCTCCTTCATGATCTCGTTGGTCCCGGCATAAATGCGCTGCACCCGGGCATCGGCCCAGGCCCGGGCCACCGGGTACTCCCACATGAAGCCGTAGCCGCCGTGCAACTGCACGCATTCATCAAGCACCTTGCACTGCAGGTCAGTCCCCCAGTACTTGGCCATGGCCGCCGTCGGCACATCGAGCTTGCCCTGCAAGTGCAGCTCCAGGCAGCGATCGACAAATACCCGACCGATCTGAATTTCCGTGGCCATTTCCGCCAGCTTGAAACGGCTGTTCTGGAAATCGGCAATCGCCTTGCCAAAGGCTTTGCGTTCGCGGGTGTATTCCAGGGTCCACTGCAACGCCGCCTCGGCACTGGCCAGGCCACCAATGGCCACGGTCAGGCGCTCCTGGGGCAACTCCTGCATCAAATAGGCAAAACCTGCCCCAGCCTGCCCCAGCAGATTCTCCTTGGGTACTCGCACATCCTGGAAGAACAGCTCGGAGGTGTCCTGAGCCTTCATTCCCACCTTTTCCAGGCGCTTGCCCTTGGAGAACCCGGGAGTATCGGCCTCAACCAGAAACAGGCTGGTGCCCTTGGCTCCGGCCTTGGGATCGGTCTTGGCCACGACTATCACCAGGTCCGCCAGGTAGCCGTTGGTAATAAAGGTCTTGGAACCATTGATCACGTATTCGTCGCCGTCGAGCACTGCCGTGGTCTTCACCCCTTGCAGGTCGGAGCCCGCCCCCGGCTCGGTCATGGCAATGGCCGTGACCATTTCCCCCGAGACCAGCCGGGGCAGGTACTTGTGCTTCAGCGACTCACTGCCGTAATGCAGGATGTAGGGCGCGACAATGTCCGAATGCAGGGAAAAACCAATGCCCGTCAGCCCCAGCCGGCCAATCTCCTCGATCACCACCGCGCTGTAGAGAAAGTCCGCCCCCAGGCCGCCGTATTCCTCGGGAATGTGCGAACACAGCATTCCGGCCTCACCCGCCTTGCTCCACAACTGACGGTCGATATAGCCCTGTTTTTCCCATTCGCCATGGAAGGGCACTGCCTCTTTCTCAAGGAATGTACGCACGCTGTCACGGAAGAGTTCGTGCTCGGAGCTGAACAAGGTTCTAGGGATCATGCAGGCACCTGTGATGGTTATTGATCATGGGTTGGCTGCCAGAGCCTAAGGCTAGCCACCTGCACGGGACACTGGACACATCCGACAAAAAATAAGACGATCCAGCCGTCTGGTGACCACTTTCCCCTATAAGAACAATTGAATTATGTCTAACCAAACCTCCACGCCCTTGCGGCGCGTCAGCATCCTGGCTATCGACCGGGTTTTCGCTTCCACCCTCATGCAAGCCAAGGATTTCTTCCATCTGGCCAGCCTGCGCTACGGCAAACAACTGGGCCAAGGCCTGACCCCGGCGTTCGAAACCCGCCTGGTCAGCCCCGACGGTCAACCCGTATGCAGTTTCAGCGACGTGATCATGCCGGTGGACGGCCCACTGGAAGACACCGATATCATCATTCTCCCGGCGTTCTGGGACGACTTCGACACCCTGTGCCAGCGTTACCCGCAGATCTTGCCCTGGCTGCGCGCCCAGCACGCTCGCGGCGCGGTGCTCTGCGGCGAAGCCACCGGGGTGTTCTGGCTGGCGGAAGCCGGCTTGCTCGATGGCAAGGAAGCCACTACCTACTGGCGCTTCTTCAGCGCCTTCAATGAGCGCTTCCCCAAGGTCCAGCTCAATCAGGACAAGCACCTGACCGACGCCGACAACCTCTACTGCGCGGGCGGTACCACCTCGGCCTGCGACCTGTACATCTACCTGATCGAACGCTTCTGCGGTGCCAACGTGGCCCAGGCCGTGGCCCGGGACATTCTCTATGAGGTACAGCGCAGCTACGCCCCAGGGCGCATCGGCTTCGGCGGCCAGAAGCTGCATCAGGATGTGATCATCCTGCAGATCCAGCACTGGCTCGAAGAGCACTTCGCCGACAAGTTCCGCTTCGAGGACGTGGCCCGCGAGCACGGCATGAGCATTCGCAACTTCATGCGCCGTTTCCAGACCGCCACCGGCGACAAGCCCCTGCATTACCTGCAGCGCCTGCGCATCGAAACCGCCAAGGGCCTGCTCTCGGGAACGCGCAAGAGCATCAAGACCATCAGCTACGAAGTCGGCTACGACGACGCCAGTTTCTTCGCCCGACTGTTCCGCCAGCACACCGAACTTTCACCCAACCAGTACCGCCAACAGTTCCAGCAACAGGCGGCATAAAAAAAGGGCCTGCAATGCAGGCCCTTTTTCATCTGGCAACGCTTATGGCTTGTGCGCCCGCGACAGGAACTCGTGGGACTGCATCTCCAGCAGGCGGCTAAGGGTGCGCTGGAACTCGAACGTCAGGCGGCCACCGGTGTAGAGGTCCTTGAGTTCGACCTCGGCGGAAATGATCAGCTTGACGTTGCGGTCGTAGAACTCGTCGACCATGTTGATAAAGCGCCGGGCGATGTCGTCGGTGGTGACGCTCATCTGCTCCACGCCACTGAGCAACACGGCATGGAAGATCTTGCCCAGCTCGATGTAGTCGTTCTGGCTGCGCGGGCCGTCGCACAGCTCCCGGAAGTCGAACCAGGCCACATCATCGCAGGTACGCAATGCGCGGATCTCGCGGTTCTCGATGATCAACACATCGTTTTCCACCGCCTGGGTGCACTCCGGCGTCAACGCCCGGAAGCTCTTGCGCAAGCTTTCCTGTGCTTCTTCGTTCAATGGATAGTGGAACAGCTCCGCCTGCTCCAGGTGACGCAAGCGATAGTCGACACCGCTGTCGACGTTGACGATCTCGGTGTTCTGCTTGATCAGGGCAATCGCTGGCAGGAAGCGCGCGCGCTGCAAGCCATCCTTGTACAAGCCGTCGGGGACGATGTTCGAGGTGGCGACCAGGGTCACGCCATTCTTGAACAGCTCCTCCATGAGGGTGCCAAGAATCATCGCGTCAGTAATGTCAGACACGAAGAATTCGTCGAAGCAGATCACCCGCGCCTCTTGCGAGAAACGCTTGGCGATGATGGTCAACGGGTTCTTCTCACCGCCCAGGGTCTTCATTTCTTCGTGTACGCGCTTCATGAAACGGTGAAAGTGCGTGCGTACCTTTTCCTTGAACGGCAAGGCTTCGAAGAAGGTGTCCACCAGATAGGTCTTACCGCGCCCCACTCCGCCCCAGAAATACAGACCCTTGACCGGCGTCTGATCCTTCTTGCCAAAAAGCTTGCCGAGCAGGCCCGGCTTGTTTTGCTCGGCCGCGATCAGATCGTCATACAGGCGCTGCAGATGACGCACAGCCGTTTCCTGTGCCGCATCATGAAAGAAATCCGGGCGTTTCAGATCTGCTTGGTATCGTTCTAGGGGCGTCATAATTCGTTAGCAAGGCAACAAAAACGGGCCGTCACTTTAGCGACGGCCCTGGGGAATGGCAATCAGCCCTTGGTCGGGAAGATGCCGATTAGTCCTGCGCCGGGGTCAGAGCAATGCGCAGTGCATCTACAGCCGCGTCACGGGCGCTGGCATCGGCAAAGTCCGGGCTGTCCGCCACACAGGCGCCGTCCAGCCAGATACCGAATGCATTGCCCTCGGTCCGCAGATCCAGCTCCTGGCCCGATTGCAGTTGCTTGGTGACAGCACCTGCAGCCTTGCCATCAGCGAAATTGCGCGACAGCAGCAGTTGCTCGCCATCGGCCGACAGCAAACGGAAACGGAAGCTGCCGTCATCCTCGCGAAAGCTGATGAAACGCGCGGCCTTGGCGGCTTTTTTCTTGGTGGTGGCTGCCACCTGTACCTGGGCGGCGAAAGAGCGCAGGCCCACGGCTTCGCGCAGTTCGTTGAGGAACGGCGTGGCCACGGCACGGGCCTTGACGGCGCCGGCACGCAAGATGTCTTCCAGGTCCGAAGGGCGTGCGATCAGTTGGTGATAACGCTCGCGGGCTTCGCCCAGTTCGGCATCCAGCAATTGGAACAGGCGGTTCTTGGCTTCGCCCCAACCCAGGCCCTGAAGCAGCTCGCTGCGGAACTCGGCGGCTTGCGCAGGGGTGGAGAACGCCTGGTACAGGGTGAACAAATGAGAGTTGTCCGGATCCTTGGCCTCGCCTGGCGCCTTGGAGTCGGTGACGATCCGCGAGATCGCGTCCTTCATGTCCTTGGCGCTGGTGAACAGCGGGATGGTGTTGTCGTAACTCTTGGACATCTTGCGGCCATCGAGGCCTGGCAAGGTGGCAACGCTTTCCTCGATCAGCGCCTCGGGCATGGTGAAGAACTCCTTGCCCTGGCCGAACAGGTGGTTGAAACGCTGGCCAATGTCCCGGGCCATTTCCACGTGCTGGATCTGGTCGCGGCCCACCGGCACCTTGTGCGCGTTGAACATCAGGATGTCCGCCGCCATCAGTACCGGGTAGCTGTACAAGCCCATGGTGATGCCGGCGTCCGGGTCTTCACCGGCCTCGACATTCTTGTCCACCGAAGCCTTATAGGCATGGGCACGGTTGAGCAGCCCCTTGGCCGCCACGCAGGTCAACAGCCAGGTCAGCTCGGGGATCTCCGGGATGTCCGACTGGCGATAGAAAGTCACGCGCTCCACATCCAGGCCACCGGCCAACCAGGTGGCGGCGATTTCCTGGCGCGAACGCTGGATGCGCAGCGGGTCATCGCACTTGATCAGTGCGTGGTAGTCGGCCAGAAAGTAGAAGGAGTCGGCATTGCTGTCGCGGCTGGCGACGATCGCCGGGCGGATCGCACCGGCATAGTTGCCCAGGTGCGGAGTGCCGGTGGTGGTGATGCCGGTGAGGATACGCGTACGAGTAGTCATGGGTAATCGCTTATCAGACTGCTATCAATTCGAAAGTCGCGGCAGCACCAGATCTTTCAGATCGGTGAGCTTGCCATGAAAAAAGTGCCCGCATTCTGCCACTTTCAGCAGCTCATGGGGGCGAACAAGCGCGTCGGACCAGTCGTAGACCGCCTGAGGGTCGATGACCTCATCGGTTTCCGGCTGGATCAGGGTCAACGGGCAGTTCTGCGGCAGCAGGTCGCTATCACGCAGGCGGGTGACTGCCGGCGCCACCATGAACAAGTGCTTGAGCTGCGTGCCCTGGCCTTCCAGTCGCCCGCCAAGGCTGGCCGCGACAAAACCGCCAAAGGAGAACCCGAACAGGGTCAAGGGCAGTTGCGGATGCTGGGCCTGCAACCACTGGGCTGCCGCCTGGGCATCGTCGACTTCACCGCTGCCCATGTCGTGGCTGCCTTCACTGGCGCCCACGCCACGGTAGTTGAAGCGCAGGGTGCTCAGGCCGGCATCCCGCGCAGTGCGCTGCAGGGTGGATACCACCTTATTGAGCATGGTGCCGCCCTGCACCGGATTGGGGTGGCAGATCAGCGCCATCCCACGTGCATCGGGCACCTGCAGATACAGGGCTTCCAGTTGGCCCACCGGGCCGGCAATCACTACAGGGGTTTCACGCATAAGCAAGGAAGGAACTCCGTGACCTCGAAGGGGGTCGACTCGTCTAGCAAATGGTCTGTGCCAATCTATTGCGAGTGAATCGCGGTATACAGCGCAGGTTCGAGCCGTTAACGTAAAGCAAAGCCGTTTATAGAGGAAGGACTCGTGGAACACTCGCTCTTAGTTTGGTTGTTGCCGACTCTTGCCCTGGTCGCGGGTGTCGCCATTGGATTCCTGGTCGCTCGCCTGCTGCCCAATGCCGCGCCTAACCGCACGCAGCGTCAGTTGGATGATATTCAGGAACGTTTCGACAATTATCAGAATGAAGTGGTCACTCACTTCAACAGCACCGCAACCCTGGTCAAGAAACTGACCCAGAGTTACCAGGAAGTGCAGGATCACCTCGCCGAGGGCGCCAATCGCCTGGCATTGGACGAACTGACCCGCCAGCGCCTGCTGGCCGCCTTGCACTCGGAGTCGGTGCAGGCTCCACGTGAGCGCCTGACCCCTCCACGGGACCAGGAACCACCACGGGACTACGCGCCGAAGACGCCGAATGCCCCAGGCATGCTCGACGAACAATATGGCCTGAAGAAGTAATACGCCTCAGCCATTAAAAAAGCCCGCCCGATCTGCATCGGGCGGGCTTTTTTATGCCTGGGGTTCAGCCAGTCTGGTCAGGGATACTGCTGGTATTGCTGACCTTGCTGCTGATAGGGCTGCTGGTACTGCTGGTTCGGTTGCTGGTATTGCTGGCCCGGAATCGCCTTGAGGTTGACCTCGACCCGACGGTTCTGCGCACGGCCGTTGACATCGGCGTTGCTGGCGATCGGGTTGTCCGGACCGGCGCCACGAGCGGACAGGTTGGAACCGCTGACCCCCTGGGACGTCAGGTAGGTCGCTACGCTCTGGGCGCGACGCTGGGACAGATCCATGTTGTGCTGACGGCTGCCGGTGCTGTCGGTGTAGCCGACGATCTCGATCTGGTTCTGGTTGAACTCACGCAGGGAGTTGGCCAGGTTGTTCAGGGGCTGGTAGAAGCTGGGCGCGATATTCGCCGAGTCAGTGGCGAAGGTGATATTGCCCGGCATGATCAGCTTGATCTGATCACCCTGGCGCTGCACTTCGACCCCGGTATTGGCCATGCTGGCGCGCAGTTTTTTCTCCTGCTGGTCAGCGTAGTAGCCATAACCTGCCGCGGAAGCACCGACCACTGCAGCACCGATCAAGGCCCCCTTGCCACGGTTGTTGTGGTCGATGGCAGCACCAGCCAACGCACCGGCCAAGGCTCCCAGCCCACCGTACTTGGCGGTTTTACTCATGCCAGACGAGCCGCCGTCGGCCTGCCCCTGGTTGTCATAGGGGTTAGGCGAAGCGCAGCCGGACAACAAGGCCACAGCAGTAGCGACAACAATCAAACGACGTGAGGTGAACATGGAAAGCTCCTACATTTTGCATTCTGTGGTGCAGCGGACGTTGGCAATAGACCTTTGCCGGCGTTGGAACACGCAGAACGGCAAAAATTCCGTGAACCAACGGGCAAATAGTCAGGCTCGCACGAACGGGTTCTGACGCATCTCATCTCCCAGCCGGGTGTCTGGGCCGTGCCCGGCAACCACTGTGGCGTCTTCGTCGAGGGTATAGAGACGCTGCTTGATCGAACGCACCAGCGTGGCCTGGTCGCCACCCCACAAATCCGTGCGTCCGACCCCGCGCTTGAACAGCGTGTCGCCGGCAATCAGAAGCTTAGCCTCGGAAAACCAAAAGCTCATGGAACCTGGGGTATGCCCTGGAGTGTGCAAGGCCACGCCGCAACCGCAGGCCAGCTCTTCGTCATCACCCAGCCAGCGATCCGGGGACGGCACAGGGGTGTAGGGCACGCCGAACATGCTGCACTGCATCTCAAGGTTGTCCCAGAGAAACTGGTCGTCCTTGTGCAAGTGCAGGGTGGCGCCGGTCTTTTCCTTCATCTGCCCGGAGGCCAGGAAGTGATCCAGATGGGCATGGGTATGGATGATGCTCACCACCTTCAGGCCCAGTGCGTCCAGGCGCGCCATGATCAGGTCGGGGTTGCCGCCCGGATCGACGACTATGGCTTTCTTGGTCAGCGGGTCGCCAATGATGGTGCAGTTGCACTGCAGCGGGCCGACGGGGAAGGTTTCGCGGATGAGCGCGCTTTTTAAGGGTCTCATATAAAACTCTCTACAGAATCGAATTGCACCAGGCTTTTCATGCAAGAAAGAGAAGTCGCCCCGTGAAGGACTGCAAGCTCAATCGCCTCCCCACGCAGTGAGAAAAAACAAAGGCCATGAGACGAGCACCCAAAAACCCGAGCAAGCCTCTCGACACGGCAACAGTTCATCGGCAGCATCTCGAAACACTGGCACCTTGACCCAAACCATGCCAGGCGGGAAGCGCTACAGACTGGCATCAGGATGACTACCATACGTGATTCCAATGCCCCTCTGACTTGAAATCCCGAACAGGCCCGTCAACCAGCGGGCCGACTAAATACGTGACATGCCTAAGTGCGGATGAGCGGCTCGCAGGTTACAATGCGCAGCATGAAATCACGCTACTCATAACCTTAAAGTCGGAACTCCTTAGCGTAGCGCGACCTATTGCAATAATGAATATGATCACACAGCTACCAAAATGGCAGGCGTGTATATAGAGACTGTTGACTCAATGGCTACGTATCAACCAGACAGCTCTACCACTTGGTACCTGGTGCAATGCAAGCCACGACAAGACCTGCGAGCCGAAGAAAACCTGCGGCGCCAGGGCTTCCACTGCTACCGCCCCCAGCGCGGATGTGAACGCGTCGTCCAAGGGCGTCGACAAAGCGGTACTGAGTCCCTGTTCCCAGGTTATCTGTTTATCGCACTTGAGCATGACGCCAGCTGGGCACCGCTACGGTCGACACGAGGGGTGAATCGGCTAGTCGCCTTCAATGGGCAGCCATTGGCGGTGCCAGTAAGTTTGATAGAGAGTTTGCGACAGCGTGTAACAGACATGGATACATCGTTGCCGTACAAGGGAACAAGAGTTTGCATCACAGAAGGCTGCTTTGCCGATCTGGAAGCCATATTCGAAAGCAGCATTGGTGATGAGCGTGTTGTATTGCTGCTCACCCTGCTCAATCAGCAGCGGCGAATTGAACTCCCCCTATCCAGCATTCGCAAGATCTAGGCCCCTTCAGCCTGATATGGAGACCCTCCCATTGAGCTATAAGCGCCCACAGCAGGGCTGTAGCATCAGCGGGAGAACATTGCTAAGAATCGTTCTCAGGAATCGACGCCAAATCCTGGGGCGGTAGCGTGTCAAAATGCTAGTTCGAGCACACTGACACCGTTACAGGACGAACCAACCCGCGAGAGAGGCGGAGATGCCTTGACTCATGAATATCGACAACAACGTATAGGCAGGCTCCATCACCGAGAGGCGCCTACACAGACAACCTTCGACGCTCTGCTGGAAACTTTTATAACACTTGATAGTGTCACCTTAAAGTTCAGAAAAAACGTCGTAATTAAGAGCGATGTTTAAAGCATGCATACCATAACTTTATCCAATCACAAAAGCTTCGCTGCAGAGCAAGAAAAAAGCCTGCTCGACAATGGCAGGTCTCAAAATATTATCCTGGAATACAGCTGCCGAACTGGTCGATGTGGAATCTGCAAGGCCAAATTACTGAAAGGTACGACGACCATACTTCAGGAAGAGCTGGCTCTTACGGAAACCGACTCAACAGCTGGCTACATTCTAACTTGCTGTCGAGCCCCTTCAAGCGATATCGAGCTTGACATCGAGGACCTTGGCCAACTTGCAGACATCAAAATCAAAACTGTACCTTGCCGGGTCGACTCGATTGAGCTCATGAGCGAAGATATTGTTCGGGTATTACTAAGAACTCCGCCTGCTAGCACACTATTTTATCTTTCTGGACAGTATATCGACATTATCGGAAAGGAAGGAATACGCCGTAGTTATTCAATCGCCAATGCTCAGCGAGACGACGGAAAGCTTGAACTCCACATAAAGCGGGTTTACGAGGGGGTCATGAGCCAATACTGGTTTAACCAGGCCCAGGTAAATGACCTGCTACGACTGGAAGGCCCGTTGGGAACCTTCTGCCTGCGTAACTCCGCAGCAACCCACCTTGTATTCTTAGCTACAGGGACCGGCATAGCCCCCGTAAAAGCAATACTAGAGACTCTAGCACTAAACCCAGATCAACTGACTGGTAAATACGTTCATGTCTACTGGGGTGGAAGAACTGAATCAGATATTTATTGGCGTCCAGAGCTTCCCGGAATCGATATGGTCTTTACTCCCGTATTGTCGCGAGCGCCTATCCAATGGTCAGGACGTAGAGGCCATGTTCATAATGCTCTGATTGCAGATGCTATCGAACTGAACGAGGCCGTAGTCTATGCCTGTGGCTCCGAAGCGATGATTCACTCCGCGCATGACATATTGACGACAGCCGGCCTGCCTGTAAAAAATTTCTATTCCGATGCCTTTGTAAGCTCAAACTAATCCGGAGAAAGCATGAAAGCAGTTATTTTGGCCGGTGGCCTGGGAACTCGTTTAAGTGAAGAAACCAGTGTCCGTCCAAAGCCCATGGTGGAAATTGGTGGAAAACCAATTCTTTGGCACATCATGAAGATGTACTCATCTCATGGAATCAATGATTTCATCATTTGCTGTGGTTATAAGGGATATGTAATCAAGGAGTACTTCGCTAACTATTTTCTGCACATGTCAGACATCACCTTCAACATGCGTGACAACGCAATGGAAGTCCACGACAAACGGGCCGAGCCCTGGAATGTGACGCTTATTGATACAGGTGATGACTCCATGACTGGGGGGCGTCTGCGTCGAGTGGCTGATTACGTAAAAAATGAAGAATCGTTCTGCTTCACTTATGGCGACGGTGTCAGCGATCTGGACATCAGAGCATCAATTGACTTTCACAAAAGACATGGCAAGGCCGCCACCTTGACTGCAACCTTCCCCCCTGGTCGCTTCGGTGCCCTGGACATAAAAAAAGGCCAGGTTCTTAACTTCAAGGAAAAACCAAAGGGCGATGGAGCCATGATCAATGGTGGCTTCTTTATCCTGACCCCTAAAGTGCTCGACTACTTGACCGATGACAGCACCACTTGGGAACAAGAACCTCTTATGAGGCTTGCCGAAGAAGGCGAGCTGATGGCTTTCGAGCACCCCGGCTTTTGGCAACCCATGGATACTCTGCGGGACAAGCACTTGCTGGAAGAACTCTGGCAGTCGGGCCAGGCCCCATGGAAAAGTTGGGACTGAATATGAAGGCGACAGTTACTCCGGCCTTTTGGCAAGGCAAGAAAGTTTTCCTGACCGGTCATACAGGCTTCAAAGGCAGCTGGCTGGCGCTTTGGCTACAAAGCATGGGAGCACAAGTGCAAGGCTTTGCTTTGATGCCACCAACGACACCTGCACTGTTCGATGTGGCTAATGTTGTTAAAGGTATGCAATCTTGCATTGGTGACATTCGTGACTTGCAGGCTATCACCCACAGCATGGTGGGCTTCAATCCAGACGTGCTGATTCACATGGCAGCCCAACCACTGGTGCGCTTGTCTTATCGTAAACCCCTACAGACTTACGCCACCAATGTGATGGGCACCTTGCATGTTCTTGAAGCCGCCCGCCTTTGCCCAAACCTGCGTGCGATAGTCAACGTCACCACCGACAAGTGCTATGAGAACCGGGAGTGGGAATGGGGATACCGCGAAGATGAGCCCATGGGAGGACATGACCCGTATAGCAACAGCAAAGGCTGCGTGGAACTGATAACCGCCTCTTACCGTAATTCATTCTTCAACACCCCACACGCAGCAGCGCTGGCAAGTGCCCGAGCGGGAAACGTTATAGGCGGCGGCGATTGGGCAGAGGATCGTCTGATCCCCGACATCCTGCGAGCATTCGAGAAAGGTCAGCCTGTAACAGTACGCAATCCCCAGGCAACTCGTCCCTGGCAGCACGTACTTGAGCCTTTGAGTGGGTATCTGGTCCTCGCTGAGCATCTATGGAATAACGGGCACCAGTTTGCTCAGGGCTGGAACTTCGGCCCCAAGGATGAGGATGCTCGGCCAGTTGAGTGGATACTCAACTACATGGTCGATTCTTGGGGAGATGGCGCCCACTGGCAACTGGATCGCGACTCTCACCCCCATGAAGCAAACTACCTAAAGCTGGATATCTCCAAGGCGCGTGCTCGGCTGAATTGGGCTCCAACTTGGAACCTGGAAAAAACACTTTCACGTATCGTCCAATGGCACCGAGCCTTCTTAAGTGGCGCAGACATACAAGCTCAATGCCTCGACGAAATTCACGCATACATGTCAGCCATGCATGCCACCGGCAACTAAATAAATTTTTAAGCAGGAACGTTCATGACTCCCGATATGCTCCGTCAGGAAATCAGTAAGCTCGTTGAGCAGTACGCACAAGTCGCTTTGGCGAGCCAACCTTTCGTGGCAGGTGAAACTGTCATCCCCCCCTCGGGCAAAGTGATTGGCGCACGTGAATTACAACTGATGGTCGAAGCGTCTTTGGATGGCTGGTTGACTACTGGTCGCTTCAATGCCGAGTTTGAGAAGAAGCTGGCTGAGTTTCTCGGGGTGAAATTTCTTCTCTCAGTTAACTCAGGCTCCTCGGCGAATCTGGTTGCCTTCAGCACCCTGACCTCGCCAAAACTCGGGGAGCGCGCCATCAAGAAAGGCGATGAGGTGATCGGTGTTGCTGCGGGCTTTCCAACAACCGTTAATCCCATCGTCCAATTTGGCGCTATTCCGGTGTTCGTCGACGTCGACATGGCAACCCACAACATCAATGCCGAATTGATCGAGGCCGCGATCACGCCAAAAACCAAAGCGATCATGCTGGCCCACACCCTAGGCAACCCGTTTAATTTGGGCAAAGTCAAAGCGCTTTGCGAAAAGTACAACCTCTGGTTGATCGAAGACTGCTGCGATGCTTTAGGCGCAACCTATGACGGCAAACTGGTGGGCACCTTTGGCGACATCGCCACACTCAGCTTTTACCCCGCACACCACATCACCATGGGCGAAGGAGGTGCAGTATTTACCAACAACCCATTGCTGAAAGTAATTGCCGAATCATTTCGTGATTGGGGGCGTGATTGCTATTGCGCTCCTGGTTGCGATAACACTTGTGGTGATCGCTTTGGGCAGCAATACGGAAGCCTGCCTCAAGGTTACGATCACAAGTATGTGTATGCACACTTGGGCTATAACCTGAAAATTACTGACATGCAGGCAGCCTGCGGCCTAGCCCAGCTTGAGCGCGCTCAGGACTTCATCGATACCCGCAAGCGTAATTTCAAGCTACTCAAGGATCGTCTGGCCAGCCTGACAGAATTTTTGGAAATCGCTGAAGCTACACCAAACAGTGAACCTTCCTGGTTCGGTTTCCCAGTCACCCTCAAAGAGAGCAGCGGCGTTAAACGAGTAGACTTGCTCAAATTTCTTGACCAAAACAAGATTGGTACACGGCTGCTGTTTGCCGGTAACCTCACCCGCCAGCCCTACTTCCAAAATATTGAATACCGGGTCGTTGGCGAGTTAACAAATACAGATCGCACAATGAATCAAACTTTCTGGCTGGGTGTACAACCTGCGCTAGGCCAAGAACACTTTGAATTTGTTGGTGAAAAGCTGGAAGAGTTCTTCGGGATTGGTTTCTAAATTATGAAAGCCTCGGATGCAGTAGCAAAAATTCTTGCAGATAATAATGTTCTGTATGGGTTTGAGTTGATTGGTGGAATGATTACTCACCTAGTAGATAGTATTAATCTATTAGGTAAGACCAAGTTGGTTTCAATGCACCATGAACAAGGCGCCGCCTTTGCTGCATCTGCAGTATCTCGAGTAACCCACCACAAGACTCTGGGGTTAGCCCTTGCAACCAGCGGCCCTGGTGCGACCAACTTGATCACTGGCATTGCAGACTGCTGGCTTGATAGCCACCCCTGCATTTTCCTTACCGGCCAAGTCAACACTCACGAACTGAAAGGCGAAAAAGATATTCGTCAGCAGGGCTTCCAAGAGCTGGATAGTGTAGCGTTAGTCTCCAGCATCACCAAGTATGCCTACCAAGTTAAAAGCGCTGACGAACTCATACCTTGTTTGAGGAAAGCAATCCGGATTGCCAAGGAGGGGCGCCCTGGTCCGGTATTACTCGACATTCCAATGGATATACAGCGAGCAGATATCGACGAAGCTTTTCTGGGCTGTTCTATCGACGCGCCCCCTGAAAAAACTTCACCTTGTATAGAAATTAAAGAAATAGAGTTTATAAAAAATAAACTTCAGCATGCCAAAAGACCACTGCTGCTAATCGGTGGCGGCGCGGTAAATACACCGAGTTTTCAACGCTGGATAGAGCAAATTGATCACAAAGGAATCCCTTATATCGCCAGCTTGAAAGGCGCTGAAAAAATCAAGTCCAGCGATCTGTATCTGGGAATGCTAGGCGCTTACGGTACAAGGGCTGCCAATTATGCAGTACAAAACTGTGACCTCTTGCTGGTATTGGGAAGTCGGATGGATGTACGCCAGACTGGAGCGCAGTCAGGAGACTTCGCCAGGAACGCCGAAATCATCCAGATAGATCTGCAAGAGGGACAGTTAAATAATCGTGTGACTGCCCACTACTCATACCGCCTTGAGCTTGAAAACTACTTCTTCCAGTTTTGCCCGCGCCAGATACTTCCCAATGATAACTGGAGTTCTTGGAACTCCTTATTGAAAGAGAAATTCAGAACAACTTTTATTGATGAATACCTTGATTGGAGCATAAGCCCCTTCTCTCTATTCATGCTATTGAACGAATTGACAGCGGGCGTAGCGTTAGACTACATCTTGGATGTTGGAAATAACCAGATGTGGGCCGCACACACATTAAGACTCAATAGCAATCAAGCCATGCACCACTCTGGCGGCTTGGGCAGTATGGGTTTCGCGATACCGGCAGCAGTAGGTGCATGCTACGCAGGAAATAAACCTATCGTCGTGGTTACAGGTGATGGCGGTGCCCAACTCAATATTCAAGAACTTGATATTATAGCCAGAGATAACCTACCCATTCTGACAATCATCATGAACAACCAGTCGCTGGGTATGGTACGAGGATTCCAGGAGATTTACTTTGAGGGAAGAAACTCCTCTACCTATTGGAATGGGTACACCTCGCAGTTCAAGGAAATTGGCACTGCTTATCGAATCGAATCAAAGACCATAACTACTACACAAGCCTTTAGATCAGTAGTAAAAAGCTTTCTAGAATCACCACGCCCCATGCTATTGGAAATTTCAATGCCTGATGCCAGAGAGTGCCGACCAAGGCTTGAATATGGCAGCTTAATTGATCAACAACTGCCCAAGCACTGTGGATAGCATACAATGAACATCGCAATACTAGGTGCAAGTAGCCAAATAGCTAAAGATTTAATTATTTCATTCTCACAAAAAACCACTTCACACCTAAATCTTTTTGTGAGGAGTACTTCCAATGTCGACAACTCCATCTTAAAAATAGTTGAAAAAAAACAATATAATTTGCTGGAGTACTCCCATTTCAGCAACAACATGCATTTTGACGCTATCCTTAACTTTGTTGGTGTGGGCGATCCTGCTAAAGCAGCCAGCATAGGTGATAAGATCTTCGAGATCACAGAGTATTACGATGGGCTAGCAATTGGCTACATCAAGAATCACCCACTCTGTAAATATATCTTTCTAAGCAGCGGCGCAGTGTATGGCGGAACCTTCGAAAAGCCTGCCTGCATTAACTCCACGGCACAAATAAATATTAATCATATAAAAAAGACTGACTGGTATACAATTGCCAAACTCTATGCCGAGGCTAAGCATAGGGCTATGCCACATCACCAAATAATAGACGTTAGAGTATTTAACTACTTCAGCCACACCCTCGACATGCAATTGAGCTTCCTGATTACCGATCTAGTCAGAGCCACTCTAAACTCAAACGTATTCAAAACTTCAGCCCAAAATATTACTCGCGACTTCATAACTCCAGTAGATTTTTTTCAGCTTATTCAAAAAATAATCTTCAGCAACCATTTTTTCAATCAGGCTATTGACTGTTATACACAAGCTCCCATTGATAAATTTTCAATACTGGACGCATTTAGCAAGCGTCTTTCATTGACTTACACATTACAAGAAGATTTCCAGGGCATTAATGGTACAGGTTTAAAATTGAATTACTACTCGCTGAATAAAGCCCCAATCGAACTCATGTATACCCCTTCTCTCTCTTCCTTAGATGGAATTTTTTATGAGCTGGAAAAAATCCCAGGAATAAAATGAACTTCAAGAGCCTTTTCAATAAAGACTTTCGCCAAACGGCTGTGAATCAGATCTGGAGACTATTTTCCGGCCCATTACTCCTAATATTGTTGCCAATATATCTAAGTCCAGAAGCACAAGGCTACTGGTACACCTTCATAAGTTTAGCTGCCTTAGCGATCTTTGCAGACATGGGGTTTTCAGCAATATTACTATTGTTTTCCGCACATGAATTTGCACACCTTAAATTTGAGAGTGACAAAACAATATCTGGTGACGAACATCGCTTGACTCGCCTAGCGACACTTTTTCGCTTTTCAGTAAGATGGTCCTCGCTCATGGCTGTGACTATATTTCCAATAGTGCTGATTATTGGTTACTCAATTTTAAATGCTAAAGAGACAACAACTGACTGGAAACTCGCTTGGCTCATATATGGAGCAGCTTCAATTTTTGTATTCGTCAATAGCATGATCCTTTCATTTATCGAGGGGTGTAACTCGGTAGGTGATGTACAGAAAATACGCTTTCATATCAGTTTCGTAACATTTATAACGACACTCATTCTCCTAGTCAGCGGGGCAAGCCTCTATGCACTTTCACTCTCACTGTTAGTCGGAGCCTTGAGCGGAACAGCTATAATCCTATTTAATTACAAGCGAATGCTGCACCAGCTCCACCAACAGGCATCAAGCAAAAATCATCCCTGGATGCAAGAAACCTTGCCATTAATGTGGCGCTTTGCCGTAAGCTGGATCAGTGGGTATTTTATATTCTCCATATTCACCCCTTTGGCATTTCATTATTATGGCTCAGTTGAAGCAGGAAAAGTCGGTTTATCGTTAGCGGTCTGTACAGCTATTTTCAGCATAGCAAGTATATGGATTACAGTAATTACCCCAAGAATGAGTATTTACGTCGCACAAGAGGAGCAAAAAAAGCTCAACTCAGACTTTAAAAAACACACTTTTCTTGCCACCCTAACCTATATTTTAGGTGTACTTACTTTATACATAATGGCCTTCCTGTTAGAGAACCAACTACCCATTTTGAAACGTCTACTACCGATGTCGTCTTTCCTTATCATCGCGACTGCCTACTTTGCCCAACTCCTGATAAACTCCATGGCTACTTATATGCGAGCCCATAAACAGGAACCGCTGGTATTGGTTTCCATATTGAATGGCATTTATGTAACAAGCATCACATTAATCATTGCAGCCAACATGTCGTTCGAGTATCTATTCCTTGGATTCTTGTCAGCCTATATCGTGACCCTACCATGGGTATACATAATATTCAAAAACCACAAAAGGGCATCTCGTTGACTCCTACAACAACTTCAAAGCTTTCCATTGTTATACCGACTTACAACCGTGCAAACTTTCTTGAGCATCTACTCGAAAGCCATATGCCGATGCTAGAAAAACATCAAGTAAAAGTTTTTATCTCAGACAATGGCTCAACAGATGAAACATGTAAAATCATTGAACGCTTAAAAGAAAAACACCCATCTCTTTACTATCATCAAAACAAAGAAAACCTAGGCGCTGATTTAAATATCGAAACCGCATTAAAAATGCCAGAAACTGATTATATCTGGCTATTAGGCGACACCTATAATTTTTGTGAGGACGTACTCATTTACGTCCTAAAAAGTCTTGACAGCAATTATGATCATATCTTGCTAAATGTTGGAAATGAAGTAAAAACAGTAACCAGTCAAATCTACACTGACCAGAATAAATTACTCGACGATCTTTTTTGGCTAATGACATGTTTAAGCGTTCATATTTACAGCCGAAAAATAATCAACAACGCAAATTTTAAAAGATATAGAGGCTGTCACTTTCTCCAAACCGGCATACTCCTCGAATACATTGATCAAAATAAATTCAATATTTGCTGGTCATTAGAGCACTCCGTTGATCGAAAGCCAGAGATAAAGGGAGTCAAGAAAACCACGTGGAATGATAGATTCTTTGAAATCTGGATCGAATCAAGAGTAAATTTTGCACTATCACTCCCCCCTACTTACAAGCTTAGCTCTAAGATCAAAGGCGCCAGATCAGTTTCTGCCGAGTATAAAGCTTTAAGCCTCAAGCAGATTTTAGCGTTCAGAGCGAACTCAACTCTAAACTTTAGAACTGCAACCAAATACAAACATGCGTTGAGACTTTGCTGCTCACGTCCCAACCTTTTAATCTTACTTCTCTGCTCAATACTTCCAAGTATTTTTTTTTCGCCCATCAGATATCTTTATAGACTCAGAGCAAGACAAACTATAAAAACCCAGTAAACAGCGCCAATATTTTTTACTCACAATTAAAACACAAATATACTTATCAACTCCTCATGCAGCACAAGTACACTTCAAGAAAGTAAATTTTTACCCCCCTCAGAGACTAATAAATGGAATATTTATTTCTCATAGTTATCTACAACAGATCCCTTAAAGACTCACAAAGTATTTGCTCGCTGATCAAGTCGATCTCGACATTAGAAGGTTCAACTTTTATCATCTGGGACAATAGTCTTGAACCACAAGCAAAAAGTCAATTGGACTGGCTTAGCAGCGAACTGAAGAAAAACAACTTCATTTATAAACACACACCCGAAAACAAAAGCCTTTCAGAAATATACAATTCTTTTTTAACTTTAGCCCCTCAAAAGAAAGACTTTATCATTCTGCTGGATCACGACACTTCATTCGACCTACACCTATTCACGGCCCACAGGGAAGCCTTAAACGACTGCACAATTACTAACCTTTACCTTCCCATAGTAAAATTCAAAAATAAAATTGTCAGTCCTGGCAAACAGGTTTTTTTCAAAAGTCTCCCCTATAAAAACTTACACCCCGGACTAATGCCTTCACGACACAACACAGCGATCAACAGTGGAATGATTATTCGCTGGTCATACTTCACTGAAACTTTCAAGGGGTATGATAAACGACTTAAATTCTATGGAACTGATGATTACTTCATGATGCAATATCGAAAAACGAACAAGTCTTTCTATTTGCTTGACTACACCATCGAGCATGATCTCACCTGCGATCCAGAAGCTGATGATATTTACAAGTTTAGAAGCAGCTTTCAAGAGGCTCAAAAATCATTTCTAATTTTGCACAGCAATGGTCGGACACTTTCAATGGCAGGCCTTGTTGTTTTCATTCGACGCTTGAAACACACGATAAAATTTAAAATCAATTTTTTCAGCTAATTGACTTATAGTAAATTCACACTGATTTCTGCCAGCATCATCAGAATTATAGGAAATTTTATGAGACCTGATGTAAAAAACAAAGTTAAGGTCTTGACCTTTTTAGGTTATTATATTCCAGGCTACAAAGCTGGCGGACCAATACGTACATTAGCCAACATAGCAGATCATCTCAGTGAGCACTTCGAGTTCTGGATCATTACACGTGATCGCGATCAAGATGAATCTCTGGCATATGACTCAGTCTCCGTCAATACTTGGCAAAAAGTAGGTAATGCCAATGTCTACTACCTATCCCCCGATCGCTGTACTGTGCGAGGTATAGCTAGAGTAGTAGATTCAACACCTCATGATTTGGTCTACCTGAACAGTTTCTTCGACCCAAATTTTACGTTAAAGCCTTTATTAGGCTGGAAATTTCTAAAGTCGACTGACAAGCCGATCATCCTGGCACCCCGTGGGGAATTTTCAGAGGGGGCCTTAAGTATCAAGACCACCAAAAAAAACATTTATATACGCTTATGTTCTTGGATATATCGAGGAATTACTTTTCATGCCTCCAGCCAATATGAAAAAAATGACTCGTTACGCAACTTATCCTGGCTATTGGATAAAAATATTTTTGTAGCAATCGATCTTCCAACAAAACTCGACCAGACTCATCTACCTCCACCATTGCCGACAAATCCAGACACTTCCTCCCTACGAGTTATCTTTCTTTCTCGGATATGTCGAATGAAAAATCTGGATTATGCATTGGCAGTCTTGGCGCACGTAACAAAAAAAATCAAACTAGACATCTATGGACCAAAAGAAGATCCGGACTACTGGATGGAATGCGAGTCATATATTCGTCAATTGCCAGCCAATATTGAAGTGAGTTACTGTGGTAATGTAATGCCCGAAAATGTAAAAGACACCTTCGCGAGCTACGATCTTTTCTTTTTTCCCACTAAAGGAGAAAACTACGGTCATGTAGTTGCGGAATCAATAAGCGTAGGAACCCCAGTATTGCTGAGTGATCAAACACCTTGGCGAAACCTTGAGAAGGAGAACCTAGGCTGGGATCTTTCCTTGGATGATCCTCTACTTTTTGCAAAAACAATAGACAATTTCGCATCAACTCCAAAAGATGAACGACAATCTCAACGAGTATCCGTCTATAAAAAAGCTCTTGAAAAACTCTCTGACAGCACATCCGTCGAGTTGAATAAAGAACTATTCCTTTCTGTTCTCAAAAATAGGAAGGGCTGATAATGCGGATATTGATGTTAAGTCAGTACTTCTATCCTGAAAGTTTCATCATAAATGACATCGTCTCAAACTTGGTAAAACAAGGTCATGAAGTAACTGTTGCTACAGGCAAGCCTAACTACCCGGAAGGTAGGGTTTTTAACGGTTATACTGCAGGAGGCGTACAGCGTGAGCGATTCCAGAACACCGTCGAGGTAGTACGGGTACCTCTATGGCCACGCGGCCTCGGCGGGGCCAGAAATCTCGTACTCAACTATCTTTCGTTCATGCTCCTGGGATTGATATGTTTTCCTTGGTTGCTGCGCAAGCGCCAATTCGACGCCATCTTGGTCTTTGCTCCCTCTCCTATCACTCAGGTGGTTCCGGCGATTCTGCTCAAGTGGATCAAAGGTGCAAAGCTGGCTCTGTGGGTACAGGATTTGTGGCCCGAAAGCCTTTCTGCGACAGGCTTTGTCAAAAATCGCCACGTGCTCAAAGCAGTCGGCTGTATGGTAAAGGCGATCTATAGCTGTTGCGATATTCTGCTGGTTCAATCAAAAGCTTTTGTCAATCCAGTAGCGCAATACGCCGCCAGAAAAAAGATTATTTATTACCCAAACTCTTTCGACGCTAAGACTACTTCTGCAACCGCGATCCCCGACTCGCTCAGTCATCTGCTCGATCAGCATTTTTGTGTGGTCTTTGCCGGTAACCTTGGCACCGCGCAGTCTCTGGACACCCTGCTGCAAACAGCATTGGAGTTACGTAGCGACTCATCGATTCGCCTGGTATTGATCGGCAGCGGTAGCCGATTGGAGTGGCTTGAGAACCAAAAGAAACTTTACGGCCTGGACAATCTGATCTTGCCTGGTCGCTTTTCAATGGAGAGCATGCCGCAGATTTTCGAGCGAGCCTCTGCTTTGTTGGTTTCGCTTACAGATGAGCCCATTTTTGCCCAGACAATCCCGAGTAAAATTCAGGCCTATTTGGCAGCAGGGCGCCCGATCATAGCCAGCATCAACGGTGAAGGTGCCAGGATCGTACTTGAGGCCGAAGCCGGCTATACGTCCGCTGCTGAAGAGGTGCAACCTCTGGTAGCGAACATACGTCGCCTGAAGGCGCTGGACATAAGTGAGCGAGAGGCCATGGGACGCGCAGGCCGAGCATATTTTGACGAACACTTCGACATGAACCGACAGGTTTCCGTGTTGGTAGATCTGCTCGAAAACGACTCAAAAAGTAAGGTTGGTTGAAATGAAAGTATTAGTTCTTGGCGTCACGGGTATGCTCGGACAAGCAGTTTTTCGCGTATTCAGCAGTGATACCGGGCATGACACGTGGGGCACGCTGCGCAGCCCATCAGCCCTTCGGTACTTCTCCGAAACCTATCACTCACACTTGATCACAGGGGTCGATGTCCTGGATCAGGACGCTCTGGCCACAGTACTGGCGAAGGTTCGCCCGGATGTGGTGATTAACTGCGTCGGTTTGATCAAGCAACTGGCCGATGCCAATGATCCTCTGACAGCACTGCCCATCAACGCCATGCTGCCTCATCGCCTTGCACGCTTGTGCGCCCTAGCGCACGCGCGACTGATCCACGTGAGTACCGACTGCGTGTTCTCTGGAAACAAAGGCGGCTACTTGGAATCGGATATCTCTGACGCCGAGGATCTGTACGGCAAGTCGAAGTACATCGGCGAGCTTCATGATGAGCCTCATGCGATCACTCTGCGCACCTCGATCATCGGCCATGAGTTAGGATCAAGCAACGCTCTGGTTGACTGGTTCCTGTCTCAGCAAGGCTGCGTCAAGGGGTTCTCCAAAGCCATATTCTCCGGCCTGCCCACAGTAGAGTTGGCGCGGGTGATGAAAGACTACGTTCTGCCCCATCCGCAGCTCCGTGGGTTGTATCATGTTGCCGCAGCACCGGTTAACAAGTTGGACTTGTTACGAATGGTCGCCAACGAATATGGCCATGAGATAGAAATCCAACCTGATGATGCGTTAGTGATCGACCGCTCACTCAACGGTGAACGTTTCCGTGAGGCTACCGGGTATATTGCTGCCTCTTGGCCAGAGCTTATCAAAAGTATGCACGCCAATCGCTAAGGCGATTGGAAGGGTGGCTCCCTGCCGGGGAGTTGACCAATATTTTTCCTGACCCGTTGCTGGGCTTACACGATTTGGAAGGTTTTATGTTCAACGACAAGGTATTGATGATCACCGGTGGCACCGGCTCATTTGGTCATACGGTGTTGCGACGTTTCCTCAATACCGACGTGCGCGAAATACGTATTTTTTCCCGTGACGAGAAGAAGCAGGAAGACATGCGGATCGCCTTGGCGAACGACAAAGTCAAGTTCTACATTGGCGACGTACGTGATCCGGACAGCCTGAGGCAGGCCATGGTTGGCGTTGACTATGTCTTCCATGCAGCAGCGCTCAAGCAAGTACCATCCTGCGAGTTTTATCCTATGGAGGCGGTGCGTACAAACGTACAGGGCACTGAAAACGTACTTAATGCCGCAATTGCCTGTGGAGTAAAACGGGTGGTGGTATTGAGTACCGATAAGGCGGTGTATCCAATCAATGCCATGGGTATCTCCAAAGCCATGGCAGAGAAACTCATGGTAGCCAAGTCGAGAATGATCCCGGAAGGCGGTACCGTGATCTGCGCGACACGCTACGGCAATGTCATGGCTTCCCGTGGCTCAGTTATTCCGCTATTCGTAGAGCAACTCCGAAAGGGCGAGCCACTGACAGTGACAGATCCCCAGATGACCCGATTCCTTATGTCTCTGGAAGACTCAGTGGATCTGGTACTGCATGCTTTTGAACATGGGCAACAAGGTGATCTGTTCGTGCAGAAGGCGCCTGCTTCTACCGTTGGTGATCTGGCACAAGCCCTGAAAGAGTTGTTCTCCCTCGACAGCCCTGTCCGGGTGATTGGTACTCGCCATGGCGAAAAACTCTATGAATCACTGGTATCGCGTGAGGAAATGGCCAAAGCCGAGGATATGGGCCGCTACTATCGGGTTCCCGCAGACAATCGTGACCTGAACTACAAGAAGTATTTCGTAGAGGGTGAGGAGAAGATTTCCGAACTGGACGACTACACCTCGCACAATACAGAACGTCTGGACATTTCCGGCATCAAGCATCTGCTGCTCAAACTCGACTACATCCAGGAGCAGCTCAATGCTTAAGGTCATGACCCTGGTCGGAACCCGACCTGAACTGATCAAGATGAGCCGAGTGATTGCCGAGCTGGATAAGCAGGTCGATCACATACTGGTGCATTCGGGGCAAAACTACGATTACGAACTGAACCAGGTTTTCTTCGATGACCTGGAGATTCGTAAACCCGACCATTTCCTTGGCGCTGCCGGTGAAACAGCAGCACAAACCATTGCCGAAGTTATCGCCAAGGCCGACCAGGTGTTTGAACTCGAACAACCTGATGCCCTATTGCTGTATGGCGACACCAATACCTGCCTTGCGGTGATTGCAGCCAAACGGCGCAAAATTCCGGTATTCCACATGGAAGCCGGTAACCGCTGCTTTGATCAGCGAGTACCTGAAGAACTGAACCGCAAGGTGCTGGACCACTTGTCCGACATCAATATGGTGCTGACCGAACATGCCCGGCGCTATCTGATCGCCGAAGGCATACGTCCGGAGACCATCATCAAGACTGGTTCACACATGCAGGAAGTCCTGGACTATTACATGCCCAAGATCCTGAAGTCCGATGTGCTTGAGCGCAGTGGCCTAGAAGTCGGGAAGTTCTTCATTGTCAGCACACATCGCGAAGAGAACGTCGATACCCCCGACAATCTTCGCGATCTACTGGCAAGCCTGCGGGCTCTGGCCGACGAGTACGGCTACCCGCTGATCGTTTCCACACACCCGCGTACCCGTAAACGCCTGGAAGCATTGGGTGAATCACTGGATCATCCGCTGATCCGCTTCGTCAAACCCTTCGGACTACTGGACTACATCAAATTGCAGATGTCGGCGTTCTGCGTCCTGTCAGACAGTGGCACCATCACCGAAGAAGCTTCGCTGCTCAATCTTCCCGCAGTAACTTTACGCAATGCCCACGAACGCCCAGAAGGGATGGACGAAGGCACCTTGATCATGAGCGGGCTGGATAAATCTTCGATACTCGCTGCTGTAAAGGTCATCACCGCTCAGCACAATGGGCAACAACGGGTAATTCCGCTTGTCCCCGACTACCAAGGTGGACCGGTATCGCTACAAGTCGTTCGAGTTGTGCTCAGCTATACCGACTACATCAATCGTACGGTCTGGCGTAAAACCTAAGCCTGCATCTTGCAGGTAATAGCCTGAAGGCCCAGCTGGTGATGCCTACTTGTTAGCACATCAACCACCGGGCCTTCAGTACATTCAAAACGCCAGCTGCAACGTCTCCTCGCCTTCCAGTGCCAACAGGAACTGCTTGGCCTCAAGACCGCCGGCGAAACCGGTGAGGCTGCCCGAGGCGCCGATCACCCGGTGGCAGGGGGCGACGATCGAGATCGGATTACGCCCATTGGCCGCCCCTACCGCACGCACTGCAGTGGGATTGCCGATCTGTCGGGCGATCTGGCTGTAACTGCGGGTCTCGCCGAAAGGAATGGTCAGCAGGGCTTGCCAGACCTGGCGCTGGAACTCGGTGCCGACAAAGTCCAGCTCAAGCTCGAAACGCTCGCGGGTACCGGCAAAGTATTCGCGCAACTGGCGCTCGGTCTCCAGCAACAGCGGATGCTCCGCGGCTTCCTGCAGCGGGCCCAGGCGCACCCGGTTCTGCCGCTCGTGCTCCCACAGAATCGCCGCCAGCTTCGCTCCCCGGGCGACCAGGGTCAGTTGGCCAACCGGGGACGCCATTTTCTTGAATACGCAGGACATCGCAGTTCTCCTTCAATCCGCCAGGGAAATCAGGCCGGCAACCCTGGGGTTCGCCGCCTTCATCTCAGTACGCCTGCACTGTAGAACGAGATTTCAGCGCAAGAACCTCGTTTCTTGCGCTGGAACTCGAAGGCGGATCATTCTGGGCGCTGCCAGGCGGCGAGGCTAGTCGTCTTCGTCCACCAGGTAGCAATTGTCGCTGCTGCTAAGCCGGCCATGGGGGTCGACGATAAAGGCCCCCCGCCCCTGACCACACTCCAGCAAGTGCACCGGCGACAGCTCGCGCTGGCGGTCGATCTGGGCGTTGAAGCGCACGATATAGGCACCCAGGGAAATGGATACACACAGGATCAGCATCAGACACAGCACCAACTGGTCGGTGTAGCCGGCGCCGCTATCGTCAGACGATACCCGCGACATGCTCGGCCTCCGCCCGTTGCAGGTCATGCCCCAGCAGGAACAAGCTCAAGGGGCCGCCGTCCCCAAGGCGCACCATGGGTGCCCCGGACGGCAGGACGCAAGCCATCAGGCCGAGAAGAATCAACACCAGCAGGATGCCTTTGAGCACTGAAGACAGGTTCATGGCTGTGCCGCGCTCTGCAGTTAAGAAGAGCCTGAGCTTAGAGAGCGCCGGGTTAACAGCGGGTAAACATCAATGGAAAAGCCTCGGCTTCCGCTATCCTTCGGGCCATCGAGTGCCAAGGGTCCAAGGGGACGTTTCCGTGCATATTCACCTGCTGCTGGTCGAGGACAACCTCGACCTGGCCAATACCGTCATCGAGTACCTGGAAATCGGCGGCATCGTCTGCGACCACGCCAGCAACGGCCAGACCGGCCTTAACCTGGCCCTGAGCCAGCATTACGACGTGATCCTCCTGGACATCATGCTGCCGCGGCTGGACGGCCAGCAGCTGTGCGAACAACTGCGCCAACACGGCAGCCAGACTCCCATCCTCATGCTCACCTCGCTGGATGCCCTGTCGGACAAGCTCGCCAGCTTTGCCGCCGGTGCCGACGATTATCTGGTCAAGCCCTTCGAACTGGCCGAGCTGGTGGCCAGGATCCGCGCCCTGAGCCTGCGCCGCAGCGGCCAGGCCAGCCGCCTGCAGGTGGCCGACCTGGTGATGGAGCTGACCACCCGCAAGGTCAGCCGCGCCGGCCAGGAACTGCACCTGTCGCCCATCTGCTGGACCCTGCTGGAATGCCTGATGCGCGCCAGCCCCGAACCTGTCACCCGGGAACGCCTGGAGGCGACGATCTGGGGCGACGAGCCGCCCGACAGCAACACCCTCAAGGTGCATATGCACCGGCTGCGCAAGACTGTGGACAAGTCCTTCGACCAGCCCCTGATCCACACCCTTCCCGGTATTGGCATACAGCTGAGGTCACATGCGTAACGGCCTGAGTTTGAAATGGGTGATCAGCGGCAGCTTCCTGCTGCTGATTGCCGTGGTACTGCTGATCTACAGTCTGCTGCTGCCGGAATACAGCGTCCGCGGCCTGCTCTACACCGCCAGCGCGATGATGGAGGAAGAAGCCCAGTACTTCGCCAGGCACTACAACAAGGACCCCACGACCCCGCCGCCGCACAACTATTTCTATACCAGCGTCATCGGCAAGGAGGCGCTGCCCGAGAAGGTCCGCCAATTGCTGGACACGCCCCCGAGCCTGTCCTTCGGTGCAGTCCAGGTCTTTGGCGACCTGGATTCCGATGACGACGATGAAGGCCGGGCGATCCTTGCCCAACCCCTGGCGGACGGCAAGACCCTGTACATGTACGACGTCGACCATGACCAAGAAGAAGGCGGCGAAGTCGAGACGCCACTGTCCGATGCCTACCTGGACCGTGAACTGCACGGGGTGATTTTCATCAGCCTGGCGGTGTTCATACCGGCGCTGATCATCATTGCCCTGCTGGTCTGGTGGCTGGTGCGGCCCCTGGGCCGCCTGTCCCAGTGGTCCAGTACCCTCAAGGACCCCGACACGGTGGCCGGCGAACGGCCCAATTTCAGCTTCAAGGAATTCAATATGCTGGCCGACGCCCTGGCCCAGAGCATCCAACAGGTCCAGGCAGCCAGCCTGCGTGAAGGTCGGCTGCTACGCTACACCAGCCATGAACTGCGTACCCCGCTGGCAGTGCTCAAGGCCAATATCGAGCTGCTGACCCTGCAATCCGGCGGCGCCCTGCCGCCGCCCCTGCAACGTATCGAACGCTCGGTGCTGAACATGCAGCGCATCGCCGAGACCTTGCTGTGGATGAGCCGCGAGCTGCCCGAAGCCCTGCCCGAGGAGCCCATCGACATGAGCGGGCTGGTCAACGAGCTGATCCAGGAGCAGCGCTACCTGATCGGGACACGGGATATCGAACTGACCCTGGACATCAGCACCACGCCCTGCCGCCTGCCCCTGACCGCCTGCCGAATCGTGGTCGGCAACTTCCTGCGCAATGCCCTGCAATATGCCGATGACGGCACCATCGAGATCCACTTCGACTACCCGCGCCTGCGCATTCTCAACCGCATCCGCGAAGCCAAGCAGATCGAGCCTTCCAGCGACTACGGCTACGGCCTGGGCCTGGAACTGATGCGCCAGTTGTGTGCCCGCCTGGGCTGGCGCATCGACGTGCTGGTGGAGGAGCAACGCTTCAGCGTCACCCTGGACTTCGACGCCAGCCCGACCGAGGAAGCCCCGCCCGCCGATCCCGGCGAGGAGAGTGCCTGAAGCCAAGCGAGGAAAAATGTGCTCGCAAGCGATGAAAAAACTGCCTTGACCATGCCCTCCCTCCCGGCACTTGTGAGTATCGTTGCGGGACAAAAAAACACGCCGGGGGGTGCCTTGCCGGTGCGTAACTTGCTTGTATCAAGCGCACTGCATGCGCGGTGATGCATGCAGGTCCCGGGTCACCCTGACCCGGCCGCCCTTCCCCCGTGCCCGGGCAAAGAACGAGGTTCGCTGTGGCTGCCTACAATCTGCGTCAACTGAAGTACTTCATCACCACCGTCGAGTGCGGCAGCGTCGCCGAGGCATCACGCAAGCTGTACATCGCCCAGCCGTCGATATCCACCGCCATCAAGGGCCTGGAGGACAGCTTCGGCGTGCAATTGCTGATTCGTCACCATGCTCTCGGCGTCTCCCTGACCCCCAGCGGGGCACGTTTCTACCGCAAGGCCCAGGAGCTGCTGCGCATGGCCAAGGAGTTCGAGCAGAACGCCCTGGCAGACAACGACGTGGTCGCCGGACAGATCGACATCGGCTGCTTCGAAACCGTGGCACCGTTGTACCTGCCACAACTGATCGCCGGCTTCAGCGCGCTCTATCCCGGGGTGGAAATCCGCATCCGTGATGGCGAGCAGCAGGAACTGGTACAGGGCCTGACCGGTGGCGCGTTCGATCTGGCGATCCTCTATGAGCATGACCTGGACGGCACCATCGAAACCGAGCCACTGATGCCGCCGCAACGGCCTTACGCCTTGCTGCCGGCCGGCCATCGCTACGCCAAGCAGCCCCAGGTATCGCTGCGCGACCTGTGCCTGGAGCCGATGATCCTGCTGGACGTGCAACCGAGCCGCACCTATTTCGTCAGCCTGTTCGAAGAACTGGGGCTGACGCCGCAGATTGCCTTCAGCTCACCGTCCATCGAGATGGTGCGCGGGATGGTCGGCCAGGGCTTCGGTTTCTCGATCCTGGTCACCCGCCCCCACTCGCCTTTTTCCTACGATGGCAAGCCGGTGGTGTGTGTCGACATTGTCGAGGACGTCACAGGTTCAGGCCTGGTGGCCGCCTGGCTCAAACGTGGCCAACTGACCAAGCCGGCGCGGTTGTTCGCCGACTACTGCAAGGAGCACCTGGCCCGCTAGCCCCGGCAGCCAGTGGCGCAGCGCCTACCCCAGCAACCCCAGCTCCTGGGCCCGGGCCACGGCCTGGGTCCGGCGCTCTACCCCCAGCTTGCTGTTGATATGGCTGGCATGGGTCTTCACCGTATGCAGCGAGATGAACAGGCGCTCGCTGATTTCCTGATTGGAGCAGCCCTGGGCGATCAACTGCAACACTGAAAGCTCTCGGGAGCTCAAGGACTCGTTATGGGCTGCGATCTCCTGAGGCTCACGCGATGCTGCCGGCAACCGCTCCAGCAATGCCTGGGTCAGCGCTGTCGATACGCCCTGCTGCAACTGCTCACGCATCCAGCCGGGATGGCCATGGAGCAATGCCATGAACGGCTGCATCGCGCCTCCAACCCCGGCCTCCAGAGCCTGGGCCAGGTCCTGGCGGGCCTGCGGACCGCGACCGGCCGCCAGCAACAGTGCGGCTTTCTGGGTCAGGGCCATCACGCTCAGCAACTGCCGGCCGCTTTGCTGGCCATGTTCGACCAACCGATTCAAGCGCTGCTCCGCCCGGCCCAGATCGCCCTTGATGCTTTCAAGCTGGGCTTGCTGCAATTCGATGTGCAACGGCAGTTGCGGGTGGAACTCCGGTGGCGCCGCCGCCTGTTCGCCGGTGTAGGTCTGGCCCAGGCGGGCCAGCCAGGCTTCGGCCAGATCGGTACGCCCCTGGGCCAGCCACAGCTCGCATTTCACCAGGGTGATCATTGCCAGGTAATAGATCGGTGGCACGTCCCAGATGTGCATCAAGCGCTCGGCTTCCGCCAGCTCGGCGAAGGCTCGGGAGAACTCGCCACCCAGGCCTTCCTGCTTGGCGATCACGCAGTGACCGATCAGCACGCTGATATCGCGACAGGCCCGGGCCTCCACCAGGCCGGCCTGCAAGCGCAACAGGCCGGCCTCGGGCTGGGCGCGCAGGGTCAGCAGATAACCGTCATACAGGGTCAGCCGGGCCCGCACCGCATACAACCGCTGGGCCGACAGGCCCTGCAGGCGCCGCAGCCCCTGGTGTACCTCCTCCTGCGCCCGCAGCACTTCGCCGCGGGCCTGCAGGACCCGGGCACGGTCGTAGTGGGCCAGGGCTTCGAACAACGGATTGCCGACCCGTTGCGCCAGCTCCAGGGATTCGCGATTGAGGCTGCGGGCCCGCCACAGATCGGCATCGGTAATGGCCAGGTTGGACAAGGTCGACAGGCACATCAGGCGCTGCCCATAACGTTTGGGCGGCAGGCTTTCCAGGGCCTCGCTGCAATAGGCCAGGGTGTTTTCCCGCTGGCCGCGGCCACGGGCGATGATTCCGCTCAGGGCCAGCCATTGCGCCAACATCGACTTCTGCGCCGTGGCCGAAGGGGCCGGCAGGAAACGACTCAGGTGATTGGCCAGTTCCTCCGCCGCATCCAGCTGGCAGGCCAGGCCCAGGGCCCAGCTGTAGAGCACGATCAGCCGCGGCGTGCTGATCAGCAGGCTGTCGGGCAGGTCCATCTTCCAGCGCAGCAGCATGCCGACGTTCTGTTCCGCCAGCAGTTGCTCTTCGGACAGGTTCTGCACCAGGTTGGCCGCCACGTCCAGGTGCCCGGCGCGCAGCGCTTGCTCCACCGCTTCGTCGAGCAGCCCCTGGGCGTTGAACCAGCGACAGGCGCGCAGGTGCAGGCTGGCCGCTGGCACCAGGGCATTGGCCGTGGGCCGGCTGCGCAGCAGGTCGGAAAACAGGTGGTGATAACGATACCAATGGCCGTGTTCATCCAGGGGCACCAGGAATACCTGGTGAGCCTGGAGGAAACCCAGGATCTCGGCGCTGTCATGGGCTTCGCGCAGGGCATCGCACAGCTCGGCGCAAAACCGCTCTTGGGGCGCCGTGTCATACAGGAATGACTGCACTTCGGCGGGCAGGCAGTCGATGACCTCTTCCAACAGGTAGTCGCGGATCAGTCCTTCCCCGCCATGCAGGCCCTGGGGTAGCGCGCCCCCGGCTCCCGCCTCGGACGCCGCCAGCAGCCAGAAACGCAGCCCGGCCACCCAGCCTTCGCTGCGCTGAATCAGGTTTTCCAGGGCTTCGCCGCGCAGCGAACTGCTGTGCCGGTCGAGCAGGCTCAGGGACTCGTCGTGGGTCAGGCGCAAATCCTGCTCGTGCAGCTCCAGCAGTTGCCGGGACAACCGCAGCCGCGCCAGGTGCCAGTCCGGACGTTGGCGGCTAGTGACCAGCACCAGCAAGCCATCGGGCAGGTGATTGAGAAAAAACTGCAGGCAACGATCGAGGACCGGCCCCTGGGCCAGGTGATAGTCGTCCAGCACCAGCAATAACGGACTGGCACCGGTCAATTGCACCGCCAGCTCATCCAGCAGGCCGTCCAGCCACTCTTCAAAGGCGAAGGGCTGGTGGCGCTGACGCATTTTCAACAGGCCCAGGGACTGCCGTCCCAATTGGGGAAAGTACTGCTGCAGACCGGCCAACAGACGCTCGAGGAAACGCCCGGGATCGCTGTCCCGGCGGCTCAACCCCAGCCACAGGCTCTGCCAGTTATCCGGTAGGCCCTGGCAAAACTCCACGGCCAGCGAGCTCTTGCCAAACCCGGCAGGCGCACAGACCAGCAGCAATCGCCCCTTCAACCCGGCGCCCAGGCGCTCGCAAAGACGCGGCCGCTGCACGTATCCATCGGGCAGGGGGGGTCGATAAAAACGCCCCTCCAGAGCGGGGATCACCGCGCTGGTAGGCCGTTGCAGGGGGGACAGGTCAGTCATGGCCAACTCTTATTGATGTACGGTTGTCGGCGTAGCAGATGTCCGCAGACTAGCGGTAAAAGGCCACCTGTTGAAGATTTTTGCGACCATTCGGGCGAAAAAGACTATGAGCAAATTGGTCAGATAACTCTGAATGATTGAAGGATATTTCGTTTATTTATTGATTAAGTGGCTAATTAGCTTAGAGAAAGCCGTCTGTACCCCGATGGATTCCAAGGCCGGGCCTCAGGCAAAAAAAAGCCCCGAACCAGGTCGGGGCTTTTTCCGAGGATGCGGCCTCTATTTGCAGCGGCTCAGCGAACCCCGTCCTGACGCAGGGCGGCTGGGGTGAAATCGCTGGTGGTGGCGGTGAAACCGAAGTCGTAGGCCTGTTTCTCTTCGTTCTTCATGCCCAGGGCCAGGTAACGGCCGGACTGCAGGTCGTAGAGGGTTTCCAGGGCGTACCACGGCACTTGCTTGTCGTAGTAGTTCTCGGCGTGAGCCTCGGCCACGCGCCACAGCTGGCCACGACCGTCGTAGTGGTCGATCACCGCGGCCTGCCAGGTGTCTTCGTCGATGTAGAAGTCACGCTTGGCGTAGATGTGGCGCTGGCCTTCCTTCAAGGTTGCCACCACATGCCAGACCCGGCGCAGTTCATAGCGAGCCAGGTCCTGGTTGATGTGGCCGGCCTTGATGATGTCGGCGTACTTCAGGGTCGGCGAGTCGAGCTTGTAGCTGTCGGAAGCGATGTACATCTCCTTCTTGCCTTCCAGCTTCCAGTCGTAGCGATCCGGCGCACCGTTGTACATGTCCAGGTTGTCGGAAGTACGCAGGCCGTCGGCAGCGGTACCCGGGCCGTCATAGGACACTTGCGGGGCGCGGCGTACGCGGCGCTGACCCGCGTTGTAGACCCAGGCCGAACGCGGCTCCTTCACTTGGTCGAGGGTTTCGTGCACCAGCAGCACGCCACCGGCCAGGCGCGCTGGCGCGGTCACTTTCTGCTTGAAGTAGAACAGGATGTTGCCAGGGTTTTTCGGATCGTAGTCCTTCATCTTGTCGCGGAACACGAACTGGTCCTGGAAGTACACCAGGCTGTAGGAGCCGTTGGCCTGTGGCGTGGCCTGGGTCACTAGGCGGGTCACACTGCCACCGCGATAGCGGGTGATGTGGTTCCAGATGACTTCCACGCCGCTTTTCGGGATCGGGAACGGAATCGCGGTTTCGAAGTTCTCCAGGCCGTTGCCGCCGGACACCAGGTTGGTGCTGGTAGCGTTGCGCTTGATCGCGGCGAACACGTCAGCCGGCACGGTGGCCCCGCGATGGGACGGGTAGACCGGCATCTTGAAGGTTTCCGGGTAGCGCTTGAACATCGCGTACTGCCCCGGCGCCAGCTTGTCCTTGTACTGCTCGACGTTCTGCGCGGTGATGGTGAACAGCGGCTGCTCGCTGCCGTAGGGGTTGGACAGGAAACCCTTGCTGTCCACGGTGCCAGCATTGGTCGCCAGTGGCTTCCAGGCCGGAATGGTGCCGGCGGCATTGCCGGCCATTTCCGCGCCCATCGGCGTCAGGCTGGTACCCAGCTTGGCGGCTTCATCGGCCGAGACCGCGGCCATGACCCCGGTGGCCAGCAGTGACAGTCCCAGCACACCGACGTGCAACAGACTCTTGGTGATTTTCATATTGTTGTTCTTCCTGAAAATGCAGTGTGCTTAGAAGTTCACGCCAACGCTCAAGGCGAGGAAGTCCCGGTCATCCACGGTGCTGTAGTCGCCACCGAAGAAGTTGGTGTAGGCCAGGCTCGCGGTGTAGGTGTTCTGGTACTCGGCATCCAGCCCCAGGCTGATGGCCTTGCGGCCTTCTTCGAAGTTGCCGCCAGGACCTGGCGAGTAACCCTTGACGTCATGGGACCAAGCCACGTTCGGCTTGAGGTTCACACCAGCGAACACATCCGGGTACTCCCAGATGGCACGGCCGCGGTAGCCCCAGGAGGTGGCGGTGGTGAAGCCATCGTTGTTGCAGTTGGCGCTCAGATTGCTGGCGTCTGCACCAGGACCTGCACCGGCAATGGTGGTGGAGTTAAGCGCACGACAGGTGTTTTGCCCGCCGGTGGCTGGCAAGGCGCCAGGACCAAACACCGGATCACGTCCATAGCGGACATCCGACTTGCTCTCAAGGCCACCGACGTGGGTAACCCCCACCTCACCCACCAGCGTCAGACGGCTGGCGCCCATGACCTGATCGAAGAAGTGCGTGAAGGTGGTCTGGAACTGAGTGACTTCCTTGCGGCGATAGCCGTGAAGGTCCTGCCCCGCTACACCTTCAAGCAGCGAGGCGTTGGCGAATGCCCCCTTCAGAGGTCGAACGGCGGAATAGAGAATATCGGTAGAGTTGAGTTGTACAGGCGCATTCGGCCGGTAGCTGATTTCACCGCTCCACGCCGTCCCCGTAGGCAGGGTGGTGGAGAAACTCAAGCCATACAGGCGAATGTCTTCTGGATACTCAACGAAGTACTTCGAATTACCGGCGATCCACACCGGCGCCAGAGAGCCAAAGCCAGGAGCGATGTTGTAAGCCGACTGTGGTGCCGCCGTGGCACTGAAGATCGGCGCTCGGCTGTGATAGTTCATGAAGTAGGCACCGAACTCGGTGTCCAGCGGCTCGAAGTTGTAGTGGAACGCCGCACCGAATTGGCCGCTGTCACGGGCATCTCGGTCGCCACTGCGACGCACCAGCGTGCCTTCTTCGTTGACGTCGACGCCACGAGCCTGCATCGCGGCCAGGGCCGCGCGCCCCGGCGCCGTGGCGGCGATGGTCGAACGCTTGGCGAGCAGACGCAGATTGTCGTCACAGCCATCGGAAATGTTGTCCGGCTGCGAGAAGAAGGTTCCGCAGTTATCGGTAACGGTCTGGTCCCACTCCAACTGGTAGAACGCTTCGGCCGACAGGTTCTCGGTCAGGTTCTGGGAGATGTAGAACATGTTGACCGGAATCAGACCTTCCTTGACCTCGGCACCAGGACGGCGGAACGCCGACACGTCGATCGGGTTGATCGAGTTGATACCGCCACCAATGAAGGTACTTTCGCCCCAACTCACCACCTGCTTACCGAAGCGCACCGAACCTGGCTCATCGGCAATGGAGTAGTTGTGATAGACGAAGGCATCGAGGATCTGACCGCCGGAAGACTTGGCGCCTTCCTTGCGGTTGTTGTCGCTGATGTTCTTGAAGTCCATGTCTTCGTCTTTGAGCTTGAAGTCATACCAGTACTTGCCACGGACAAACACACCGGTATCGCCGTACTTCAATTCCAGGTCATGGATACCCTTGAAGATCTTCGAGAAGGTCTGGCCCTTGTTGAAGTTCAAGTGGCCGTCATCGGTGGTCTGGGACAGGCCCTTGCCGCCGTTGTTGACCCCGATCAGGTCCTTGTTGCGCCCGGCGGTCGACCAGCTGGCCCCCACCGACAGGGACGAATCGAAGCTGCCTTCGATTTCACCGATGTTGAAGCTGACGCCGAATGCCGGCCCGGCGAGCGTGGAGGCGAGACCGACGGCCAGGGGCAGTTTCGCCCGGCGCCAGAACTGGTTTGCTGATGTCATCGACGCTACTCCATGTGCATTATTGTTATGGCAGTACGCTTTTCTGAAAACGCTTCGAATACCGGTTGAATGAACACTTGTCCCGGCTCCGAAGTTGCGTGGCGCGAGCCCCCCGCAATGCTCCGTCGTTCAGAAAAATCCGTGAACGGACTATATCCAGCAGGGATTACTGCTTGATCCCTCTAAAGTGTGATTTGCAGCCACCCACCGCACTGGAACAGCCCTTTGCCATAACCTTTGAAAAACGGCGCGGCAAGAATGACTGAAAAATCCGTGAGTACAAGGCAAAGGCTTGCCGGGTGGGCATGCCGTGCCCTGGCGGGCACGGCAGAGGACGCTCAGAGCGTGGAGAGGAAGGTGCTGTTGCTGGCCTGCCACTCGCTGATGTCGACGCGGATGCGCTTCTTGTCGAGCTTGCCAACGCTGGTCTTGGGAATTTCAGTAACAAGGGCGATCTGACTGGGAATCGCCCACTTGCTCAGGTGGCCCAGCTCGACGAAGGGCTTGAGGTGTTCCTTGAGCTCGCGGGCGCCAATCTCATGGCCCTCGCGGATGACCAGCAGGGCGAATGGGCGTTCGCCCCACTGCGGATCGGCAATGCCCACCACTGCTACTTCACGTACCGCTACGTGGCGGCTGATGAGGTCCTCCAGGTCCAGGGAGGAGATCCACTCGCCACCGGTCTTGATCACGTCCTTGATCCGGTCGCGGATGTCGATCACCCCCATGCTGTCCAGGGTTGCCACGTCACCGGTATGTAGCCAGCCGCCTTCCCAGAGCTCGGCGCCTTTTTGCGGCTCGTTGAAATAACCTTCGCTCAGCCAGGGCGCCCGCAGCACCAGCTCGCCCTGGGCCTCGCCGTCCGCCGGGAGGAAGTTGCCTTCGGCATCGATGATCGCCGCCTCCACCAGCGGCCCCGGTACTCCGGCCTTGATGCGGTAGGTGGTGCGCTCGTCCTCGCTGCCCGCCATCAGTTCATCGTTCAGGTGTGCACAGGACACCAGCGGTCCGGTTTCCGACATGCCGTAGGCAGCCGTCAGCTGGATGCCCTTGGCCTTGGCCGCCTCGTACAGCGCGCGGTTCAGCGCACTGCCGCCGATGACGATCTTCCAGCCGCCGAAATCGGTACCCTGGGCCGCCTTGGCATTGAGCACCATCTGCAAGATGGTCGGCACGCAGTGAGAGAAGGTGACCTTCTCCCGGCGCCACAGCTCCACCAGGTACTCCGGGTCGTAGCGCCCGGGATAGACCTGTTTGAGCCCGAGCATGGTGGCCACGTACGGCAAGCCCCAGGCGTGTACGTGGAACATCGGGGTGATGGGCATGTACACATCGTTGGTGCCCAGCAGGCGCACGCTGTCGATGGCCCCCATGATGGTGGACACCCCCAGGGTGTGCAGCACCAGCTGGCGGTGGGTGAAGTACACGCCCTTGGGGTTGCCGGTGGTGCCGGTGGTGTAGAAGGTGGTGGCCACCGAGTTCTCGTCGAAATCCTCGAACGCGTACTGGGGGCTGGCGGCGGCGAGCAAGGTCTCGTACTCGCCCACCAGGTTCGGCAGCTCGGCAGTTTTCTCCGGGGCATCGGTGAGCAGCAGGGTTTTCTCCACCGTGGTCAGGTGCCCGGCAATCGCCTGGTACAGGCCGACGAACTCGCTGTTGACCAGCACGAAGCGGTCCTCGGCATGGTTCATGGTGTAGAGAATCTGCTCCGGCGACAGACGCACGTTGATGGTGTGGATCACCGCACCGATCATCGGGATGGCAAACATGCACTCCAGGTAGCGATGGCTGTCCCAGTCCATGACCGCCACGGTGTCCCCCGCCTTGACCCCGGCCGCGGTCAGCACATTGGCCAGGCGCGCCACCCGCTCGATCAGGGTCGGATAGGTGTAGCGCAACTGGTCACGGTAGATGATCTCGCGGGTTTTTTCGTAGCGGGTGCCGGACATCAGCAAGCGCTTGATCAGAAGTGGGTATTGGTAGGCGCCTTCGGCGGGAGGAATAACGCGAGTCTGCAACATAAGAATCCCTTTTCTGACGGCTCGGTCGTGACTGGAGGATAACCACTCTAGAGCTCCTGCGCGCCCGCTAAATCAGCCAAAGGAATGATTTGCAGGGCCGTACAAATACTAGCTTCAGGCCAGTATTGTTACGGCCCTGCACGACCTCAGGCGCTTTGCCCCACGGCTGCCTCCGCCGGGGTGCGGGGAAAGGCCAGCGCCGCGGCAAACGTCAGCGCCGCGACCCCCGCCAGGACCAGGTACAGGCCGCTCAGGCCCTGACGCGGTTCCACCAGAGCAATCAGCGGAATCGCCGTGGCACTGGCACCGAACGACAGGCAGTAACGCAAGGCGAAGATTCGCGACTGCCACTGGGGCGCAACGAAGTTGGCGACCATGGCATCGTTCACCGTGACCTGGCCAAACACCACGAACATGAAGGCCGCACCCAGGACGATCACACCCCAACCCTGGCTGTCGGCCATCGCCAGCAGCAACGGGGCCTGGAGCAGAGTCAAAATGATGAACGGCCACTTCAGGCTGAAGCGGTGCAATACCCGGCCGATCAACAACTGCGCCACTGCGCCGAAGGCATAGGCCAGGCTGACCACCACCCCCAGGGTCTGCGGCGAGGTGAACAATTCATGCAAGCGTTCCTGGAACAGCTTCGGGTAAGTCATGGTGGTGGCGTTGAAGACCACCCCGCCGGTGGCTGTGGCCAGGGCCAGCACGCCGAACACCAGGAGCATGGAGATCTGCTGCCCGCCCTTGCCCTTGAGCGGCACATGGGCGCGTGCGGGGGCAGGCTCGTCACGCACCTGCAAGGCAAAGCCGACCCCCAGAAGGATGGCCACGCCCCCTGGCAGGATGAACGCCGAGCGCCAGCCGAACTGCGCCACCAGCAAGCCGGTAATCAAGGCCGAGAAGGCCACGCCGAGGTTGCCCCACATACCGTTGATGCCGATCTCGCGCCCGCGATTCTGCGCATAGGCCACCAGCATCGCGGTGCCCACCGGATGATAGATAGCGGCGAATATTCCCATCAGGGTCAGCCCGATCACCAGCATGCTCGGGCTATTACTGAGCCCGGTGAGGATCGAAGCGCCACCGATGCCGAAAAAGAACAGCAGCATCATCTGCCGCCGACTCCAGTGATCCCCCAGCCAACCGGCCGGTAGCGAACAGGCGCCAAAAGCGATGAAACCACCCAGGGACAGACCGATCAGCCCGGCATAGTCCAGGCCAAAGGCCTGGGTCATGCCCAGCACGGCAGCGGGAAAGATCAGCATGAACATGTGATCGATGACATGGGCGGCGTTGACGTAGCGGATCACGTTTCGGGCTTGATTCATGGCGACACACCGGGGGTTGGTTGTTGTGCCGCCTATGCTAATTTGGCAATCCACCGCATTTCTGACAACAAAGTCATTGGACCGGACATGTTAATCGACCACTTCCACCATGGGCCGGTCAGCGCCTATCCACGGGACTACCCCGACGCCGCGTATCAACCGTTGCACCGCCATCGCGAGGCGCAGTTTCTCTACGCCGCCTGCGGCACCATGCGCCTGGTCACCGCCCAGGGCGCCTGGGTGATCCCACCGAGCCGGGCGGTGTGGATCCCGCCACTGGTGGAGCATGAAATCTTCATGGTTGGCGAGGTGCGCATGCGCTCTCTGTTCATCGACCCGGAGCTGTCTGCGCCCGCATTGCGCCAATGCTGCGTCCTGGCGGTCACACCGTTGCTGCGGGAGTTGATCCTGCGTGCCGTGCAAGGTCCGGAACAAGCGGAAAACCCCTTGATCCAGCAATTGATGCTGGAAGAAATCGCCGCCCTGGAAAACCTTCCGCTGCACATTCCCATGCCCCAGGACCGGCGCTTGCAAGCCATCTGCCGGACCTTGATACAGACCCCGGATCACCCCCACACCCTGGAAGACTGGGCGCAGCAGGTCGGCGCCAGTTCACGAACCCTGGCGCGGCTGTTCCAGAAGCAGGTGCAGATGAATTTCAATGCCTGGCGCCAGCAGGTGCGCCTGATGGAAGCCCTGCCACGCCTGCTCGCCGGGGAAAGCGTGCACAGCGTGGCCGACTCGCTGGGATACGGCAGCGCCCGGGCCTTCAGCGCGATGTTCTGCCGTTTGCTCGGGGATACGCCACGGCATTACGTGGCGGCCTTGAATCAGCTCAGCGCAATCAATGCATCTCGGTGAAAGCCAGCTTCACGCCGATGGCGATCAGCACTGCGCCCATGGTGCGGTCGAACCAGTGGCCCATGCGGGCAAAGCCGGCACGAACCCGCTGCTGGCTGAAGAGCATGGCCACCAGGCAGAACCACACAGCGGTGGCCACCGCCAGATACACGCCATACCCGGCCTGGATCGCCAGCGGCGTATGCGGGTTGATCACCACGGTGAACAGCGAGAGAAAGAACAGCGTCGCCTTGGGGTTCAGACCATTGGTGACAAAGCCTGAAGTGAAGGCCCCACGCGCAGTGCGGACCCCGGCTTCCTTGTGCAGGTCGTCGGCCGCCGGTTTGGCCGGCTGGGCACGCAGGGCCTTGTAGCCGATGTACAGCAGGTAGGCCGCAGCCAGCCACTTCAGTGCGTTGAACAGAACGATGGACTGGGAAACGATCAGGCCGATCCCCAGCAGCGAGTAACCCACGTGCAGGAAGATTGCGCAGCCCACGCCCAGCGCGGTCCAGGTGCCGGCTCGACGGCCGTGGGTCACGCTTTCACGCACCACCACGGCGAAGTCCGGGCCGGGGCTGGCCACTGCCAGAAGATGGATGAGGGCAACGGTCAAGAACTCGGTGAAGTACATGCAGGCTCCTGTGTATGTCTAATTATTTCATCTGTTAGGCTCGGCAGATTACGCCTTAGAACCCTCGTGCAAAAGGTACAGTTCATGACTAACAATCGCCGCGCAGTCTTCCTCGATCACAGCTCACTGGACCTCGGTGACCTGGACCTGGGTGCGCTGCATGACAGCTTCAGCCCTCTGCAAGTACATGCCCACACAGCGCAGGAACAGGTCGCCGAACGCCTGCAGGGAGCCCGGGTGGCCATCAGCAACAAGGTGGCACTGACAGCCGAAACCCTGGCCGCCTGCCCCGACCTGCAACTGATCCTGGTGGCCGCCACCGGCACCAACAATGTCGACCTGGCCGCAGCCCGCAAGCAGGGGATCACCGTCAGCAACTGCCAGGGCTACGGCACTCCCTCGGTGGCCCAGCACACCCTGATGCTGCTGCTCAACCTGGCCACCCGGGTCGCCGATTACCAGCAGGCCGTGGCTGCCGGGCGCTGGCAACAGGCCAGTCAGTTCTGCCTGCTGGACTACCCGATCATCGAACTGGCGGGCAAGACCCTGGGCCTGCTGGGCAATGGCGAACTGGGCAGCGCGGTGGCCCGCCTGGCCGAAGCCTTTGGCATGCGTGTGCTGCTGGGGCAGATTCCAGGCCGCCCGACCCGCCCGGACCGCCTGCCGCTGGAGGAACTGCTGCCGCAAGTGGACGCCCTGACCCTGCACTGCCCCCTCAACGAGCACACCCGCCACTTTATCGGTGCCCGGGAACTGGCCCTGCTCAAGCCCGGAGCCCTGGTGGTCAACACCGCCCGCGGCGGGCTGATCGATGAACAGGCCCTGGCCGATGCATTGCGCAATGGTCACCTGGGTGGTGCAGCCACCGATGTGCTCAGCGTCGAACCCCCGGTGGCTGGCAACCCCCTGCTGGCCGGCGACATTCCGCGCCTGATCGTCACTCCACACAACGCCTGGGGCAGCCGCGAGGCCCGCCAGCGAATCGTCGGTCAATTGACGCAAAACGCCCACGCCTTCTTCAGCGGCGCCCCGCTGCGGGTCGTGAGTTGATAAACTTCGCCACTTTTTTCGGGGGCGGATCATGGACACACGCAGTGAAGTACTGTTGCGTCAGGCTGAATTGTTTCAAGGCTCACTGCTGCTGGCCGGCCTGGCCGCCGACGATCTGCTGGGCCGCCTGCCCAATGCCCGGGGCTGGAGCTGGCACGCCGGCGACCAGGCAGCCCTGGAGGCGCGCTTTCCCGGCCGCAGTCACTTTGGCGTAGACGCACCGGCCCAATCCTTCGACAGCGCCGTGCTGTTCCTGCCCAAATCCAAGGACCTCACCGACTACCTGCTCAACGCCCTGGCCTCGCGCCTGGCCGGGCGCGAACTGTACCTGGTGGGCGAGAAGCGCAGCGGCGTGGAGAGTGCGGCCAAGCAACTCAACCCCTTCGGCAAACCGCGCAAGCTCGATAGCGCCCGGCACTGCCAGCTGTGGCAGGTCACGGTGGCCAATGCTCCCGAACCGCTCACCCTGCAGAGCCTGGCCCAGGAGTACGAACTGCCTCTGGCCGAAGGCCCGCTGAAAGTCATCAGCCTGCCGGGGGTGTTCAGCCATGGCCGGCTGGATCGCGGCACCGCGCTGCTGCTGGAGCACCTGGACCACCTGCCCGCCGGCCACCTGCTGGACTTCGGCTGCGGTGCCGGAGTGCTCGGGGCCACAGTGAAACGCCGCTACCCGGACAGCCGCGTGACCCTGCTGGATGTGGACGCCTTCGCCGCCGCCAGCAGCCGCCTGACCCTGGCGGCCAACGGCCTGGAAGCCGAGGTGCTGACCGGTGACGGAATCGACGCCGCGCCCATGGGGCTGAACGGCATCCTGACCAATCCGCCCTTCCACACCGGGGTCCATACCGACTACCAGGCAACGGAAAACCTGCTGCGAAAAGCAGCCAAACATCTGCAAAAAGGTGGAGAACTGCGAGTAGTTGCCAACAGCTTCCTGCGCTACCAGCCGCTGATCGAAGAGCACCTGGGGCCCTGTGCGATCAAGGCCGAAGGCCAGGGCTTTCGCATTTATCGGGCCAAGCGTGGCTGAAATCCTTTTTCGCAAACAAGGCTTGCCGAAAGGGTTTTGCCTAGGCAGAATCCGCTCCGTCCTAGGGGAGTAGTCTCCCACGAGCGCCACGCTCGTCCGGCATGCGTCAACATACTTGGTCAACAGACCATGGCGCATGCGACCCAAGAGTCCGCACAGACGGACCGCAGGGTTTGACAAGACCTATGACACGCACACCTTACCCGGGGCGGGAAGGCTGTACGTGTCATAGCCGTGTCGACCCGCCCCTTAGGAAAACCCTGATGATGCTGGATTCTCTCCTCGTTCCCACCGCAATCGTTGCCTTGGCCGAAATCGGCGACAAGACGCAACTGCTTGCCCTGATTCTCGCCGCACGTTTTCGCAAACCCTGGCCGATCATCGCCGGCATCGTTGCCGCGACCCTGGCCAACCACGCGGCGGCCGGTGCGGTAGGCGCCTGGTTCGGCAGCTTCTTCTCGGACTCGACCCTGCACTGGATCCTCGCCGCCAGCTTCACCGCCACCGCGCTGTGGACCCTGGTTCCGGACAAGATGGACGACGACGAAGCCAATACTGCACGCAAGTTCGGCCCATTCCTGACCACCCTGATCGCCTTCTTCCTGGCAGAAATCGGTGACAAGACCCAGGTCGCCACCGTCATGCTGGCGGCGCAGTACCCGGATCTGTGGCTGGTGATCATCGGTACCACCCTGGGCATGCTGATTGCCAACGTACCGGTGGTCCTGGCAGGCAACTTCGCCGCAGACAAGCTGCCCCTGACCCTGATCCGTCGCCTGGCGGCGTCGGCCTTCTTCATCCTCGCCGTGGTGGCGGTGTACAAGGCCATGCAGATCAGCGGCTGGGTATAAACGAAATCGCCGGCAAGCTGGCCCCTACGCAACCGTAGGAGCCGGCTTGCCGGCGATAGCATCATCGACAATGACGCGAAGGGATCAGGACTTCTTGGCGGCCTGATACAGCGGCATCACCTTGGGAATCGCCGCCTGCAAGGAAGCGATACGGCTGGTGGAAGCCGGGTGAGTGCTCATGAACTCGGGCGGCGCGGAGCCACCGGCAGCCTGGCCCATCTTGTTCCACAGGCTGATGGCCGCATTCGGGTTGTAACCGGCACGGGCGGCCAGTTCCAGGCCGATCAGGTCCGCTTCGTTTTCATTCTCGCGGCTGTTGGGCAGGGTCATCAGCAGGTTCACCCCGTTGTCGCCCAGGGCTACGGTTTCCTGCGGAACGCCGAACAAGGTGGCGATCTGCTTGCCGGCACCGACCGCGTACTGCTTGGACATGGCTTCGCGACCGTGCTCGCGCAGGGCGTGGGCAATTTCATGGCCCATGACCGCGGCGATTTCATCGTCGGTGAGTTTGAGCTTCTCGATCAGCCCGGAGTAGAAAATGATCTTGCCGCCAGGACCGCAGTTGGCGTTGAGCTCGTCGCTCTTGATCAGGTTGACTTCCCATTTCCACTGCGCGCAGTCGGGGCGGAAAGTCGGCGCCTGGGCAATCAGGCGGTTGGCAATGACCTGCAGGCGCTTGGCGTTGGCGCTGGTCTTGTCCAGTACGCCCTGGCTGCTGGCTTCACCCAGAGTCTGCTGATAGGACTGGGCATAGGACTGGTTCACTTCAGCGCTGGAAACCATGCTGAACATGGATTGCTTGCGATCCACACCGACCACGCCACCGCTGGTGGTATTGACCGTTTCACAACCGCTGAGCAGTACTGCGGCACTCAATGCACATACGACCAATGACTTCTTCATCATGAAACCTCCCTGAAAACGTGGCGCGTATCCTAAGGGCGGAAATGTATCCGCGCCAGATGTAAAAACAGCAATCGGTCGCATTTCAGATACATATCTGCCTTGCAGGAGAAAATTCATTCCTCCCGCAAATCCCGCCCGGGTTACCCCCACAGCTTGCCAAGAACGACATCAAGCTCCCTGAAACAGTCATTTTTCCGTGTAAGGCTAATGGCCAGTGCTGCAGCGGCCGATACAGCTCGGCAGACCTAAATTCCTGCGCCCGGAGCCTCTATGAAGTTCAAGTCGATCCAGTTTTCCGTCGCCGCCCTGGCCGGCGCCATCGTTCTCAGCGTGGTTGCAGCCCTGGTGCTGTACGCCCTGTTCTCCGGGGCCAGGACCCAGCAGATGGTGCAAGACCGTACCCAGGCCCAGTTCGAACAGGTCATCGAACAACGCCTGAGCGGCCTGGCGCAGACCCAGGTCAGCCAGATCCAGCGCGAACTGGAAGCGCCCCTGCTGATCGCCGGCGGCCTGGTGCGGGTCAATGCGCTGATGGGCACCCAGGACTCGCAAGGCCATGCCGGGCTGAGCCTGAGCCGTGAACAGCTGATTGCCCTGATCAAGGAAAACGTCACCCAGAACCCGAAGATCCTCGGTGCGTACATTGGCTGGGAACCCGGCGCCATCGACCATGACGACGCTGCCTACGTAGGCACCTCGGTGGTGGGTATCGATGCAGCAAACGGCCGCTTCCTGCCCTGGTGGTTCCGCAACGAAGACGGCAGCCTGGGCCTGGACAAACTGGCCGACGTCAATGATCGGACCCTGCTTTCCACCGGCGTGCGCGCCAGCGAGTACTACCTCTGCTCCCAGGACAGCCTAAAGCCTTGCGCCATCGACCCCGCTCCCTACAAGGTCGGCGACAAGGTGGTGATGCTGGCCTCCTTTATTCAGCCGATCCTGCTCAACGGCAAGTTCCAGGGCATCGTGGGTGCCGACCTGTCAGTGAACTTCATCCAGGACATGCTGGTGGGCGCCAACCAGAAGCTCTACGGCGGCGCCGGGCACATGGCCCTGATCGGCGGTAACGGTCGCCTGGTCGCCTATACCAAAGACTCGAGCAAGTTCGGTGAAAAAGTCAGCGACGTGCTCAGCAGTGATGCACTGACCAAGCTGTCCAGCCTCAAGCGCGGCGAAGTGACCTACGACGTCGACCAGGCCAACGGCAACATCAGCCTGTACCTGCCCTTCGGCATCGGCCAGACCGATGCGCACTGGACCCTGATGCTGCAACTGCCGCTGAGCGCGGTGATGGCCGACCTCGACAAACTGCAAGGTGACCTGGCCGAACAACGCAAGGCCGACACCTTCGGCATGGCCATGGTCGGGCTGGTGATTGCCGGCCTCGGCTTGCTGGTGATCTGGCTGGTGGGCCACGGCATTGCCCGGCCACTGCGGCAGATGGTGGCAATGCTCGATGACATCGCTCAGGGCGAAGGCGACCTGACCCGACGCCTGACCAGCGATCGCGCTGACGAGCTGGGCTCCATCGCCAAAGGCTTCAACACCTTTTTGGCCAAGCTGCAGGCGATGATCAGCCAAGTGGTGACCTCGGTTCAGAGCGTCAGCGATTCTTCGGAACACACCGCAGACATCGCCATTCGCACCAACCAGGGCGTGCACAAGCAAATGGTTGAAATCGATCAGGTAGCCACCGCGGTGCACGAAATGACCGCCACCGCCCAGGACGTCGCGCGCAATGCCACCCAGGCCGCGCAAGCCGCCAGCCACGCCGACCAGGCCGCGAGCCAGGGCATGCAGATCGTGCGCGACACCTCCAGCGCCATCGGCGCCCTGGCCGAGGAAATCGGCCGTGCGGTGGGCGTGGTGCAGACCCTGGCCAAGGACAGCGAGAACATCAACGCCATCCTCATCGCCATTCGCGGGATTGCCGAGCAGACCAACCTGCTGGCGCTTAACGCGGCAATCGAGGCGGCCCGGGCCGGCGAGCAAGGCAGGGGCTTTGCGGTGGTTGCCGACGAGGTGCGCAACCTGGCGCAGAAAACCCAGCAGGCCACCGAAGAAATCCAGTCGATGATCCAGCAACTGCAACAGGGCACCCGGGAAGTGGTGCGGGTGATGGAGGACAGCCAGCACAAGACCGACCAGAGTGTGGAGCACGCGGCCAAGGCGGCCCAGGCCCTGGAAACCATCACCCAAGCGGTGTCGGTGATCAACGACATGAACACCCAGATCGCCAGCGCCGCCGAGGAGCAGAGCGCGGTGGCCGAGGACATCAACCGCAATGTGATCAATATCGGCCAGGTGGCCAATGAAGTGGCGGGCGGCGCCGATGAGTCCAGTGCGGCCAGCGCCGGGCTGACCAAGCTCGCCGAACAGCAACGACGCCTGATCAACCAGTTCAAAGTCTAATCACGGACCTGTAGGAGCCGGCTTGCCGGCGAAAGCGATCCTGGCTTGGACAGCAAACCAGGGGGCCTCTTCGCTGGCAAGCCAGCTCCTGCAGCCAGCTCCTGCAGTTGATGCTTCAGGCGGGGGTCAGGCACTCGGGGCCGTTGAGCTTGGGGTCATTGACCAGGTTGGCCAGGACCCGCTCGCGCAGGGCTGCCGGCGGGCTGGCCAGCAAGGCTTGCAGGGCATGCAAGGGGGTCTCGGGATCGAGCCAGGCTTGCTGGCCGGCGGCATCGAGGATCAGCGGGCGACGCAGATTGGAAGCCGCCTGGGTTACCACGGCAGTGCTCAGCCAGACCTGCTCCTGCACCGGGTAGGCCTCCCATATCGCGGCAAAAAAGATCGACGAACCTTCCCCCGGCGTCAGCCAGTAGGGGCGCTTGCGGGTGCCGCCGCGCCATTCGTAGAAACCATTGGCCGGCAGCAGGCAGCGCCGCTCGCGAAAGGCCTGGCGAAACATCGGCTGCTCCGCCAGGGTTTCCGCCCGGGCATGGGCGGGCGTCCGGGAAAGGTCCGTGAGCCACGGCGGTGTCAGCCCCCAGCGGGCCCGGGCCAGGGTGCGCTGGCCGTTTTCCGCGCGCTGGATCAGCACCGAATCATTGGGCGAGATGTTCCACTGCGCCTTCTGGTCGGCGGGAAATCCCGGCAAGGCGGCAAACGCGGGGTTCCAGCGAAACAGGGCATAACGTCCACACATGGGGCAATACAACTCTCGGCAAATCGGCGCTCAGCCTAACAGACCAGCACCCCGGCAAAATTGTCCGGTTCATCAAAGGGCAACGGCAGGGCCGCATTGTACGCAGCGATCAGCTCTCGCGCCTGTTGCGCCTGGTGGTTTTCCACCGACAGCCCCAGCAGCCCGAACAGCGGCAGCTCCCCTGCCCCGCCCAACAGATCGCGCCCCTGCAGATGGGCCTCGATCCCCTCGCTGGCCAGCATGCACTGGAGCAACTCGCCTTCCAGCAGGTTTTCCGGCTCGTAGATGCGCTGCATAAGGGCCACTCCCCATTCAGTCGTTTTCACTGTGAACGTCGAGCATCCATTCCCGACCGTCGGTTTGCAGCGTGAATACAATGGGCCGGCAGCACACCGGGCAGTCTTCGATATAGGTCTGGTCGCCGCCAGACAGGTCCAGCACCGCCTCTGCCTGTTCGCCACAGTAAGGGCACTGATAATGGTCGGTTTCCAGCATCGCCGTCTCCAGAGTGACTTATGCGTATAATCGCCGGTCTATTTGCAGGGCTTTTTTTGTTTGAGCTGAATTTTCAGACCGTGCCCGGCTTTTTTTCGATCCGAACCTTTTCTTACCCTAGCCGTTTCTAACAAGAGAGCATGATGGGCGAATTCGATGCCATCCGACCTTACCACGACAGCGAAGTACCAGCGGTGCTGGCCCGGCTGCTCGGTGACAAGGCGTTTCTAGATATCCTCACCCACTTTCGCTTCCCGCGTTTTGCCAAGACTTTCGGCTGGCTGCTCAAACCCCTGATCGCTCACCGCCTGCGCCGTGAGTTTGCCGGGGTCACTTCGGTGGCCACCCTGCAGGACAAGGTCGAATTCTACGTCGACCACACCATCGAGCGGGCCACCGACGGCGTGACCTACACCGGCGTCGAGCAGTTCAAGTCGGGCACCGCCTATGTGTTCCTGGCCAACCACCGCGACATCGTCATGGACCCGGCCTTCGTCAACTACGCGGTGTACCACGCCGGCCTGCCGACGCCACGCATCGCCATTGGCGACAACCTGCTGCAGAAGCCGTTTGTCAGCGACCTGATGCGCCTGAACAAGAGTTTCATCGTGCACCGTTCCATCAGCGGTCGCCGGGAAAAGCTCGCGGCCTACCAACTGCTGTCGGCCTATATCAACCATTCGATCCGCAACGACGGCCAGTCGATCTGGATCGCCCAGGCCGAGGGCCGGGCCAAGGATGGCGACGATCGCACCGAATCGGCGATCCTCAAGATGTTCCACATGAGCCGCAAGGACGAGCCGTTCGGCGAGGTCATCCAGTCGTTGAACCTGACGCCGGTGTCCATCAGCTACGAATACGACCCCTGCGACCAGGCCAAGGCCCGCGAGCTATACATCCGCGCCACCACCGGCACCTATACCAAGGCACCAGGCGAGGATGACGTGAGCATCGCCAAGGGCATCACCGGCTATAAAGGCCGGGTCCACGTGAACTTCGCCGCGCCCATCAGCGAATCCTTCGAGGACACCAAGCAACTGGCCATGGAAATGGACCGGCAGATCCTCGGCGGCTACCGCCTGTTCCCGGTGCACTACCTGGCCTATGCCCAGTGGAGCGATGCCGATCCACAACTGCAGGTGCCAACGGCCGCCGAGGTCTTCCCGGCCCAGGAGCTGGCCAAGGCCGAACAGGAGTGGCAGCGCCGGCTGGATGCCTGCCCGGCAGAACACCGGCCGTACCTGGTACTGCAATACGCCAATCCGGTGCGCAACCAGTATCGGGTCAAGGCCGGTCTGGCGCTGTAACGGCCGGACTGGAAAGCACAACGGCGCCTGCGGGCGCCGTTGTCGTTTCTGCAACCTGGGGGTTGATCAGAACCGGGTGCTGATCCAGGACACCAGCAACGCCAGGCCAAGGCAGGCGAAGCCGAAGCGGTAGAAAAACCTATTGATGCGCAAGGTTGCGGGATCCAGCATCAGCAGCGGCTGATCCACCGCCCGTCCCTCGCTCTGCACGGCCAGATTGGCCAGGGCCCGCAGTTCACGACGGCGGGTGGCGTGCAGCAGCCAGCTGCCTGGGCAGGCGAACAGCAGGGCAAGCAGGTTGATCAGTTTGGCGGGATGGGCGTTGAACATCGACCAGATCAGTTGCAGCGACATCATGAACCTCGGAGGAAAGCCGTATACGGGCCGTCGAGTGCACCCGCGGCGCGGATTCTACTCAATCCCCGACAAAACGCGGGGGGCTTTCCGACCAGTAACGAGACGCCGGTCCATTAATTTAAAGCGTCATCTTTTCGTCATCTAAACAAGCCAGTCTGTCGCCCCTCGAAACCCACGGAGCTTGTCATGCTGCACGCCGAAAACCAGGACCGCCTTTACCTGATCGCCCCCAGTGAAGAACAGCAGGCGCTGGTGGGCGCCCTGGCGTTCAACGTGCAGGACCGGCACTGGCTGGTGTATTGCGCCCTGGGCGGGCACCAGCACGCGGACCTGCCGGAAACAGACCTGCTGACGGGCGTCAGTATGCTGGACTTCTACGTCGAGGCGGCCTGATCCGCGCCCATAAAAAAGCCCGGCGCGCCATCAGGCAGCCGGGCTTTTTCGTTGCTTGGCCAGGGCTCAAACCCCGGCCAGGCGCGGGTTACTCGCCGAGGATCTGGCCCACGGTCGGATCCTTGAACAGACGGGTCAGGGCATCGCTGAGCACATCACCCACCAGCTTGGTATTGGTGTCCTGGTTCGGCGCCATGCCGAAACGCTGGTCCAGGGAAGCACCGTAACGGCCGCTGTAACGACGGTTGGCGTTCTGCACATCCGAGCGGAAGGTGGCACCGATGGTGGCCTCGGTCACGTACAGGCCTTCTTTAGGCGACTGGTACTTGAGCTCGGCCAGGGTCACGGTCAACTGAGGGGCGTTGGCGCCACCGGCGGTCGGAGTAAAGCCCAGCAGGCGCACTGCGGCTTCGGCCTGGGCCTGCAGCTTGGGCAGGATCTGCGCGCTCTGCACGGTGATGGCACTGGTTTCCGGGTACAGGCCGCCACGGGTGCCCAGGGTCGGCGAAGGACGTCCATCAACCACTTTCACCACCACCGGCTGGCCATGGCCGACAGGCGCCAGCTGGGCAGTGAGCTTGGGCTCCGGGCTCAGTTGTTGCGGGCTGTGGGCGCAACCCACCAGCGACAGGCTGGTCACAGTGATCAAACCGAACAACAGGCGTTGCAACATGCTCATCTCTCCAGGAATCAGGCACAAACAGGCCCGCAGTATAGCGGTGCACAAGGACGGCAAACCAGCGCCAGGCATGACTTAGTCAAGACTCAGACAGGTCCCGTACAACCGGGTTCCTGTAACCTGCCGTTCACTGGCAATACATCATGATGTAACGGCTCAAGGGCATTCTTATCGTCAATGACACATTCAGGTACCTGGTCATGAACTTCCTCCGCTCCCTGTTCGCCCCGCGTCAACAGTTTCGCAGCTTCGCCCTGCTGGACAGCCAGGGACGTTGCCAGGCCTTCAAGCACTGCCTGCTGGCCCCGGTAGGCGATGGCTGGGTGGAAATCCAGGAAATTCGCCTGAACTGGTTGCACCAGGCGCTGCCCGCCAGCGCCCGGGTCAGCCCGCGCTGCGCTCGCTCCCGGGTGCAACCGATACTGGCCACCTGACCAAAAGCCTAATAAAAGTCGCGAAACAGGATCATTTCTGCGCATTTCTTCGTTACAATCTCCCCCCGATTATAAGGACGTCTCCTGATCGGGCCTCGCAGTACCGCCAACGCCACTGCTTTGGCACCCCGCACCGCCCACAGAGAGCCGCCCACACAGTTCGAGTGAAGCTGGCGTGCTTGCTGTTCACCTTGCAAACCTCCACTTTTCGCGAAACTGCAGAGCTGCCGTTGCTCGGCCACTTAAAGCTGTTTGCCCGTCGTGCCCGCATCCTTTGCCGGCATCACCGCGCGGGCCAGGTGCCAGGCTGAGGCAGCCCTTTTTTGAGGTTCACGTCTTCAAAAGAGCGTGAAAAAACGGGTTTTCACAACTTCACAAGAGTGTGGCGAGCAAATGAATAGTTTTGCGTCTGAACTGGCACCATTGGCCTCTACAACAGCCCGATTACACAGGACCGAGCACTCCTCAAGAACTGGTGCTTGAAGCCTGTCCGCTGACGGATTTGGTTGCACGAGCGGATGTATCGACCATAAGTCGAATTGCCCGAGGCTCCCCGAGATGCGTTCATACGCACCTTGAGGCCCGGTTGGCAGCGTCCGTGGTAGTTGCAAAAAATTGCGAAGATTCGGACATGGCGATCCTGGCCATGGGTAACCTGGGGCATTACGTGAACCGCCCCGTCACTCCTGGCAGCCATGCCGTCAATTTGGTGCTGCAGATTTTGGAGACGCGTTAATGGCGCATAACGAAGCAGTAGACGTCGTATTGGTCGGGGCCGGCATCATGAGTGCCACCCTTGCTGTACTGCTCAAAGAGCTCGACCCCGCGATCAAGCTGGAAGTCGTCGAGCTGATGGATTCGGGTGCCGCGGAAAGTTCCAACCCGTGGAACAACGCCGGTACCGGCCATGCCGGCCTCTGTGAGCTGAACTACACGCCACAGGCCGCCGATGGCAGCATCGACATCAAGAAAGCCGTGCACATCAACACCCAGTTCGAGGTGTCGAAGCAGTTCTGGTCCTACCTGACCAAGAAAGGCACCTTCGGCTCGTCCAAGTCCTTCATCAGCCCCGTGCCGCACCTGAGCTTCGTACAGGGCGAAAAAGGCGTTTCCTTCCTCAAGAAGCGCTTTGAAGTACTGAGCCAGCACCATGCCTTCGCGGACATGGAATACACCGAAGACAAGGCCAAGATGGCCGAGTGGATGCCGCTGATGATGCCGGGCCGCCCAGCGGACGAAACCATCGCCGCCACTCGCGTGCTCAACGGTACCGACGTCAACTTCGGCGCCCTGACCAACCAGTTGCTCAAGCACCTGACCAGCGCTCCCGATGCCCAGGTCAAGTACTGCAAGCGTGTCACTGGCCTCAAGCGCAACAAGGCCAACGGCTGGACCGTGAGCATCAAGGACGTCAACAGCGGCAGTACCCGCGAAGTCGACGCCAAGTTCGTGTTCCTCGGCGCCGGTGGCGCGGCCCTGCCCCTGCTGCAGGCCTCGGGCATCGAGGAGAGCAAGGGCTTCGGCGGTTTCCCGGTGAGCGGCCAGTGGCTGCGTTGCGACAACCCGGAAGTGGTCAAGCAGCACCAGGCCAAGGTCTACAGCCAGGCGGCCGTGGGCTCGCCACCAATGTCCGTGCCGCACCTGGACACCCGCGTGGTCGAAGGCAAGAAGTCCCTGCTGTTCGGGCCTTATGCCGGCTTTACCACCAAGTTCCTCAAGCACGGCTCGTTCCTCGACCTGCCGATGTCGGTACGCGCCGGCAACATCGGCCCGATGCTGGCCGTGGCCCGGGACAACATGGACCTGACCAAGTACCTGGTCAGCGAAGTCATGCAGTCCATGGAGCAGCGCCTGGAATCCCTGCGCCGCTTCTACCCCGAGGCCAAGGCCGAGGACTGGCGCCTGGAGGTGGCCGGCCAGCGGGTGCAGATCATCAAGAAGGATCCGAAGAAAGGCGGCATCCTGCAGTTCGGTACCGAACTGGTGGCCGCCAAGGACGGCTCTCTGGCCGCCCTGCTCGGCGCCTCGCCAGGTGCCTCGGTGACCGTTTCGATCATGCTGGAGCTGATCGAGCGCTGCTTCCCGGCCAAGGCCAGCGGCGAATGGGCTGCCAAGCTCAAGGAAATCTTCCCGGCACGGGAAAAGGTCCTGGAAACCGACGCAACGCTGTACCACCAGATCAACAGCGAAAACAACCTGAGCCTGGAGCTGGTCGAGCCAAGCAAGGAAACCGAAAGCTGCATCTGATCCGCGCTGAATGAAAAACGCCCCGTCCTTCGCAGGACGGGGCGTTTTTTTATGCCTGGCGAGAAGATCAGCCGCGGGCGTTGTCCATCAGCTCGATGTAGTCGGCGGCGTTGCGCTGATCACGGATCAGGTCGACGAAGGTCTGGCCGTGCTCATCCTTGCCATCCAGGTCGAAACCGGCCTCGACGAAGAAGGTCAGGAAGCGTTCGAAATCATCGATGCGCAGGCCACGATAGGCCTTGATCAGCTTGTGCAGGGACGGCGAAGTTGCATCGACCGGCTCGAAATCGAGGAACAACTTGATCTGCTCGTCGCTGATCTCGTCACCAATCACTTGTTTCTTATCTTTACGCATTGCCGACTCCAGCTCGCAGACATTTCACGGGGCGGGCAGTTTACCCCCAGCCCGCATATGGCCTCAACGCGAACGCACGCTGCCGGTATGCAGGTCAGCCCAGATGTGCCCGTTGGCATAGCTGAGGAACTGGCAATACACCGTGTCGTTGCGCAACAGGTCCATCACCGCACGGTACTGGGCCAGCGGGTAATACAGGGTCAGGGTCCGGGTCTTGGCATCGAACTGCGGCTTTTTCAGGCTTTTGCTTTCACCGTCGAAGTTCACCAGCACCTGGCTGATGGTGGCGCCCTTGTTCAACGGCTTGCCCTTGAGCCGCACCCACACTGGCGAAGTCACGGGAATCGGTTGCTGGTTCGATTGGCGCTGGCTGCCGATCACCACCGAATACTCGGTGACCTGTAACAACTGCTGCTGTTGCGGGACGCTGTCGCGCAGGGTCAGATCATCGGGAGGCAGGAACTGCCCGTGCAAGGGGGCCGGGGCGGCTGCCAAGGGCAGGCTCAAGCACAGAAGAAGGGCCGCGCTACTGCGAATCAACAGGCTCATGACAGGCTCCAGACAAGGGCCGAGCACTCTAGCACGGGTTTTTACCGCAAATCTTGCACCGTTACCGACGGTAGGCCGCTGTCACGGGCGCGGGCCTGTTCAGTCGAACTGGGCGCGCATCCAGGCCTGGTATTCGGCCACGCCGGGCTCGCCTTCACGGGGCGCCCAACTGGCCTGCTCACCCTCGCCCACTGGGCGATAAGGGCCGGCCTTGCATTCGAACATCAGGCTGTCGGGCTCCAGCACCACCAGGCCGTGGAAAACCCCGGCCGGCAAGTCCACACCGACGCAGTCGCCGCCGGCCTGCAGCACCCGCTTGCCCTGGACCTGGCCCGCTTCATCGAAAATCAGCACGCCCAGGCGCCCCTTGAGCACCAGCAGGGTCTCGGCCTTGTCAGCGCTCAGGTGGCGATGCGGCGGAACATAAGTGGAGGGTTGCAGCCCCACCGCCATGCGGTGGCAAGGCTCTTCCATGGCATGGAAGTTGTGGTGCTGACGACCGCGGGGGTTGGCCGCGGCTTTCTCAGCCAGGTCGCTGAACAACGCTTGATCGAGAAAGCTCGGCCCGGTCATCGCTTACATGCCCTTGACGGCATAGATGCCGGCAGCGTTACGCCAGTAGCCCTTGTAGTCCATGCCGTAGCCGAACACGTAGCGGTCCACGCAAGGCAGGCCCATGTAGTCGGCCTTGAGGTCCGGACGGGCCTTGCGGTCGTGGTCCTTGTCGATCAGCACGGCCGTGTGCACGGCGCGGGCGCCGGCGTGTTTGCAGAAGTCGATGATCGCACCCAGGGTGTGACCTTCATCGAGGATGTCGTCGATGATCAGCACGTCGCGGTCGATAAAGGAGACTTCCGGCTTGGACTTCCAGAACAGCTCACCGCCGCTGGTTTCGTTGCGGTAGCGGGTAGCGTGCAGGTAGGAGGCTTCCAGGGGAAAGCGCAGGTGGGTCAGCAGCTTGCCCGCGAAGATCAGGCCACCGTTCATGACGCAGAACACCACCGGATTGCGCTCAGCCAGTTCTTCAGTGATTTGTGCACCGACCCGGGCGATGGCCGCCTCGACTTCAGCTTCGGTGTACAGGCAGTCAGCCTCGCGCATGATTTGACGGATATGCTCGAGATCAGCGGACATGGCGCTCTCCAAGGGGTGGCAGTTTCGGAAAAGCGGGCAAAGGTACGCATCCGGCCCGGTCAGATCAAGCGTTTCTGGACTAACGTACTTTATGTCTATAGGACAACAACCCCGGATAGATTAATCTAGGCCGTTTTTTTTGCCCGCCGCCGGAGCCTTTCCCTATGCCCATCCGTGAGATCCGCCATCCGCTGATCCGACACAAACTTGGCCTTATGCGCCGCGCAGACATTAGCACGAAGAACTTTCGTGAGCTCGCTCAGGAAGTCGGTGCCCTGCTGACGTACGAAGCCACCAAAGACCTGCCCCTGGAAAGCTACGAGATTCCAGGCTGGTGCGGCCCTGTCCAGGTCGAGAAGATCGCCGGCAAGAAGATTACCGTGGTACCGATCCTGCGTGCCGGCATCGGCATGCTCGAAGGCGTGCTGAGCCTGATCCCGGGCGCCAAGGTCAGCGCTGTAGGCGTGGCGCGCAATGAGGAAACCCTGCAAGCCCACACTTACCTGGAAAAACTGGTACCGGAAATCGACGAGCGCCTGGCGATGATCATCGACCCGATGCTGGCCACCGGCAGTTCCATGGTCGCCACCATCGACCTGTTGAAAAAGGCCGGCTGCCGTGACATCCGCGCCATGGTCCTGGTGGCCGCCCCCGAGGGCATCGCCGCCGTCGAGCAGGCGCACCCGGACGTGACCATCTACACCGCTTCCATCGATCAGAAGCTCAACGAGCATGGCTACATCATTCCTGGCCTGGGTGATGCCGGTGACAAGATCTTCGGCACCAAGCAGAAGGATTCCTGATCATGCAGGACGAGTTCAACGATCCGCTCTGGCGCCAGGTACTGTCTGGCGCGCAGATGCTCTTCGTGGCCTTCGGTGCCCTGGTGTTGATGCCGCTGATCACCGGTCTCGACCCGAACGTGGCGCTGTTCACGGCGGGTCTCGGGACTCTGTTGTTCCAGGTGGTGACCGGGCGCCAGGTGCCGGTCTTCCTGGCGTCGAGCTTTGCCTTCATCACCCCGATCATTCTCGCCAAGGGCCAGTTCGGCCTCGCCGCGACCATGGGCGGGGTAATGGCGGCGGGCTTCGTCTACACCTTTCTCGGCCTGGCCGTGAAGATCAAGGGCACCGGTTTCATCGACCGCCTGCTGCCGCCGGTGGTCATTGGCCCGGTGATCATTTCCATCGGCCTGGCCATGGCCCCCATCGCCGCCAACATGGCCATGGGCAAGGCCGGTGACGGCAGCGAGCTGATTCATTACCAGACGGCGATGATGATCTCGATGCCGGCGCTGCTCACCACCCTGATCGTCGCGGTGTTCGGCAAAGGCATCTTTCGCCTGGTGCCGATCATTTCCGGCGTGCTGGTGGGGTTTGCCCTGTCGTTCTACTTCGGCGTGGTGGACACCGCGAAGATCGCCGCCGCCCCCTGGCTGGCGCTGCCGCACTTCACCGCACCGGAGTTCAACTGGCAGGCGATCCTGTTCATCGTCCCGGTCGCCCTGGCACCGGCCATCGAGCACATCGGTGGCGTGATTGCGGTCGGCAGCGTCACCGGCCGCGACTACCTGAAGAAGCCCGGACTGCACCGCACCCTGTTCGGTGACGGCATCGCCACCACCGCTGCCGGCCTGTTCGGCGGGCCGCCCAACACCACCTACGCCGAAGTCACTGGCGCGGTGATGCTGACCAAGAACTACAACCCGAAAATCATGACCTGGGCGGCGGTCTTCGCCATCACCCTGGCCTTTATCGGCAAGTTCGGCGCGCTGCTGCAAAGCATCCCGGTGCCAGTGATGGGCGGGATTCTCTGCCTGCTGTTCGGCTCGATCGCCGCAGTGGGGATGAACACCCTGATCCGCCACAAGATCGACCTGGGCGAAGCCCGCAACCTGGTGATCGTCTCGGTGACCCTGGTGTTCGGCATTGGCGGCGTGCTGGTGGGAACCGGTACCGGTCCGGATGACTTCGGCCTCAAGGGCATCGCCCTGTGCGCCGTTGTCGCCATCGTGCTGAACCTGGTGCTGCCGGGGAACGACGGCTGGAAGAACAAGAAGGCCGATGAGCCGTTGATCTAGAGAACCCTTCGCCGGCAAGCTGTCTCCCCCGCAGGAGCCGGCTTGCCGGCGAAGCTATTTACAACGCCAGCGGCGCTCGCTCGCACAAGGCGTTCAAGGCCTTGGCCCATTGTGGGTCGTCATTCAGGCAAGGGATCAACACCAGTTCCTCCCCTCCCGCCTCGCGAAACTGCTCGCGACCGCGATCACCGATCTCCTCCAGGGTTTCGATGCAGTCGGCGACAAATGCCGGGCACATCACCAGCAGCTTCTTCACCCCTTGTTTACCCAGTTCATCAAGGCGTGCCTCGGTGTAGGGCTCGATCCATTTCGCTCGCCCCAACCGTGACTGGAAGGAAACCGACCATTGCCCGTCGGCCAGGCCCATCTGCTGGGCAAAGGCCCTGGCGGTGCGGAAACACTGGCCGCGATAACAGTTGGCAAGCACCTGGGGCGATGACTCTGCGCAGCAGTCCCCGGCACCATCGAGGGAGTGTCCCGGGTTGAGCTTGTTCAAGTGCCGCTCGGGCAGGCCGTGGAAACTCAGCAGCAGATGATCGAAAGGCTGTTGCAGGTGCGGCCGGGTGCTGGCCACCAACGCCTCGATGTACTCGGGTTGATCGTAGAAGGGTTGCAGCACGCTGAATTGCACGTCCAGCTTATGCTCGCGTACCACACGCCTGGCCTCCTCGACCACGGTGGTGACCGTGCTGTCGGCAAACTGTGGATACAGCGGGGCCAGGGTGATCTTGCGTTGCCCTTGGGCCACCAGCTTGAGCAGCACGGACTCGATCGAAGGCTCGCCGTAGCGCATGGCCAACTCTACCGGGCCCTGCTTCCACTGCTCGCTCATTACCTTCTGCAGACGCCGGCTGAGCACCACCAGCGGCGAACCCTCTTCCCACCAGATCGACGCGTAGGCGTGGGCCGATTGCTCTGGCCGCTTGATCAGGATCAGCGACACCAGCAAACGTCGGACCGGCCAGGGCAGGTCGATCACATATGGGTCCATGAGGAATTGGTTGAGGTAGCTGCGCACGTCCGCCACCGAAGTGGAAGCCGGCGAACCCAGGTTGACCAGGAGCAACGCGTGATCGGTCATGCAACGTCCTATTTCAGAGGCGGCTGGACACAGGCGTCCAGGGCCGCAGGCAAATCAGTGAACTGGAAAGTGAAACCCGCTTCCAGCAACCGCGCGGGAACGGCACGCTGGCCTCCCAGCAACAGCAACGACAATTCACCCAAGGCCAGGCGCAGGAAAAACGCCGGCAGCGGTATCAGTGCAGGCCGGTGCAGAACCCGCCCCAAGGTCTTGGCGAACTCGCGGTTGCGCACCGGTTTTGGCGCGCAGGCATTATAAGGACCCTGCGCCCCAGGCTGATGCACAAGAAAATCAATCAGGGCGATTTGATCGTCGATATGAATCCACGGCATCCATTGCCGGCCGTTGCCGATCGGCCCGCCCAGCCCCAGCTTGAAGGGCAGCAGCAGGCGCGACAAAAAGCCGCCCTCGGGCGACAGCACCAAACCGGTGCGCACCAGCACCACACGCACGCCCATGGCCTCAGCGCGCTGGGCAGTTTCTTCCCAGGCTATGCACAACTGGCTGGCAAAGTCCTCGTTGACCGGGGGCGAATCCTCGCTCAGTTCCCGTTCGCCACCGTCGCCGTACCAGCCCACCGCCGAGCCCGACACCAGCACACCGGGTTTGTGTTCGCGGCTTTCGAGCCAGGCCAGCAGGGTTTCGGTCAGGGCGATGCGGCTGTGCCAAAGCAGCGCCTTGCGCTTGTGGCTCCAGGGCCGATCGGCGATCGGCGCCCCGGCCATGTTGATCACCGCGTCCACCGGGATCTGGTCCAGCTCTTGCAACGCCTTGACAGCCCGCACCTGGGGACCGCACAGGGCGGCAACCTTATCGGGTTGGCGAGTCCATACACTCAACTGGTGACCCTGGGCCTGCCAGTGACGACACAGGGCACGCCCGATCAAACCAGTACCGCCGGTCAGCAATATATGCATGACATCTTCCTCGCGTGGCGTTTTACCCGAATCACTAGTCTATTTTTATAAGCAGGGATCTTTTCAATCGGACAGGCTGTGTTTTAACGATAGACAACCTGAACAACCGATGACGCCGAAAGCTATACCAAAAAACAATATTGTACAGGTTTTGGCGGCGGCGTAATCTGTACAGAAAGGTAAACGAGGCCCCTATGACAGTACCCATCGCAATCATTGGTACCGGCATCGCCGGACTCTCCGCCGCCCAGGCGCTACGAGATGCCGGGCATACCGTCCACCTTTTCGATAAAAGCCGCGGCAGCGGCGGGCGCATGTCGAGCAAACGCAGCGATGCCGGCAGCCTGGACCTGGGAGCCCAGTACTTTACCGCCCGTGACCGTCGTTTCGTCACCGAAGTCCAGCGCTGGCAAGCCAAGGGCTGGGTCGCCGAATGGACGCCACAACTCTACAACTCCCACGGCGGCCAGCTCAGCCCCTCGCCGGATGAACAGACCCGTTGGGTCGGCACTCCCCGCATGAGTGCCATCACCCGCGCGCTGATCGGCGACCTCGAGGCCCACTTCGCCTGCCGCATCACCGAAGTCTTCCGCGGCGAACAGCATTGGCATCTGCAGGACGCCGAAGGTTTCACCCACGGCCCTTTCAGCCACGTCGTGATCGCCACGCCGGCACCACAGGCCACTGCCTTGCTGGCCGCCGCGCCGAAGCTTGCGGGCGTCGCCGCCGGGGTGAAAATGGACCCGACCTGGGCCGTCGCCCTGGCCTTCGATACCCCTCTGGAAACCCCCATGGAAGGCTGCTTCGTGCAGGACAGCCCGCTGGACTGGCTGGCCCGCAACCGCAGCAAGCCCGGGCGCGACAGCCACCTCGACACCTGGGTCCTGCATGCCACCAGCGCCTGGAGCCGGCAGCACATCGACCTCTCGAAAGAAGCCGTGACCGAACAACTGCACGGTGCCTTCGCCGAGCTGCTGCACAGCGTCATGCCCGCCCCCACCTTCAGCCTGGCCCACCGCTGGCTCTACGCCCGCCCGGCCACCAGCCATGAATGGGGCGCCCTGGCCGACGCCGATCTGGGCCTGTACGTTTGCGGCGACTGGTGCCTGTCCGGCCGCGTCGAAGGCGCTTGGCTCAGTGGTCAGGAAGCCGCACGCCGTTTGCACGAGAGCCTGCAGTGAATCGACTCAACCCGCGCAAACTGCTGCTGTCGAAATGGACAGCAGCCCACCCGCAACACCGCGAGAAACACTTCCTGGTCACTGAGCTTTTCTGCGACGAAGAAGGCACTGTGCTGGACATCGAACTGCAAGCCGTACTCACCCGACGCAGCCAGCGCATGAGCTGGCAAACCCTGCTCAACGACAGCGACTGGCGAATGGGCTGGAAATAACCCGACAACCTACCAGGCAATACCTATACAAATAATTTGACTTGTACAACTTTAATTCTATGATGAAGACAAGTTGTACAGCGTTACTTTTTTGTACAGGTAAGCCCCGGAGGTTGCACCATGTCCGCCAAGCCGAAAATTGCCATCAGCGCCTGCCTGATGGGCGTCGAGGTCCGCTACAACGGTGGGCACAAGGAGTCTCGCCTGTGCAGCCGAGTACTCAGTGACTACTTCGATTTCCTGCCTCTGTGTCCGGAAGTTGCGATCGGCATGGGCACCCCCCGCGAACCTATTCGACTGGTCGGCGACCCCGAGCAACCCCGGGCCGTAGGCACCGTGGATGCCAGCCTGGATGTCACCCTGCCCCTCGCGGAATATGGCGAGCGCATGGCGGCCCAGGTAGACGATATCTGTGGCTATATCTTCATGCAGAACTCACCATCCTGTGGTCTGGAGCGGGTCAAGGTGTACCAGGCCAACGGCATTCCCCACCGAAACGGCGGCCGGGGAATCTATGCCCAGGCATTCTGCGCACAGCATCCCAATCTGCCGGTGGAAGAAGCCGGACGCCTGAACGACCCGGTACTGCGGGAAAACTTCCTGACCCGGGTCTACGTCTATCGCGACTGGCAGGCGTTGCTCAAGCAAGGCCTGACCCGCCGCGCCCTCACCGACTTCCACTCGCGCTGCAAATACCTGCTGATGGCCCATCACCCCGAACAGTACAAGGCCCTGGGCAATCTGTTGGGCAGCATGGGCAAGGGCGATGCGACGCTGATCGGCCCACGCTACTTCAGCCAGTTGATGGAAGCGCTGAGCCGCTGCGCCACCCGTGGCACCCACAGCAATGTGCTGCAGCACATCAGTGGCTACTTCAAGCGGGCCATCAGCAGCGAGGACAAGCAGGAAATGCAACGCCTCATCAGCCAGTACCGCCAGGGCATCGTGCCGCTGGTGGTGCCCCTGACCCTGCTCAAGCACCACTTGCGCCAGAACCCCGATCCCTACATTGCCCAGCAACTGTACCTGCAGCCGCACCCCGAAGACCTCAGCCTGCGCAACGCGATCTGAGCCATGAAACCCTTCCCCCCAGCGGTCGACGAAGACACCGCCCCGGATACCGACTGCCAGGAACAGGGCTGGCTGCCGATCCGCGAGGTGGCGCGCCAGACCGGTGTCAACGCAGTCACCTTGCGGGCCTGGGAGCGCCGCTACGGGCTGATCGTGCCCCGGCGCACGCCCAAGGGCCACCGGCTGTATTCCAGCGAGCAGGTGCAGCAGATCCTGACCATCCTCACCTGGCTCAATCGAGGGGTTGCGGTGAGCCAGGTCAAGCCCTTGCTGGACAGCGACACCAGCTCCAGCCCCCAGGTGGAGAATGACTGGCTGCACCTGCGCGCCGCCCTCGCCCGGGCCATCAGCCAGCTGGCCGAGCGCAAGGTCGACGACACCTTCAATCAGGCCATGGCGCTGTACCCGCCACGGACCCTGTGCGAGCACCTGTTGATGCCGCTGCTGGCGGAACTGCAACAACGCTGGCAAGGCCAGTTCGGCAGCCAGATGGAACAGGTGTTCTTCTACTCCTGGCTGCGCAGCAAGCTCGGCGCCCGGATCTATCACAACAACCGCCAAGTGCAGGGCGCCCCGCTGTTGCTGGTCAATCAGTCGGACCTGCCACTGGAGCCGCACCTGTGGCTCACCGCCTGGCTGGCCAGTAACGCCGACTGCCCGGTGGAGGTCTTCGACTGGCCGCTGCCCGGCGGCGAACTGGCCCTGGCCACCGAACGCCTGCAGGCCCGGGGCCTGCTGCTGTATTCCGGCAAGGCACTCAACCCCGCCCAGTTGCCCAGGCTGCTCAGCGGCGTGGCCTGCAAAAAATTCATCGTCGGACCCGCGGTGTGCATCCACCCCGCCCAGTGGTCCGTATGTACCACTGAAATCGCCGATCTGTACCTGGCCCAGGACCCGATAGCGGCCTGCCAGCTACTGCTCGAGCGAGGACTTTTCTGATCCGGGAACCGACATGCAATTGATCTGGCTGCGCAGCGATCTGCGCCTACATGACAACACCGCCCTGAGCGCCGCTGCCCAGCGGGGCGCGGCCGTAGCGGTGTATCTGCTGAGCCCGGAGCAGTGGCTGGCCCATGACGATGCACCGTGCAAGATCGATTTCTGGCTGCGTAACCTGCAGTCGCTGAGCACCGCCCTGGGCCGCCTGAATATCCCGCTGCTGATCCGCAGCGCCGCCACCTGGGAGCAGGCGCCTCAGGTCCTGCTGGAGCTGTGCCGGCAATTGCAGGTGCAGATGCTGCACTTCAACCAGGAATACGGCATCCACGAAAGCCGCCGCGATGCGGCCGTGACCCGGGCCCTGCAACACGCCGGAATCAGCGTCCAGGGTCATCTCGACCAATTGCTGTTCCAGCCCGGCAGCGTACTGACCAAGAGCGGCGGCTACTTCCAGGTCTTCAGCCAGTTTCGCAAGGTCTGCTACAGCCGCCTGCATACCGCACTGCCGGCCCTGGTGAAGGCACCCGGGGCTCAGTTGCCGCTGTCGATCAACGCCGATCCGCTCCCGCAGCGGGTCGAAGGCTTTCCCAGCCCCACCCAAGCCCTGCGCGAGCTGTGGCCCGCCGGCGAGGACGAGGCACAAAGGCGCCTGGAGCAGTTCAGCGATGAACAGATCCACTACTACCAGAGCGAACGCGACTTCCCGGCCAAACCCGGCACCAGCCAGCTTTCGCCCTACCTCGCCGCCGGCGTGATCTCGCCCCGCCAGTGCCTGCACGCCGCCTTGCGCGGCAACCAGGGCGAGTTTGAAAGCGGCAGCCCCGGGGCCGTCACCTGGATCAACGAGCTGCTCTGGCGCGAGTTCTACAAACACATCCTGGTGGGCTACCCACGGGTGTCCCGGCACCGGGCCTTTCGCCCGGAAACCGAGGCGGTGAAATGGCGCCATGCCCCCGAGGAACTGGCGGCCTGGCAGGAGGCCCGCACCGGCCTGCCGATCATCGATGCCGCCATGCGCCAGCTGCTGGAGACCGGCTGGATGCATAACCGCCTGCGCATGGTGGTGGCGATGTTCCTGACCAAGAACCTGCTGATCGACTGGCGCGAGGGCGAGCGTTTCTTCATGCGCCACCTGATCGACGGCGACCTGGCGGCCAACAACGGCGGCTGGCAGTGGAGCTCGTCCACCGGCACCGATTCGGCGCCCTACTTCCGCATCTTCAACCCCATCAGCCAGTCGCAGAAGTTCGACAGTGAGGGGCGCTTCATCAAGCACTGGCTGCCGCAACTGGCGGGGCTGAACAAAAAAGATATCCACAACCCGGCGGCCATGGGCGGCCTGTTCGGCGTGCCTGGCTACCCGGCGCCGATCGTCGATCTTTCACGCTCCCGGGAGCGGGCCCTGGCGGCGTTCAAGGCACTGCCCGCGCGAATGGATGCAGGGGTGAGCCATGAGTGACTTTCTCGACAACTTCGCCCGGGAGTTCGCCGCCCTCGACCGGCACAATCTCGACCGACTGGAGCAGCTCTACAGCGATGACATCCAGTTCACCGATCCTCTGCACGAGGTCCAGGGGCTGGCCCAGTTGCGCGGCTACTTCGCCGAGCTCTACGCCAACGTCCGTGAGCTGCGCTTTGAATTCCACGGCAGCGACCTGTGCGCCGAGGGCCAGGGCTACCTGCGCTGGACCATGAGCTACCGCCACCCGCGCCTCAACGGCGGCGGCCTGATCCAGGTGGCGGGCTGCTCGTACCTGCAATGGCGCGACGCCAGGGTCTACCGCCACCGCGACTATTTCGACGCCGGTGCCCTGCTCTATGAACACTTGCCGCTACTCGGGGCGATGATCGCCTGGCTGAAACGGAGGCTCGGATGAAGCCTGCCATGCCACGAAGGGTCTGGCTCACCGGTGCCAGCAGCGGCATCGGCGCAGCCCTGGCCGAAGAACTGCTCAAGGCCGGGGCCCAGCTGGCGCTCAGCGCCCGTTCCCGCGAGCCCCTGGAGGCCCTGGCCAAGCGCTATCCGGGCCGAGTGCTGGTGGTGCCCGGCGACCTCACCGATGCCTTGCAGGTACGCGAGATCGGCAAGCGCATCGCCCAGGCCTGGGGCGCCCTGGACACGGTGATCCTGAATGCCGGGACCTGCGAATACATCGAGGTACAGCAGTTCGACGCAGCGCTGATCGAACGGGTGCTGAACACCAACCTGCTGGCCGCCAGCTACTGCATCGAGGCCGCACTGCCGCTGTTGCGCGCAGGCAATCGCCCGTACCTGGTGGGCGTGGCCAGTTCGGTGACCTGTTTGCCACTGCCCCGGGCCGGTGCCTATGGCGCCTCCAAGGCGGCGCTGCGCTATCTGCTGCAGTCCCTGCGTATCGATCTTGCTGCCGAAGGCATCGACGTGACCCTGGTCAGCCCGGGTTTTGTCGACACGCCACTGACCGCACGCAACGATTTCCCGATGCCCATGCGCTGGACCGCCGAACAGGCCGCCCGGCATATCCACCGGCATCTGGGCAGGCGCCCCCTGGAGATCGCCTTCCCAGGTCTGTTCATCTTCGGCCTCAAGCTCTTGGCCTGGCTGCCCGGCCGCCTGCAACTGGGCATTGCCAGGCGCCTGGCCCGTAGCGGGGAAACATCGTGAAAATCGCCATCATCGGCAGCGGCATCGCTGGCCTGACCTGCGCCTATGTGCTCAACCGCCGGCATGACATCCGGGTCTACGAGGCCGGCAGCTGGATCGGCGGCCATACCCACACCGTGAACGTCAGCCTCAATGGCGAGACCCAGGCCGTGGACACCGGCTTCATCGTCTTCAACGACTGGACCTACCCCAACTTCATTCGCCTGCTGAAGCAGCTCGGGGTGCGCTACAAAGCCACCGAGATGAGCTTTTCGGTGTGCGACCCAGCCTCCGGGCTGGAGTACAACGGCAACAACCTCAACAGCCTCTTCGCCCAGCGGCGCAACCTGCTGTCACCGGGGTTCTGGGGCATGCTGCGGGACATCCTGCGCTTCAACCGGGCCTCCCAGCAGGACCTGCTGCAACAACGCATCGCCGCCGACACCACCCTGGGCCAGTACCTGCAAAGCCAGGGCTACGGCGAGCGTTTTATCCGCCACTACATCGTGCCCATGGGCGCAGCGATCTGGTCGATGTCGCCGGGGCAGATGCTCGGTTTCCCTTTGCAGTTCTTCGTGCGTTTCTTCAAGAACCACGGCTTGCTCTCGGTGAGCAACCGCCCGCAATGGTGCGTGATCGAAGGCGGCTCCAGCCGTTACATCGAGCCGCTGACCGCAAGCTTTCGCCAGCACATCCGTCTCGACTGCCCGGTGCGGCGGGTCGAACGCGATGAGCAGGGCGTACTTATCCACAGCGACGCCGGCAGCGAGCGCTTCGACAAGGTGGTGTTCGCCTGCCACAGCGACCAGGCCCTGCAACTGCTATCCAGCCCGAGCCTCGCTGAACAGGAAATCCTCCAGGCCCTGCCCTACGCCGACAACGACGTGGTGCTGCACACCGATACCCGCCTGCTGCCACGCCGGCGCCTGGCCTGGGCCAGCTGGAACTACCGCCTCGACGCCAGCGCCGAAAAGGCCGCAGCCGTGACCTACGACATGAACATTCTCCAGGGCCTGCAAAGCAGCAGTACCTTCTGCGTCAGCCTCAACCAGAGCGCCGCCATCGACCCTTCGAAGATTCTTGCCCGCTACACCTACGCCCACCCGCAATACAGTCTCGGCGCGCTGGCCGCACAAGCGCGCTGGGGCGAACTGCAGGGCGCGCACCACAGCTTCTATTGCGGAGCCTACTGGGCCAACGGCTTCCATGAAGACGGCGTGGTCAGCGCCTTGCGCGTGGCCCAGGCCTTTGGAGAGCAACTGTGAACAGCGCCCTGTACAACGGCTGGATCAGCCACCGGCGCTTCGCCCCCAAGGACCATGCCTTCCGCTACCGGATCGGCCTGCTGTACCTGGACCTGGACGAGCAGGAAGCGGTGCTGGGGCTCTCGCCCCTGGCAGGCCGCAGCCGTTTCGCACCCTTCGCCTTCCGTGAAAGCGACTACCTGCCGACCTTCACCGGCCAGGGCATGCGCCTGATCGACGCGGTACGCCAGCAGGTGGCCGCGGCCATCGGCCACGCTCCCAGCGGCGCAATACGCCTGCTGACCCAGGTGCGCAGCTGGGGGCTGGCGTTCAATCCGGTGAGCTTCTTCTATTGCTTCGAGGCCAACGGGCAATTGGCGGCGATTCTCTGCGAAGTCACCAACACCCCCTGGCGCGAGCGCTATCACTATGTGCTACCGGCCCGCCCGGGCACTGCCACAACGCCCGAGCACCAGCACTTCGCCGTGGCCAAGGCCTTCCACGTATCGCCATTCCTGCCCCGGGATCTGGAGTACCGCATGAGCTTCAGCCCGCCGGCCGAGCGGCTGGGCGTGCACATGGCCGACTGGCAGGGCGAGCTCAAGGTGTTCGACGCCACCCTCAACCTGCAACGCCAGCCTCTGGATCGACGCAGCCTGCACCAGTACCTGCGACATTTTCCATGGATGACCGCCAAGACCTGCCTGGCGATCTACTGGCAGGCCCTGCGCCTGGCCGCCAAGGGCATGCGCTTTTTTCCCCATCGGGCCGCCGTTGGCGCCTATCGCACAGCCGTCGTACAACCCAAGGATCGCCGCCATGAAATCCTCTAGCATCTCGGCCAGAACCCCCTTGCTCAGCACCCACAGCCTCACCGCCAGCCTGCTGCGCCGTGGCGTGCTGCGACAACTGGCGCAGCTCAGGCACGGCCAACTGGTGGTCTGCGAAGAGGGCGAACGCCTGGTGTTCGGCAGCAGTGGTGCCGCCCTGCTGGGGGAAATCCACATCCACGACTCCAGCGCCTGGGGCCTGGTGGCCAGCAGCGGTTCGATCGGCGCCGGCGAGGCATTCATCCACGGCTACTGGAGCACCCCGGACCTGACCGCGGTGATCCGCGTGTTCGTCAGCAACCTGGACGTGCTGGACGCCATGGAAGGCGGCCTGGCGAAACTGGGCCGGCCGCTGATCCGCGGCCTGCACTGGCTCAACCGCAATACCCGCAAGGGCTCGCAGAAAAACATCGCGGCCCACTACGACCTGGGCAACGAGCTGTTCGAGCAGTTCCTCGACCCCACCATGATGTACTCCGCCGCGCAGTTTCGCAGCGCCGAAGACAGCCTGGAGCAGGCCCAGCTGAACAAGCTGCAACGCATCTGCCAGAAGCTGGCGCTCAAGCCCGAGGACCACCTGCTGGAGATCGGCACCGGCTGGGGCAGCATGGCCCTGTATGCCGCGCAACACTACGGCTGCCGGGTGACCACCACGACCCTGTCCAGGGAGCAGTTCGCCTATACCCGGCAGCGGATAGAGGCCGCCGGCCTGCAGGACCGGGTAACCCTGCTGCTGGAGGATTACCGCGACCTGCGGGGCCAGTACGACAAGCTGGTGTCGATCGAGATGATCGAAGCCGTGGGCCACCGCTTCCTGCCCACCTACTTCAAGCAATGCGCGCACCTGCTCAAGAGCAACGGCCTGATGCTGCTACAGGCCATCACCATTCGCGACCAGCGCTATGAGCAGGCGAAAAATGGCGTGGATTTCATCCAGCGCTACATCTTTCCCGGTGGCGCCCTGCCCTGCGTACAGAAGATGCTCGAAGTGGTCAGCCGCGACACCGACATGAACCTGCTACACATGGAGGACTTCGGCCTGCATTACGCCCGCACCCTGCGCCTGTGGCACGAGAACTTCCGCCGCGCCCATGGCCGCCTCGGCGAACTGGGCTACGACGAATACTTCCTGCGGCTCTGGGAGTTCTACCTGTGCTATTGCGAAGGCGGCTTCCTGGAACGCAGCATCGGCACCGCCCAACTGCTGCTGGCCAAACCTGCGGCCGCGCCACAACCGCTGCTCGGGCGCCTCGATGCCTAGGCAACTGGTCAATGCCCTGCTGTTCCAGCTGGGCTGGTTCATCTGCGTGCTCAGCGGCGACAGCCTCTGGCTGCTGCTGGGGGTGGCGATCCTGCTGGCGCATCTGCACTGGATCGGCCGCTGGGCCGACGAAGGCCCGATGATCGTCGGCATTGCCCTGATCGGCATCGCCCTGGACAGCTTCCTCAGTTGGCTCGGGGTGTTTCAGTTCCAGCAAGTCAGCCTGCTGGTGCCCTTGTGGCTGATGCTGCTCTGGGCCCTGCTGGCCACCACACTGCGCCATGGCCTGGCCTGGAGCGCCCGGCCCTGGTGGCTGGGGTGTGTGCTGGGGGCATTGGGCGGGCCGCTTTCCTACTACGCCGGGGGGCGCCTGGCGGGAGTGACCTTTCCCTACGGCACCGGCCCCACCCTGCTCGGCCTGGGGCTGCTCTGGGCGCTGCTATTGCCGCTGCTGCACGTGCTCGCGCGGCCGGCCCCGCAAGAGCCGCCACTGGTCACCGGAGACTGAGCATCCGTCCGGGCTTTAACACAGCCCGGGCTCACTGCCTTACACTGCGCGCCTATGACCACCATCCCCGTTACCTCCATCGCCGCCGAACCCGCCGTCAGTTGCTCCACCTGCGCCGCCTGTTGCTGCCAGCTGGAGGTCATGCTGATCACCGACACCGGGGTGCCCGAGCGTTTTATCGATACCGACGATTGGGGAGGGGAAGTCATGCGCCGCCTGGATGACGGCTGGTGCGCGGCGCTGGACCGCGACAGCATGCGTTGCAGCATCTATGAGCTGCGGCCGCTGATCTGTCGCGAGTTCGAGCTGGGCGAGGCCGATTGCTTGAGCGAACGCCGGGGAATTGCCACGGCGTATCGCTGATAGCGGCCTCAGAGCGGCATCGTGTAATGCAGAGCGTAGCTTTCGATACCGTCGTTGGGGGTCTTGATGCCGGCGTTGGAGTAGTGCGTGGCGCGGATACCGACTTCATGGCCACCGGCGAAGCGCAGGCCGAAACCGATGCGGTCTTCGAACTGGAAGGATGACCCCAGCTTGTTGTCCTCGACCTGGGTATGGGCAAAGGCCGCTACCCCGATGCCGGCCTCGATGTAGGGCTTGACGCTGGCCCCGGCGAATTCGTAGACCAGCACCGGGGAGAACGACAGGCTGTGGTTGCTGGAGGTCTTGTCGCCATCCCAATAGGTGTAGGCGCCGCTCCAGTAACCTGTGAGACGGCCGACGTCACTTTGCAGCCAGCTCTTGTCCCAATCCCATTGCATACCCAGCCGATAGGCCTGGGTCGAATCGCCAGTTTGCCCCACGGAGAACTCGACTCCGGCCGCCTGCGCGGAAAAACTGTGCCCCAACAACCCGGCCGCAAGTGCAGCCAAACACAACAGTCGCTTCATCAGGAACATCCTTTTCGAACGGTTTTATATGGTGTTGTACAACCCTGTGGATAGGCTATAGAAGCCAGCGCGCATTCAGAAGTTCAGCGCCAGCGAAGGGATTTTTCACGATTTTTTCACAACTGCAAAGGCAGGACTTCAGCAGACTCTTTCCACAACAGAGGCAGCACCCGGGCAAAGTGCGGGACATCGCCACTGGTCCAGAAACAGGTTTCCCGGGCTGGCCCCTGGGCGCGCAGATCGCCTTCGTCGAGCAGCCGCTGCAATTGCCGGGCAACCGCGGCGCCGGTATCGATCAGGCTGATGGGCCCGGGCAGCATCTGCGCCAGCAGCGGCTTGAGAAACGGATAATGGGTGCAGCCCAGGATAATGGTGTCGCAGCCGGCAGCCAGCAGAGGCTCGAGGTAGCCGTGCAACAGTTGGCGCAGAGCGGCACTGTGCAAGTCGCCATTCTCGATCATCTCCACCAGCCCCGGGCAGGGCTGCGTGACGACCTTCACATCAGTGGCGAAACGGTCGAGCAAGGCGGCAAACTTGGCACTCTGCAAGGTGCCGGTGGTGGCCAGCACCCCGACCACGCCGCTGCGGGTCGCGGCCGCCGCCGGCTTGACCGCAGGCTCCATGCCAACGATGGGCCAGTCCGGATAATCGCGGCGCAGGTCGGCCACCCCGGCCACGGTAGCAGTGTTGCAGGCCAGCACCAGAGCCTTGGCGCCCTGTTCACGAAAGAACCGGGCCATCAGGCTGCAACGCTGGCGAATGAACTCCGGGGTCTTTTCGCCATAGGGAATATGCCCGCAGTCGCCGAAATACAGCAGCGACTCGTGGGGCAGCAACTGTTGTATTTCCGTCAGCACCGAGAGGCCGCCGACGCCGGAGTCGAACACCCCGATCGGCGCTTCACTCACGATGGGTACCACAGACGCTGCACCCCGGATCGCGCTTGACCCGCAACTCGCGAAAGCGCGTGCCCAGGGCATCGATCAACAACAACCGGCCCACCAGCGGCTCGCCAAACCCGGCCAGCAGTTTCAGGGCTTCCAGGGCCTGCAGGCTGCCCACGGTGCCCACCAGCGGGCCGAGCACCCCGGCTTCGCTGCAGGTCAGTTCGGCTTCGCTGCCATGCCCGTATAGACAGTGGTAGCAAGGGCTTTCCGGGCGCCGCGGGTCGAAGACCGACAATTGCCCTTCCAGGCGGATCGCCGCACCGCTGACCAGGGGCTTGCCGGCCGCCACGCAAGCGGCGTTCACCGCCTCGCGGGTACTGAAGTTGTCGGAGCAATCGAGCACCAGGTCCACCGCCGCCACGGCAACGGCCAGGGTATCGACATCCAGCGCCTGACGATGGGGTACCAGGCGGACCTCCGGGTTGAGGGCAGACAGGCGACTGATGGCCGAGTCCACCTTGCTGACCCCGACGCTGTGGCTGTCGTGGATGATCTGCCGTTGCAGGTTGGTCAGGTCCACGCTGTCGAAGTCGGCCAGGTGCAGCTCACCAACCCCCGCCGCCGCCAGGTACAAGGCTGCGGGAGCACCGAGACCGCCGAGGCCGACGATCAGCACGCGGCTTTCCTTGAGGCGCAGCTGGCCGTCGATATCGACATGCTGCAACAGAATCTGTCGGCTATAGCGCAACAGCTCCTGGTCGGTCAGCACGGCCGGCACCCGAGGCTAATGCGCTCATGTCCACCGAGGTCGACCCGGCTGTGGACTTCGATGAAACCCTGGGCAGCCAGCAACTCGCGGACCGCCGCGGCCTGATCGTAACCGTGCTCCAGCATCAGCCAGCCACCGGCCTCCAGGTGCTGCGGAGCCTGGGCGACGATCAGCCGCAGGTCGTCCAGGCCATCCTTGCCCGCCACCAGGGCGCTTTCCGGCTCGAAGCGCACGTCGCCGGCCACCAGATGGGGGTCGGCTTCGGCAATGTAGGGCGGGTTGCTGATGATCAGATCAAAGCGCCGGGACTCGATGGAGCTGAACCAGTGGCTGCTGAGCACGCTGACGTTGTCCAGTTGCAGGCGCTGGCGGTTGCGTTCGGCCAGGGCCACGGCTTCCAGTACCCGGTCCACCGCCGTGACCTGCCAGGCCGGGCGCTCGCTGGCCAGGGCCAGGGCGATGGCACCACTGCCGGTGCCCAGGTCAAGGACCGTGGCTGGGGTCGCGGGCAACAGTTCCAGCGCCGCTTCCACCAGTAGTTCGGTGTCGGGGCGCGGGATCAGGGTGTGGGGCGCCACCTCCAGGTCGAGCTTCCAGAAGCCCTGCTGGCCAAGGATATAGGCCACCGGCTCGCCGGAGCGGCGTCGCTGCAGGTAGTCGGTGAACACCAGGGCCGCCTCGCTGGGCACGATGCGCTCCGGCCAGGTGTGGAGAAAGCTGCGGGGCTTGCCCAGGGCCGCGGCCAGGAGCAGCTCGGCATCCAGGCGCGGGGTCGGCGAGTCGGGCAGTTGGGCTGCGCGCAGCAGGCTGGCGATGATGGTCATTTACTCACCCAATGCCGCAAGTTGATCGGCCTGATATTCAGCCAGCAACGGCTCGATGACGGCTTCCACGCCCCCGGCGAGGATTTCGTCCAGGGAATACAGGGTCAGGTTGATGCGGTGATCGGTGACCCGGCCCTGGGGGAAGTTGTAAGTGCGGATGCGCTCGGAACGGTCCCCCGAGCCCACCAGCAACTTGCGCTCGCTGGCAATGGCATTGGCCGCGGCACTGGTCTGCTGGTCGTTGAGCTTGGCCGACAGCCAGGACATGGCCCGCGCCCGGTTCTTGTGCTGGGAACGCTCTTCCTGGCACTCCACCACGATCCCCGAAGGGATGTGGGTGATGCGGATCGCCGAGTCGGTCTTGTTCACGTGCTGGCCACCGGCACCCGAGGAGCGATAGGTGTCGATGCGCAGGTCCGCTGGGTTGATCTCGATGGCTTCCTGTTCATCCGGCTCGGGCAGTACTGCCACGGTGCAGGCCGAAGTGTGGATGCGGCCCTGGGATTCGGTGGCCGGCACTCGCTGCACGCGGTGCGCGCCGGATTCGAACTTCAGCTTGCCGTAGACGCTCTCGCCTTCGACCCGGGCAATGACTTCCTTGTAGCCGCCGTGCTCACCCTCGTTTTCCGAGAGGATCTCCAGCCGCCAGCCGCGCCGCTCGGCGTAACGGGAATACATGCGGAACAGGTCGCCGGAGAAGATCGCCGCCTCGTCGCCGCCGGTGCCGGCACGGATTTCCAGGAATACGTTGCGCCCGTCGTTGGGGTCCTTGGGCAGCAGCATGCGCTGCAGGCTGCTTTCCAGTTCGGCCAGTTGTTCCTTGGCCTCGCGCACTTCCTCGGCGGCCATTTCCCGCAGGTCCGGGTCGTTGTCCTTGAGCAGCGCCTGGGCGCCTTCAAGGTCCGCCTGGACCTTGAGCACCTGTTTATAAGTAGCCACGATCGGCTCGACTTCCGCGTATTCCTTGGAGTAGGCGCGGAACTTGGCCTGATCGGAAATGACCTCAGCATCGCCGAGCAAGGCGGTCAGTTCCTCGAAACGATCCTGGAGAATGTCCAGCTTACTGAGCAGTGACGCTTTCATTACGGGGTTTTATCCGATGAGCCCTCACCGAGGGCAAAGAGTTCTTGGGCCATGGCCAGCGCATCGAGGCGGCCTTCGGCGGAGAGCTTTTTCAACTGCACGCTCGGCGCGTGCAACAGTTTATTGGTCAGGCCGCGGGCCAACTGGGCCAGCACGTCCTCGGCGCCGCTGCCGTTGGCCAGCATGCGCAGGGCTTTCTGCAGTTCTTCATCGCGCAGGCGTTCGCTCTGCTGACGATAGGCCTTGAGCACATCCACCGCCGCCAGTTCCCGCAGGCGCACCATGAAATCCTCGGCGCCGATGTTCACCAGTTCCTCGGCGGCCTGGGCCGCGCCCTGGCGGCTCTTGAGGTTTTCTGCCACCACTTCGTGCAAGTCGTCGACGGTATAGAGGTAAACGTCGTCCAACTCGCCGACTTCTGGCTCGATATCCCGGGGAACGGCGATGTCCACCATGAAAATCGGCTTGTGCTTGCGCAGCTTCAAGGCACTTTCCACTGCGCCCTTGCCGAGGATCGGCAACTGGCTGGCGGTGGAACTGATGACGATGTCGCTGTGCACCAGTTCCTGGGGAATATCCGAAAGCAGCACGGCATGGGCACCGAATTGCTCCGCCAGGAGGCTGGCGCGCTCCAGGGTACGGTTGGCCACGACGATACGCTTGACTCCCAGGTCGTGCAGGTGCCGGGCCACCAGGGTGATGGTCTCCCCGGCGCCGATCAGCAGGGCCTGACTGCGTTGCAGGTCGCTGAAAATCTGTTTCGCCAGGCTCACCGCGGCGAAGGCCACGGACACCGGGTTCTCACCGATGGCGGTGTCGGTGCGCACCTGCTTGGCGGCGCTGAATGTGGCCTGGAACAGCCGGCCCAGCAGCGGCCCGACGGTGCCGGCCTCGCGGGCCACGGCGTAGGCGGACTTCATCTGCCCGAGAATCTGCGGCTCGCCCAGTACCAGCGAATCCAGCCCCGACGCCACCCGCATCATGTGACGAACTGCCGCATCGTCCTCATGCACGTAGGCACTGGCGCGCAGCTCGTCTAGGCTCAAATGGTGATATTCCGCCAGCCAGCGCAGCACCACATCCGCAGAAAGATGATCCTGTTCTATATAGAGCTCACTGCGATTGCAGGTGGAGAGGATCGCAGCTTCGCGGCTGTCGGTGAGTCGGCAGAGCTGCTGCAAGGCCTCAACCAACTGCTCAGGGGTAAAGGCCACGCGCTCGCGGACGTCTACAGAAGCAGTCTTGTGGTTAATACCGAGTGCAAGGAAGGCCATTCAAGGTCGCTGATGATGTCGAGAAGCCGGCAATTGTCCTACTTCGCCCGACTCAGAACAACTACCGCCGACTATTGTCCTAGTTTTGTGCCAAAACTCGCCGAGCGAAGATCAGGCAAGGCGAAAACAGGCGAGGAAGCGGAGTTTAGGAGCCTAAATGAGCATTCCGAGCCTGTTTCTGCGTAGCGCCAAGGCCGCCCAGCGCGCAGCATGGTCGAAGCGCAGGCAGTTTTCGCGCAGAAACTAATAGACTGCCTCTGTTCTGGCATCCCGTTGAGTCTCGGTTATGTTTGGCCGAAGGCTTGTGTCATGATGATCCGACCGCAGGTTAGTCGCCCTCTTCCTATATGAATAGATCTTCCGCGTTGCTCCTCGCCTTTGTCTTCCTCAGCGGTTGCCAATCTCTGGCACCCGTTTCATCGGACGCTACGTCGCCGGTGGAAGACAGCACCTCCGCCCCTGAAAAGCCCAAGGTCTATTCCTCGTTCAGCGAAGACACCGTCTTCAGCCTGCTGAGCGCTGAACTCGCGGGCCAGCGCAATCGTTTCGACATTGCCCTGGACAACTACGTGACCCAGGCCATCAACACCCAGGATCCGGGCATCTCCGAGCGGGCCTTTCGCATCGCCGAGTACCTAGGCGCCGACCAGGCTGCCCTGGACACATCGCTGATCTGGGCGAAAAACGCCCCCGACGACCTGGAAGCGCAGCGAGCCGCCGCGATCCAGCTGGCCCGGGCCGGGCGCTATGACGACTCGATGGTCTATATGGAGAAGGTCCTGCAAGGCAAGGGCGATACCCACTTCGACTTTCTTGCCCTGTCCGCAGCCGATACCGACCAGGACACGCGCAACGGCCTGATGAAAAGCTTCGACCGCCTGCTGCAGAAACACCCGCACAACAGCCAGTTGATTTTCGGCAAGGCCTTGCTCATGCAACAGGACGGCGACGCCAAGGAAGCCCTGGCCCTGCTGGAACAGAACCCACCGGAAGACGGTGAAGTTGCGCCATTGCTGCTGCGCGCCCGCCTGCTGCAAAGCCTGAACCGGGGTAAAGAAGCCCTGCCGCTGCTGGAAAAAAGCATCCGCAAGTACCCGGACGACAAGCGCCTGCGCCTGACCTACGCCCGCATGCTGGTGGAGCAGGACCGCATGGAGGATGCCAAGACCCAGTTCTCCAGTCTGGTCCAGCAATATCCGGAAGATGACGAACTGCGCTATTCACTGGCACTCGTCTGCCTGGAGGCCAAGGCCTGGGAAGAAGCCAAGGGCTACCTGGAAGACCTGATTGCCCGTGAAAGCCACGAAGACTCCGCACACCTGAACCTGGGCCGGATCGCCGAAGAACTCAACGACCCGCAAGGGGCCTTGATCGAATACGGCCAGGTCGGCCCGGGCAATGACTACCTGCCCGCACAGTTGCGCCAGGCCGATATCCTGATGAACAACGGCCGCACCGACGAGGCGCAAAAGCGCCTGGTGGCGGCCCGCGACGCCCAACCCGACTACGCCATCCAGCTGTACCTGATCGAAGTCGAGACCCTGTCGGCGAACAACCAGGGCGAGCGCGCCTGGAAAGTCATCCAGCAGGCCCTGCAGCAATACCCCGACGACATGAACCTGCTGTACACCCGTGCCATGCAGGCGGAAAAACGCAATGACCTGGCGCAGATGGAAAAGGATCTGCGCCTGATCATCCAGCGCGAACCGGACAATGCCATGGCATTGAACGCCCTGGGCTACACCTTGTCTGACCGCACCACACGCTATGCCGAAGCCAAGACCCTGATCGAGCAAGCCCACCAGCTGACTCCGGAAGACCCGGCCGTCCTCGACAGCCTGGGCTGGGTGAATTTCCGCCTGGGCAACCTGGACGAAGCCGAACGCCTGCTGCGCCAGGCCCTGGAACGCTTCCCCGATCAGGAAGTGGCGGCGCACCTGGGTGAAGTGCTGTGGAACAACGGCAAGCAGCGCGAGGCCAAGCAGATCTGGAGCAAGTTCCTCAAGGATCAGCCCGACAGCCCCGTGCTACGCGGCACCATCAAACGCCTGACCGGATCAGAGACTCTTTAAGACCATGTTTTTGCGCCACTTTATCGTTTTCAGCTTTATCGCCCTGCTGGCCGGCTGCGCCGGCTTCGGTGCCCGCGAGTCCGTCCAGGGCCAGGGCAACCCTGCGCAATGGCGCTTGCACAAGGATCAACTGACCGGCCTCGACGGCTGGCAGATCAACGGCAAGATCGGCATTCGTGCCCCCAAGGATTCCGGCAGCGGCACGCTGTTCTGGCTGCAACGCCAGGACTACTACGACATCCGCCTGTCAGGCCCGCTGGGCCGTGGCGCCGCACGACTCACCGGTCGTCCCGGCCAGGTCAGCCTGGAAGTGGCCAACCAGGGTCGCTATGAATCCGCAAGCCCGGAAACCCTGCTGGAAGAACAGCTGGGCTGGAAGCTGCCGGTCTCGCACCTGGCCTGGTGGGTTCGCGGCCTGCCCGCGCCCGACAGCAAAAGCCGCCTGACCCTGGACGGCGACAGCCATCTGGCGAGCCTGGAGCAAGATGGCTGGCAGGTGGAATACAGCAGCTACTCGCAGCAGAACGGCTATTGGCTGCCCGAGCGGATCAAACTGCACGGCAGCGACCTTGACGTCACCCTGGTGATCAAGGAATGGCTGCCGCGCAAGCTGGGGCAATGAAATGTCCGTGGAAAAACTGACCCTGCCCTCCCCGGCCAAACTCAATCTGATGCTGCACATCCTCGGTCGCCGTGAAGATGGCTATCACGAGCTGCAGACCCTGTTCCAGTTTCTCGACTACGGCGATGAAATCACTTTCGCCCTGCGCGATGACGGCGTGATTCGCCTGCACACCGCGTTCGAAGGCGTGCCCCACGACAGCAACCTGATCGTCAAGGCAGCGAAGAAACTCCAGGAACAATCGGGCTGCACCCAGGGCATCGACATCTGGATCGACAAGATCCTGCCCATGGGCGGCGGCATCGGCGGCGGCAGTTCGAATGCCGCCACCACCCTGCTGGGCCTCAATCACTTGTGGCAACTGGGCTGGGACGAAGACCGACTGGCTGCACTGGGGCTGACCCTGGGCGCCGATGTTCCGGTTTTCGTCCGCGGGCATGCTGCCTTCGCCGAAGGTGTGGGGGAAAAACTGACCCCTGAATATCCCGAAGAACCCTGGTATCTGGTACTGGTCCCGCAAGTGTCTGTTAGTACAGCAGAAATTTTTTCAGATCCTTTGTTGACACGGAACACCGCGCCCATTAAAGTGCGCCCCGTTCCCAAGGGAAACAGCAGAAACGACTGCCTTCCGGTAGTCGCAAGGCGTTATCCAGAAGTACGTAACGCATTGAATTTGCTAGGTAAATTTACCGAAGCAAAACTGACTGGAACTGGAAGTTGTGTGTTTGGGGGCTTCCCAAGCAAAGCTGAAGCTGATAAAGTCTCGGCCCTTCTTACAGAGACCCTTACAGGGTTTGTAGCCAAAGGAAGCAACGTTTCGATGTTGCATCGCAAGCTGCAAAGTCTGCTCTAAAGGAACCGAGTGCCAGGCATTCGAAGCAACAGATACAGGGGCGTCGCCAAGCGGTAAGGCAGCAGGTTTTGATCCTGCCATGCGTTGGTTCGAATCCAGCCGCCCCTGCCATTTTCCTATACTCATCCAGGTATACCCTCAGCCTTCAGGTACTGCGCGTGTCCAAGATGATGGTCTTTACGGGGAACGCTAACCCCGATCTGGCTCGGCGTGTCGTACGTCAGCTGCATATCCCTCTCGGTGACATCTCTGTTGGAAAATTTTCCGACGGCGAAATTACTGCCGAGATCAATGAAAATGTCCGCGGTAAAGACGTCTTCATTATTCAGCCGACTTGCGCTCCGACCAACGATAACCTGATGGAACTCGTGGTGATGGCCGACGCCTTCCGCCGTTCCTCAGCTACTCGTATCACTGCTGTTATTCCTTATTTTGGTTATGCCCGTCAGGATCGCCGTCCGCGTTCCGCACGTGTGGCTATCAGCGCGAAAGTCGTCGCTGACATGCTCACCGTAGTCGGCATCGACCGTGTTCTCACGGTTGATCTGCATGCTGACCAGATTCAGGGCTTCTTCGATATTCCGGTAGATAACATCTACGGCTCCCCGGTTCTGGTGGATGACATCGAAGATCAGCGTTTCGAAAACCTGATGATCGTGTCCCCGGACATTGGCGGCGTCGTGCGTGCACGTGCCGTGGCCAAGTCCCTGGGCGTTGATCTCGGGATCATCGACAAGCGTCGTGAGAAAGCCAATCACTCCGAAGTGATGCATATCATCGGCGACGTCGAAGGACGCACCTGCATTCTGGTCGATGACATGGTCGATACCGCCGGCACCCTGTGCCACGCGGCCAAGGCCCTGAAAGAGCATGGCGCAGCCAAGGTCTTTGCCTACTGCACACACCCTGTGCTGTCGGGTCGGGCCATCGAGAACATTGAAAATTCCGTGCTGGACGAGCTGGTGGTGACCAACACCATCCCGCTGTCCGCTGCAGCACAAGCCTGTGCGCGTATCCGTCAACTGGATATCGCACCGGTAGTTGCCGAGGCGGTTCGCCGTATCAGCAACGAAGAATCGATCAGCGCGATGTTCCGCTAGGGCCCGTCCCTGGCAGAACATCCCGATGACGAAAAGCGCCCCGTCCCAACCTGTGTTGGGACGGGGCTTTTTTGCCCATATCGCCTTTAGCGCTGGTCGCAAACGCTGGGGCGAGTGTGGTTATTTTGGAGATACAACATGAACGATTTTACTCTGAATGCTGAAGTGCGTTCCGACCTGGGGAAAGGTGCGAGCCGCCGCCTGCGTCGTCTCGCAAGCCTGGTTCCAGCTGTAGTTTACGGTGGCGACAAAGCCCCTGAATCCATCAGCATGCTGGCCAAAGAAGTTGCCAAGCTGCTGGAAAACGAAGCTGCCTACAGCCACATCATCGAACTGAACGTTGGTGGCACCAAGCAGAACGTCGTGATCAAGGCCCTGCAACGTCACCCAGCCAAAGGCCACGTGATGCACGCTGACTTCGTTCGCGTGGTTGCTGGTCAGAAACTGACCGCCATCGTTCCAGTGCACTTCATCAACGAAGCTGCTCCGGTCAAGAAAGGCGGCGAGATCTCGCACGTAATCGCGGAAATCGAAGTTTCCTGCCTGCCCAAAGACCTGCCTGAGTTCATCGAAGTCGACCTGGCTGACGCTGAAATCGGCACCATTGTTCACCTGTCCGACATCAAGGCCCCTAAAGGCGTTGAATTCGTGGCCCTGGCACACGGCAACGACCTGGCAGTAGCCAACGTCCACGCTCCACGTGTTGCTCCAGAAGCTGCAGAAGGCGCTGCAGAGTAATTCACTCTGACGCGGGAGTTAAGCGGAGTACATCGCGGACTGGAACGTAGCGAGAAAGCGGGCGAGAACGCGAAGTTTGCCGCAAGGCAACCCAGCTCTTGTCGTCCACTTTCGCCGTAGCACCGGTTGCGGCGATGTCATCCACCACTCCAAAGAAGGGCCCCTATCGTGACTGCCATCAAACTGATCGTTGGCCTGGGTAATCCAGGCACCGAATACGAACAGACCCGGCATAACGCAGGGGCCCTTTTTGTTGAGCGCATCGCCGAAAAACAAGGGATCAACCTTGTCGCCGATCGCAAATATTTCGGCCTGACCGGGCGCTTCAGTCACCAGGGTCAGGACATTCGTCTGTTGATTCCCACCACCTACATGAACCGCAGCGGCCAGGCCGTGGCGGCGCTTGCCGGCTTCTTCCGCATCAAGCCGGAAGAGATCCTGGTGGCCCACGACGAACTCGACTTGCCGCCAGGCGTCGCCAAGCTCAAGACCGGCGGCGGCCATGGCGGGCACAACGGACTGCGGGACATCATCGCGCAGCTCGGTAATCAGAATACCTTTCACCGCCTGCGGCTCGGCATCGGCCATCCGGGCGTTGCCAGTATGGTTTCAAACTTTGTCCTGGGTCGTGCGCCACGCGCCGAACAGGAAAAACTCGATGCCAGCATCGATTTTGCCCTCGGCGTGCTGCCGGATATCTTCGCCGGTGAATGGAACCGCGCGATGAAAAACCTGCACAGCCAGAAGGCCTGACTCTACTCCTCGGGGAATACACCATGGGATTCAATTGCGGCATCGTCGGCCTGCCTAACGTCGGCAAGTCCACCCTGTTCAACGCCCTGACCAAATCCGGGATCGCGGCCGAGAACTTCCCCTTCTGCACCATCGAGCCCAACAGCGGTATCGTGCCGATGCCCGACCCGCGCCTGGACGCCCTGGCCGCCATCGTCGTGCCCGAGCGCGTGCTGCCCACCACCATGGAGTTCGTCGACATCGCCGGCCTGGTGGCCGGTGCTTCGAAAGGTGAAGGCCTGGGCAACAAGTTCCTGGCCAACATCCGCGAAACCGACGCCATCGCCCATGTGGTCCGCTGCTTCGAAGACGACAACGTGATCCACGTGTCCAACAGCGTCGACCCCAAGCGCGACATCGAAATCATCGACCTGGAACTGATCTTCGCCGACCTCGACAGCTGCGAAAAACAGTTGCAGAAAGTCGCCCGCAACGCCAAGGGCGGTGACAAGGATGCCGTGGCCCAGAAAGCCCTGCTGGAGCAGTTGATCGCCCACTTCACCGAAGGCAAGCCGGCCCGCAGCCTGATGAAGGACATGAGCAGCGATGAGAAGCTGATCATCCGTGGCTTCCACCTGCTGACCACCAAGCCGGTGATGTACATCGCCAACGTTGCCGAAGACGGCTTCGAGAACAACCCCCTGCTGGACGTGGTCAAGGCCATTGCCGAGGAAGAAGGCGCGATCGTGGTGCCGGTGTGCAACAAGATCGAGGCGGAAATCGCCGAGCTCGATGACGGCGAAGAAAAGGACATGTTCCTCGAGGCCCTGGGCCTGGAAGAGCCCGGCCTGAACCGGGTGATCCGCGCCGGCTACGAAATGCTCAACCTGCAGACCTACTTCACCGCAGGTGTGAAGGAAGTTCGCGCCTGGACCGTGCGTGTCGGTGCTACCGCGCCCCAAGCGGCCGCGGTGATCCACACCGACTTCGAGAAAGGCTTCATCCGTGCCGAAGTCATCGCCTACAACGACTTCATCCAGTTCAAGGGTGAAGCCGGAGCCAAGGAAGCCGGTAAATGGCGCCTGGAAGGCAAGGAATACATCGTCAAAGACGGCGACGTGATGCACTTCCGCTTCAACGTGTAATGCCCCTTCAGCCCCATTGCCTGGCAATGGGGCTGATTCCCCCCGCTACATCCAGCGGCCTCAGAAGTAAGTGGTCGCCCCCGCGAAGAACGCCCGTCCGGGCACATAGAAGTTGGTCGATCCGTCCCGCAGGTCTTTATCCAGCAGGTTCTGCACGCCGCCATTCAGGGTCAGCCACTTGGTCAGCGCCAGGTTCGCCGTCAGGTCGTAGGTGGTGTAGGACTGCACGAAATCATTGCCCATGCCCCGCTGCTTGCCGACGTGCTGAGCCGAAAGCTCGGTGCTCAAACGGTCGGTGACCTGCCAGTCCAGCGCACTGAATGCCGACAGTTTGGGTGAACTGATCAGGTCTTCACCGGTGGACAGGTTCTTGCTTTCCAGCATGTAGGTGGCGTTGGTGCGCCAGTTCACGGAGTCGCCCAGCGGCACCCGGGCGGTGCCTTCCCAGCCACGGGTACGGGCCTTGTCGACGTTTTCCAGCATGGTCCACCAGCGGCCCTGGTACTGGCCCAACGGGCCGTATTCGATCTTGTCGGTGAAATCGGTGTGGAAGTAGGTCAGGCCCGCTTCCCAGCCATCGTGGTCGAACGAAAGGCCGATTTCCTTGTTGGTGCTGGTTTCCGGTGTCAGGTTCGGATTGCCCGCCATCCAGCAACTACCAGTGACATAGCCCAACGGCCGCAACGAACCACAGCCCCGGCCTGCGGATTCGGTAGCCGCCCCCGCACTGCCCTCCTTCAGGCTTGGCGCACGAAAACCCTTGGAAACACCGCCACGCACGGTCCAGTCCGGGTGCGGGTGATAGACCACATACGCCCGCGGGCTGTTGTGGTTACCGTACTTGTCGCTGTGGTCGAAACGGTTGCCCAGGGTCAGGGACAGGTTGTCCAGCAGAAACAGCTCATCCTCGATAAAGGCCGCCGAGTAATCGCCCTTCAAGGTCGAGCCACTGACCGGCGTGCCCTGGTAATCCACCGGCACGGTGCCCAGGGTATTGGTGTTGGTCAGCTCCTCGCGCTTCCATTGCCCGCCCAGCGTCAGGCGCTGGTCCAACAGCAATTGGAAGGGAATATTCAGGCTGCCCTCGACGATCTTCTCTTCCGAGTTGGCTTTGCCCAGGTCAAGGTCGTTGCGGTACTTGTTCAGGTAGGCATCGAGCTTCGAGGTACCAAAGCTCCAGTCGCCGGTATGGGACAGAATGTAGCTGTCGCGGGTCAGGCGGCTGGGGCCGAAGGCGCCACCAACGGTCTCGTTCCAGTCACCAAAGGTCTTCTTGGACGCCCAGGAATGCTCAACGCCATGCACCGCCTCGAAGGACAGGCTCTGCTCCTGGTTGATCTGCCAGTCCAGCAGTGCATTCACGCTCTGATCCTTGGAGCCGCCCGCGCCATCGTCGTACATGAAATCGCCCTGGGCATCGCGCCGCGCCTCTACCTCATCCGCAGCCCGACGCGTGACGTTGGCCCCCAGGCGCAGCCCCAGGGACTCCGTCAGCGGACCTGCCGCATTCACGCTGTACTGAGTGGTCTGGCCGCGGTCGGAATCCTTGGGCACGGTGATATTGGTGCTGGCCGAGCCGGTCCAGGTCCGCGAGACCTTGCGGGTGATGATATTGATCACCCCGCCCATGGCGTCCGAACCATACAGCGACGACATAGGCCCGCGGACGATCTCGATGCGCTCGATCATGTTCGGCGAGATCCAGTTCAGGTCCTGGCGCGCCAGGTCGCGGCGATAACTCAGGTCCGCGGAACTGCCGACCCGCTTGCCATCCACCAGGATCAGCGTGTACTTGTCGTCCAGCCCCCGCAGCTTGATCTTCGACTGCTCGCCCACCGGGCCGAAACCACCGGTCACCCCCGGCACCCGGCGCAGCAGGGTATTGAGGTCATAGACCGGCTGGCGCTCGATTTCCTCGCGGGTGATGACGCTGACACTGGCCGGGGCATCCTTGAGATCCGTGGCACCGCCAGTAGCCGTGACAAAGGCGGTATCCAGTTCCAACGATGCAGGCTTGGCCTCTTCAACCGCATCGCCGGCCTGCGCCAGCGGGGCCAGCAGGCCGACACCGGCGCTGAGCAGAAGCGAATTGAACAGGCAGGAGCTGACTTTCATTACAAACGATCCTTGTCGATTCAATGCACCCGGATGGTGCATCAAGGGAGAGAGGGATCGGAGTGTAATGCTAATGAATATCATTTATAAATAGGAATGTTTCCGCACTGTTACATTACGGCTTGCCGCCCGTTGCAGGCAGCGCCCTGAAACGGCCCACTGCATGCGGGTCGCTTCAGGGTCGTGGGCTCAGCAGATTTCTTCGTAAGGCAGGCCCACATAGTTCTCGGCAATGTTCACCAGGCCAGCGTGGGAGTTGAGGAAATATTCGCGATCGGCCTGCTGCATCTTGTGGTCCCAGGCATCCTGCCGGTCGCCGAAATCGTGCAGCAGATTGGTCATGAACCAGCTGAAGCGTTCGCCCTTCCACACCCGGCGCAAGGCCAGTTCGGAATACTTTTCCAGCAGCTCGGTACGCCCTTCGCGGTAGACCTTGACCAGGATCCGGTACAGGTAGCACACATCGGAGGCCGCCAGGTTCAGGCCCTTGGCACCGGTAGGCGGAACGATATGGGCCGCGTCCCCCACCAGGAACAGCTTGCCGTACTGCATGGGCTCCACCACATAGCTGCGCAGCGGCGCGATGCTTTTCTCCAGCGCTGACCCGGTCACCAGGTCAGCCGCCACCTCTTCTGGCAGACGGGCCTTGAGCTCGTTCCAGAAGCGCTCGTCGGACCAGTCCTCGACCTTGTCGCTCAGCGGGACTTGCAGGTAGTAGCGGCTGCGGGTCAGGGAGCGCTGGCTGCACAGCACGAAACCACGTTCATGCTGCCCATAGATCAGTTCGTGATTGACCGGTGGGGTATCGGACAGCAGCCCCAGCCAGCCGAAGGGGTATTCGCGCTCGTAGTGGGTCAGCACGTCTTCGGGGATGCTCTTGCGCGCCACGCCATGAAAACCGTCGCAGCCGGCGATGTAATCGCAGTCGATGCGCTGCAGCTGGCCGTCTTTTTCATAGGTGATATAGGGCTGCGCGCCCTTCATGTCATGGGGCTGCACCTTGTCCGCCGAATAGATGATCGGCGCTGCGCAGGCAGCGCGGGCCTCCATCAGGTCGCGGGTGACTTCGGTCTGGCCATACACCATCACCGTCTTGCCGCCGGTCAGGGCCTTGAGGTCGATACGCACGCGCTTGCCGCCCATCAGCAGCTCCACCCCTTCATGGACCAGGCCTTCAGCGTCCATGCGGCGGGCCACACCGGCCTCGCGCAGCATGTCCACGGTGCCCTGCTCCAGCACACCGGCACGGATGCGGCCCAGCACGTAGTCCGGGGTCTGGCGCTCGACAATCACGGTGTCGATGCCGGCCTTGTGCAGCAGTTGGCCCAGCAGAAGGCCGGAAGGTCCGGCGCCGATAATCGCAACCTGAGTTTTCATTGTTGTCGTCTCATAAGGGCATTCCAGTCACCGTGCAGGCGAAATCCGGAATTTATGGTTATTGTTGTACCCCTGCATTTTTGCCGACAAAAATCGCAAAAAATGGTGATTAACCTCCGTAAAAATGCACTTTTGAAAACAGCGTTCGATTATCGAGCATTCCAATCCCTCACCCCCAGGGCCGCGCCCGATGAAAGCCAGTCGCTCCAGCATCCCCGTATTCAAGCTCTACGGCGAAAACCAGGCCTGGCCGACTCCGGACCTACTGCACTGTGAATCCATCCCCAAGCGCAGCAGCCTGCACCACTGGGAGATCAAGCCGCACCGCCACGCCGACCTGTATCAACTGCTCTATGTGCAAAGCGGACAGGCGCTGGTGGAAGTCGAAGGGCGCCGCGAGGACGTGCGCGAAGCAACCATCCAGGTGGTGCCGCCGCTGATGGTCCACGGCTTTCAGTTTTCCGAGAACATCGAGGGCTACGTGCTGACCCTGGGTGCGCCGCTGGTGGCCCAGCTGGAAAGCCAGCTGGGTGCGCCGCTGGCGGTACTGGCCGCGGCCGGGCGCTACCCGGTGGGCCGTGACCGGCAGCGCCTCAACAGCCTGTTCAAGACCTTGCTGGAGGAATACGAAGGCAGCGCCTCGGCGCGGGACCTGCTGCTGCATTCGCTGGTCAACGTACTGCTGGTGTGGATCAGCCGCCGACGCCAGCAGAACGTGACGCCCAGCAACCGCAGCGAGCGCAACCAGCAACTGCTGGGGCACTTCATCAAGCTGGTGGAGCAGCATTACCAGGAGCACCCGACGGTGGAAGCCCTGGCCCATCGCATCGGCCTGTCCAGCGTGCACCTCAATACCCTGTGCCGGGAACTGGCCGGGCAGACCGCGTTGCAGATCATCCACCAGCGCCTGATGCTGGAGGCCAAGCGCAACCTGATCTACACCAACATCAGCATCAGCCAGCTCTCGGACAACCTGGGCTTCAGCGACCCCACCTACTTTTCCCGCTTCTTCAAGCGCCTCGGCGGCCAGACACCCAACGCCTTTCGCCAAGGCACCGGGCACACCCGCCAGGGCGGCTGAAGCCCAGGCAAAAAAAAGCCCGGGGCCAGAACCCCGGGCGTTCTATCGCCAGCACGCCTCAAGCCATCAGGCTTTGCGGGTACGCGGCAGGAAGATCGCCAGTACCCCGAACAGCGGCAGGAACGAGCACAGGTAGTACACATACTCGATGCCATGAATGTCCGCCAGGTGCCCCAGCAGCGCCGCACCGATCCCGCCAAAACCGAACATCAGGCCGAAGAACACCCCGGCGATCATGCCAACGTTGCCCGGCACCAGTTCCTGGGCGTACACCACGATGGCGGAGAATGCCGAGGCCAGGATAAAGCCGATCACCACGCTCAGGACGCTGGTCCAGAACAGGTCGACATGGGGCAGCAACAGAGTGAACGGCGCCACCCCGAGGATCGAGAACCAGATCACTGCCTTGCGCCCGATCTTGTCGCCGATCGGGCCGCCGAAGAAGGTTCCCGCCGCCACGGCTCCCAGGAACAGGAACAGATGCAGTTGCGAGCTGGCCACCGACAGGTCGAATTTCTCGATCAGGTAGAAGGTGAAGTAGCTGGTGAAGCTGGCCATGTAGAAATACTTGGAAAACACCAGCAGCCCGAGGACCACCAGGGCGCTGATCACCCGGTTCCTGGACAGGCCGTGAGTCGCCGCCTGGCCCTGCTTGAGCTTGTACAGGCGCAGGTGGTTGGCATACCAGCGGCTGATGGCGTACAGCACCACCAGGGCAAACAGCGCGAACAGGCCGAACCAGGCCACATTGCCCTGGCCGTAGGGAATGATGATGGCCGCAGCCAGCAAGGGGCCGAAGGCGGTGCCGGCATTGCCGCCGACCTGAAAGCTCGACTGGGCCAGACCATAGCGCCCGCCCGAGGCCAGCCGCGCGACCCGCGAAGCCTCCGGATGGAAGGTCGAGGAGCCAATGCCGATCAATGCTGCTGCCAGCAGGATCAAGGGAAAGCTGCCGACCTGGGACATCATCAGGATGCCGATCAGGGTGCAGATCATTCCCGCCGGCAGCAGGAATGGTTGAGGCCGGCGGTCGGTGTAGTAGCCGACCCAGGGCTGCAACAGCGACGCGGTCAGCTGGAAGGTCAGGGTAATCAGGCCGACCTGGGTGAAGGTCAGGCCGTAGCTGTCCTTGAGCATCGGGTAGATCGCCGGCAGCACTGCCTGGATCAAGTCGTTGATCAGGTGCGCCAGGGCCACCGCACCAATGATGCGCAGGACCAGGGGACTGCTTTGCGAAGCCGGGGAAGCCGTCGCGGCGACGCTCGGGGAGTTGCTGCTAGCCATAGGATTTTCCGTACAACGGGTGGGTGCACAGGGGCAGGTGCGTCAATGTGCCATTTTTCGGTGCAGTCGCGCCATCCCATTAGCTTGCTAACGAACCCCGATTCGCGCCTCGGGGAAATCCGCTTCCAGCTCGGCCTTGAGCCACTGGATAAACCATTCCACGTCCTCCGACCACTCGCTGGCCGGGGTCAGCACCCGGTAGCTTTCCAGCTGCACCTGGTCTTCCAGCACCCGCACCAGGGTGCCGGCCTTGAGCTCCTCGCGCACCAGCACTTCGTTGGCCAGGGCAATACCACCGCCGCTTTCAGCCACCGACAGCGCATGGTCGTTGTTCACGTAGATCAGGTCGGACGTGAGCTGGATATCCAGGCCATTGGCGGCGAACCACATGTTCCACCACTCGCCGTCATCGAAGTGGATCAACTCATGGCGGGCCAGGTCCGCCGGCTCGCGAATCGCCTCGATACTGGCCAGGTAGGCCGGGGTGCAGATGGGAAACACCCGGGGGCAGATCAGGCTGACCCGGGACTCGGCGTATTGCCCGTCCAGGCCGTAGGCGATCCCCAGGTCGCTGCTCTTGGCATCCACTTCGCTAAAGGTCGAGTTCGGCTCGATGGCGAACTTCAGGCCCGGGCGCACGTGGCGCAGCGCCTCCAGGCGCGGGGTCAGCCAGCGCTTGGCAAACCCCGGCACGACCATGATCCGCAGCCAGCGCTCGGCGGCCCTGGGCTGTACCTCGCGCCCGGCCTCGATGATCAGTTGCAGGGCGGCGGCGATCTTGCGGTGGTACTTCTCCCCCGCCGGGGTCAGGTTCACGCCGCGGGACGTGCGCTCGAACAGCTGCACCCCGAGCCAGTCCTCCAGCAGCTTCACGTGGCGGCCGATGGCCGGCTGAGTCACATGCAAGGCCCTTGAGGCTTCGACATAGCTGCCAAGACGGGCGGCGGCATCAAAAGCACGCACTGCATTCAACGGTGGCAAACGCTGCTCGACCATGATTTCGCCCGCCCCTTGCTATTAAATTTTTTAACAGCCGGTATGTTAAAATTGATGTTTCGCCCCCGCAACCCCTCACTGATAATCAGCCCCAGCAGAACCCGGTAAAACCCGCGCAAAGCCTGCAAAGACAAGCTTTCCACGCACCCGACACATTTCGATCCTGCCCAAGAAAAACAAGATCCATGGCCTGCACGACAGCTCATGGGGGAATCGGAGGTAAGGCATGAATGCCCTGCATGCGCTGCAAACGCTGGCGGTGTCCATCCGTTCAGTGCGCAAGGTCTACGGCGATCCACACAGCGGCCCGGTGGCCCTGAAGAACATCGACCTGGATATCCGCGACAACGAATTCTTCACCCTTCTCGGCCCCTCGGGCTGTGGCAAGACCACCCTCTTGCGGATGATCGCCGGGTTCGAGTTCCCGACCCAGGGCGAGATCCTTCTCTATGGCGAGAACATCGCCGACCGGCCGCCCTTCGAGCGCCCGGTGAACACGGTGTTCCAGCATTACGCACTGTTCCCCCACATGACCCTGGCCGAGAACCTGGCCTTCGGCCTGGAATCGCGCCCTATGGGCCAGGTATTGAGCAAGGCGCAGATCGCCGAGCGGGTGCGCGAGATGCTGGCCCTGGTGCAGATGGAGCGCTTTGCGGCGCGCAAGCCCAACCAGCTGTCCGGCGGCCAGCAGCAACGCATCGCCCTGGCCCGAGCCCTGGCCCCCCACCCCAAGGTACTGCTGCTGGACGAGCCGCTGTCGGCCCTGGACCTCAAGCTGCGCCAGGCCATGCGCGAAGAACTCAAGGCCATCCAGGCCAAGACCGGTATCACCTTCATCTTCGTCACCCACGACCAGGAAGAAGCCCTGACCCTGTCCGACCGCATCGCCGTGCTCTCCGAAGGCGAAGTGCAACAGGTGGGTCGCCCGGAAGAAATCTACGAGCAGCCGCGCAATCGCTTCGTCGCCGACTTCATCGGTGAAACCAACTTCATCCAGGCCACGGTCAGCCGTGTCGAAGCGGGCCTGGCCTGGTTCAGCGGGCCCGCCGGGCAGGCGCTGCCGGCGCAACCCTGCACCACCGCCAAGGTCGGCCAGCAGGTCACCCTGTCGGTGCGCCCCGAGCGCTTGCACCTGCGCGGTGATGCCTCGCAAGGCGCCCTGGCGTGCCGCATCGAAGCGCTGATCTACCTGGGCACCGACCTGCAATACCAGGTCAGCCTCGGCGACGGCACGCGCCTCACCGTGCGCACGCCCAACAGCCTCGAACACCACCCGCGTCTGAGCGTAGGCAGCAGCGCCGGGCTGCTGTTCGAACGCGGCAGCGCCAGCGTCCTGCTGGATTGACCACGAGGATTCGCCATGCACGCTTCTTCGATTTCCCAGCACCTGGAACGGCGCAAGGCCCTGCGCAGCTTTCTCGGGGTCAGCCCGGCCCTGGTCGCCATCGGCCTGTTCCTGATCGTGCCAATCCTTATCGTCATCGGCTATTCGTTGATGGAAGCCAACCCCTACGGCGGGGTGAACAAGGTCTTCAGCAGCGACGCCTACACCTCCCTGCTGTTCGAACGGCAACTGGACGACAGCCTGGCCTTCGCCGACTCCTACCTGCTGATCGCCCTGCGCTCGATCGGCATCGCCGGGCTGACCACGGTGATCACCCTGCTGATCGGTTTTCCGGTAGCGGTGTGGCTGGCCATGCAGCCAGTGCGGCGCCGCGGCCTGCTGATCTTCCTGATCACCGTGCCGTTCTGGGCCAACCTGCTGATCCGCACCTACGCCTGGATCCTGCTGCTGCGCAACACCGGGGTGATCAACAACAGCCTGATGGGCCTGGGGGTCATCCACGAGCCGTTGCAGTTGCTGTACACCGACGGTGCGGTGCTGCTGGGGCTGGTCTACACCTACGCGCCCTTCGTGGTGCTGCCGATCTACGCCACCCTGGAAAAGATGGACACCCGCCTGCTGGAAGCGGCCCAGGACCTCTACGCCGGACGCATTCGGACCCTGCGCAAGGTGGTGCTGCCCATTGCCAAGCCGGGAATTTTCGCCGGGGCGATCCTGACTTTCGTGCCCTGCCTGGGGGCGATGATCGCCCCGGAACTGCTGGGGGGCGGCACCCGGATGATGCTTGGCAACCTGATCTTCCGGCAGTTCAGCGATGCCCGTAACTGGCCCTTCGGCGCAGCCCTGTCGCTGGTGCTGATGGCCGCGGTGATGCTGGTACTGACCGTCTACGCCCTGCGCGCCCAGCGCCAGAAAACCCTTCAGGAGGGTGCATGATGATCCGCCTGTTCAAGCGCAAAGGCCTCGGTGTCCAGGACTTTCCCGGCTTCGGCGGTTTCAGCTTCCTGTTCTACCTGTACCTCTACGCGCCGATCCTGGTGCTGGTGGTGTTCTCCTTCAACGCCAACCAGTCGGCCACGGTGTGGAGCGGCTTCAGCCTCGACTGGTACCGCGCGGCGTTCGCCAACCAGGCCCTGCGCCAGGCGGCAGGCAACAGCCTGCTGATCGCCGTGTGCGCCAGCATGGCGGCCACCGCCATCGCCACCCTGGCGGCCCTGGGCACCTCACGCGGGGCGAAGTTCAAGGGCCTGCAACTGTCCATGGGCGCCATCATGCTGCCCCTGGTGCTACCGGAAATCGTCGTCGGCGTGGCCACCCTGGCGCTGTTCTCCACCCTGGGGCTGTCCCTGGGCTACGGCAACCTGATCATCGCCCACACGGTGTTCTGCATACCCTTCGCCTATTTGCCGATCCGCGCCCGCCTCAACGACATGGACCTGTCCCTGGAACACGCCGCGGCGGACCTGTACGCCGGCCCCTGGCGCACCTTCCGCAAGGTGACCCTGCCGCTGCTGATGCCGGGGATCGTCTCCGGGCTGATGCTGGCCTTCATCGTCTCCCTGGATAACTTCGTGATCTCGATGATGGTGTCCCAGGCCGGCACCACCACCCTGCCGATCTTCATCTTCGGCCTGTTGCGCATGGGCGTGACACCCGACGTCAACGCCGTGTCGACGCTGATCCTCGGCGTCTCGGTGCTGTTCGTCAGCCTCTCTTATCTGCTGAGCAAGAAACACGCTTGAACCTTCCACTGACCTTGGGGAAATGACATGAGCAAGTTGATCGCAAGCCTGGGTACCTCGTTGTTGCTGAGCCTGCCACTGGCGGTGCAGGCCGCCGAGAAACTCAACGTCGTGAGCTGGAGCGGCTACTTTTCGCCGGAAATTCTCGCCAAGTTCCAGAAGCAGACCGGTATCGAGGTCACGGTGGATTCCTACGATTCCAACGAAACCCTGCTGGCCAAGCTGAAACAGGGCGGCACCGGTTATGACGTGGCGATCCCCTCCCACCAGTTCATCCCGATCCTGATCAAGGAGCAGTTGCTGGAGCGCTTCGACCCGGCCAAGCAGCCCTATTACGCCAGCGTGGTCGACAACCTGAAGAACCCGACCTGGGACCCGGAAGGCGCCTACTCGGTGCCCTTCATCTGGGGCACCACCAGCGTGGTGCTCAACGGCGAACGCTACAAAGGCCCGAGCGACAGCTACAAGGTGCTCTACGAGCCGCCAGCGGAGCTGCAGGGGCGGATCAACATGTTCGACTCGGTGAGCGAAGTGATCGACATGGCCAGCCTGTACCTGAACATTCCACTGTGCAGCGAAGACCCCAAGCAGATGCAGCAGATCCTTGGCCTGCTCAAGGCGCAGAAGCCCTTCGTCAAGACCTACAGCTCCAAGGCCGGGGCGATCCGCGAGAACCTGGCGGCCGGGGAAATCGACATGTCGATGTTCTGGGGCGGCTCGTCGATGCGCGCCCGGGAGATGAAGCCCGGCCTGAAATATCTCTACCCGAAAGAAGGCGTGCTGGCCTGGGTGGACAACATGGTCATCCCCAAGGGCAGCAAGAATCCGGCGAACGCCAAGGCCTTTATCGCCTTCCTCAGCCAGCCTGAGAACGCCGCCATGACCCAGAACTTCCTCAAGCACCAGAGCCCGATCAAGGGCGTCGAACCCTTCCTCGACGCCGGGTTGAAGGATGCTCCCGAGCTGCACATTCCCGAGGGTACCAAGGTGGTCTTCAGCCAGACCTGCGGCGAAGGCGCAATCCGCCTTGCCGACCGCCTGTGGACCAACCTGATGCGCTGAGCAGCGTTGACTTGCCGCCCCGGTCTGGATGCCGGGGCGTTTCCAAAGCCGTTTGAAAGGCCCTCCTGCCATGATCGCCAAGCCCCCCAGCGAACTGGTCCTGCTCCAGGCCCATGAACTCGCCGAACGTATCCGCCTGCGTCAGGTTTCCTGCCGGGAAGTGATGCAGACCTACCTTGCCCACATCGAGCACTACAACCCCCTGGTCAATGCCCTGGTCAGCCTGCAACCGGCCGAAGCCCTGCTGGCCGAGGCCGACCGGCGCGACGCCGAACTGGCCCGTGGCGAATATCGCGGCTGGATGCACGGCCTGCCCCACGCCATCAAGGACCTGTCCCTGACCCAGGGCATCCGCACCACCCTGGGTTCGCCGCTGTACCGGGATTTCATCCCCGAGCGCGACGGCATCATGGTGGAACGGATCAAGGCTGCCGGGGCGATCCTGATCGGCAAGAGCAACACTCCGGAATTCGGCCTCGGCTCCCAGACCTACAACCCGCTGTTCGGCGCCACCGGCTGTGCCTATGACCCGAGCAAGACCGCCGGCGGCAGCAGTGGTGGCGCCGCCGCGGCCCTGGCCCTGCACCTGGTGCCGGTGGCCGACGGCAGCGACATGATGGGTTCGCTGCGCAACCCGGCGGCCTTCAACAACATCTTCGGTTTTCGCCCGTCCCAGGGCCGGGTGCCGTTCGACGACAGCAGCGACCTGTTCATCGACCAGCTCGGCTACGAAGGCCCCATGGCCCGCAGCGTGCGCGACGCAGCCCTGCTGCTGTCGGTGCAGGCCGGGGGCGATGCGCGGGCGCCGCTGTCCATCGCCGAATCCGGCCAGGGCTTCGCCGCCCCGCTGGAACGCGACTTCAAGGGCACGCGCCTGGGTTGGCTGGGGGACTTCAACGGTTACCTGCCAATGGAAAAGGGCCTGCTGGAGCTCTGCGAAAAGGCCTTGGGCGATTTCCGCAGCCTGGGCTGCAGCGTAGAACCGGCCAGCCCCGACTTCGCCCCCGAACGCCTGTGGAGCAGTTGGCGCACCCTGCGCCACTGGATGGTCGCCGGGTCCCTGGGCGGCGCCTATGCCGACCCGCATAAGCGTTCACAACTCAAGGCGGAAGCCATCTGGGAAGTAGAGAACGGCCTCAAGCTGTCCGCCAGCCAGGTGTTCGAGGCCTCGGTAATCCGCAGCGACTGGTACCGCGCCATTTCAAAACTGTTCGAACGCTTCGACTACCTGCTGCTGCCCAGCGCCCAGGTCTTCCCCTTCGACAAGAACATACCCTGGCCGCGCAACATCGAAGGTGTGGCCATGGACACCTACCACCGCTGGATGGAGGTGGTGATTCCCGGCACCTTGTCCGGCTGCCCGGTGGCCAACGTGCAGGCCGGCTTCAATGCCAACGGCCTGCCCATGGGCTTGCAGATCATCGGCAAGCACCAGGCCGACTTCGCCGTCCTGCAATTGGCCCACGCCTACGAACAGGCCAGCCGCTGGTTCCAGCGCTGCCCATCGCCACTGATTTTCGGGGGGAAGGGATAAACGGTTGATAGCGTAGATAATTTTTTTATAAAAACGCTTGACGCATTGTCGTTCCGAGCGAATAATGCGCGCCACTTGGCTACATAGCTCAGTTGGTTAGAGCATAGCATTCATAATGCTGGGGTCCGGGGTTCAAGTCCCTGTGTAGCCACCAAGTACTAAAAACGGCTTACCGCAAGGTAGGCCGTTTTTTTATGCCCGCAGAAAAGTGCCGGAGATTACGCCGCATTGATCCACAAACGCGACACCTGCATTGAGCCCCCGCCCGGGGTGAGATAGAACACCGGGGCAGTGTTTGTGAGAGCTGCGCAATCCTCACTTCAAGGGCTCGATAATGACAATAAAAAACCACAGGACTTCAGTCGCCCCCTGGCTGTTCTCGCTCCTGGCAATCACCTGTACCCCAGCCTTCGCCGAACAGGCCCCTACCCCGCCCTCCAACCTGCTGACCGCCGCCGTGGCCTGGAAGCAGACCGCCGCAGAGTTCGAGGCGCTGTACTACCAGGGCTTCAACATCGCCCGTCTGCAACTGGACCGCGCCCTGCAGGAACACAAGGCCGGCGAGCGGCCACTGGCGATCATCAGCGACGTTGACGACACCGTGCTCAGCAGCAACAGCTACTGGGGCTACATGATCAATTCGGGCAAGGAGTTCTTCGACGACGAGGCCTGGGACAAATGGGTCGCGGACAATGGCCCGGTGGCCACCCCGGGCGCCGTGGAGTTCCTCAAGTACGCCCAGTCCAAGGGTGTCGAAGTCTTTTACGTCACCAGCCGCGACCAGGGCGAAAAGACCTACGAATACGCCCTGGCCAACCTGCGCAAGAACCAGCTGCCCTATGCCGATGAGCAGCACCTGACGGTGTACCGCGACAGCTCCAACAAGGAGCCGCGGCAGCAGGAGATCGCAAAGGACCACAACGTGGTGCTGATGCTGGGCGACAACCTCAACGACTTCAAACGCAAGTACTACGTGGCCGACGTCAAGCAGCGCAGCAGCCTGATGACCGAGGACAAGGAGCAGTTCGGCCGCAAGTTCATCCTCTTCCCCAACCCCACCGACGGCCATTGGCTGAAGGCGATCTTCGGCGACTCCGAACCGCCGGCCACTCCTGAAAATCGGGCCAAGTTCAAGGCCGCGGCCAGCTCGACGGCCTGGCAGATGAAGCCCTGACAGGGCGTCGCAACATCAGCGCAACGCTGGCCCGCCATGGCCAGTGTTGCGCCAAGCCCCCAGGGATGTCATAAACGCCAGCCCCTGCACTCAGGCAGGAACAAGGAGTCGTTTTCTCATGCGGGCAAGGAAGCTGCTGTTGCTGATCTCGTGCGGGGTACTTGGGGCCTGCAGCACTCCCGAGCCGATCCAGTACCTGCCCGGCCGGGTCATCTACCGCATCGACTCATCACGCTTTTTCGAGATCGACCGGACCACATTCAAGCTCTGCAACGGTTCCTCGCCGGTCATCGCCAGCAGTGGCGACATGGTGCACTACACCGACACCCGGCTCGGCATCCACACCCCGGTTGCACCCTTTGGCTCATTCAACGGCATCACCGTGCATGGCCGTGGTTCGCACTTGATGATCGATGCTGCCAACTCCAACTACCTGGTGATTCCGATTGCCCAAGGACCGGGCTTCAGCAAGGGCGGGGCCGGCTTGCCGCGCCTGTACTTTTCCCAGGATGCCGGGCGTACCTGGCTGCGCATCACCGCGCCCAGGTACCTGGAAAGCCCTGAGCGAACCTGGCTGACCGGCTCCGTCCTTTCGATCGAAGGGCCACTCCTGCACGGCGCCGCGCAGATCGACCTGTCCTTGAACTACGAGACGCTCAAGGACCACTCGCCCTACTCGATGCTGTCTTACCCACAACGCTGGCAACGCACCGATAGCACTCGTACACCTGGCTACTTCGAACCCGCTCGCCAAGCCCCCATCGATGACCGATTCAATTGCGCCACGGGGGCCAGGCAGGGCTGACCCAGCACGTAGGGCTTGAAAAACCGCAGCAGGCTGCGGTTTTTTTCGCTCAGTTGAACGGCTGCGGACGCGGTGTCTGCGCCGAGGACGGCGGCAGGATCGGCAGCTTGAAGTCCGGCTGGTCACCGGTCAGGGTTTCAAGGAAGGCCACGATCTGGCTGACCTCCTCGGTACCCAGCTTGCGTCCCAGTTGCAGACGGGCCATCACGTCCACCGCCTCTTCCAGCTTCCAGTAGGCGCCGTCGTGGAAGTAGGGATAGGTCAGCGCCACGTTGCGCAGGGTCGGCACCTTGAACAGCATGCGGTCGGCATCCTTGCCGGTCAGCCCGGCCACGCCCTGGGCCGGGTTCTGGGTGACATAGGGCTCGATCATGCCCATCTTCTGGAATGAGCCACCGCCCACGGCCTCGCCGTTGTGGCAAGCCACGCAGCCGATGGACTTGAACAGTTGGTAGCCCTTGAGCGCGGTGGGGCTGATGGCCGCCTTGTCGCCCTTGAGCCAGCGGTCGAACGGCGCATTGGGGGTAACCAGGGTTTCTTCGAACGCAGCGATGGCGTTGGTCACGTCGTTAAACTTGATGCCGTCGTCGCCGTAGACCTGCTTGAAGGAGGCCCGGTACTGGGGAATGGAACGCAGCACGTCCACCGCCAGGTCATGGGTGAAGCCCATCTCCCCCGGGTTGGCGATGGGGCCACCGGCCTGTTCCTGAAGCGTGGCCGCGCGGCCGTCCCAGAACTGCGCGATGCTCATGCCGGAGTTGAGCACCGTGGGCGAGTTGATCGGCCCCTGGTGCCAATTGTGGCCAATGGAGGTGGGCAGGTTGTCGCTGCCGCCCATGCTCAGGTTGTGGCAGGAGTTGCAGGATATGAAACCGGACTTGGACAGGCGCGGGTCGAAGAACAACTGCTTGCCCAGCTCCACCTTGGCCACATCGGTGATCTTCACCGGCTGTACCGGCTGGATCGGTTCGCTTGGCGTTTCCCCCCTGACCTCCCCCCCCAACAGCAATCCGAAAACAAGTAACCACTTACAACGGTGCATGACGTCCCCTCATCAGGCTTATAGTTTGTTTCACCCTGTACCCAACGCCCCCCTCCCGCCCTGACTCAGATCAATCGACGGCCGGGTGAAAGACTGCCTGCGACCCTGTGTACAGGGGAGATGCCCCACTCCAGCCAACTGCCCAGGGCTACATCCGGGTCCAACTGCCGGCGCCACTGCTGTACATTCCCCCGCACGGACGACCCCTCATTTCCCTGTGAACGGAGCTCAACGCGTGTTCTCGAACTTCCCTCCCCGTCACCGCCAACTGCTCGGCCTCAGCCTGCTGGCTGCCGCCCTCAGCCTTGGCGCCTGCCACAACCCGCCTTCTTCCAACGCTCTGCCTGCCGCCCCGGAAATCGCCTCGGGCTACCGCACCGACATGCAGACTCGCCATGCCGGCAAGCACATGGCCGCCGCTGCCAACCCGCTGGCCGCCGAGGCCGGGCGCGAAATGCTGCGCAAGGGCGGCTCGGCCATCGACGCGGCGATTGCCATGCAGGCCGTGCTGACCCTGGTGGAACCGCAGTCCTCGGGGATTGGCGGCGGCGCGATGATCGTGCTCTGGGACGGCAAGGCCGTGCGCACCTATGACGGTCGGGAAACCGCGCCGGCCGGCGCCACCGAGAAGCTCTTCCTGCAAGCGGACGGCAAGCCCATGGCCTTCCCCCAGGCGCAGATCGGTGGACGCTCGGTCGGCACCCCGGGCGTGCTGCGGGCCCTGGAAATGGCCCACCAGAAACACGGGCGCCTGCCCTGGGCGCAATTGTTCGAACCGGCGATCCGCCTGGCCGAGCAAGGCTTCGCCATTTCGCCACGGCTGCACACCATGATCAGCGCCGATCCTTTCCTGGCACGCTCGCCGGACATGGCCGCGTATTTCCTGAATGCCGACGGCACGCCGAAAGCCGTGGGCACCTTGCTGAAAAACCCGCCACTGGCAGCGGTGCTCAAACGCATCGCCGAGGAAGGCCCGGACGCTCTGTACAAGGGCCCGGTGGCCGCGGAAATCGTCGCCAAGGTCCAGGGCCACGCCAACCCCGGCAGCCTGTCGCTCAACGACCTGCAAGGCTACCGCGCCAAGGAACGCGCGCCGCTGTGCAGCGACTACAAGCGCTGGCAGGTGTGCGGCATGCCGCCGCCCTCCTCCGGCGGCGTGGCGGTGGCGCAGATACTCGGCACCCTGCAGGCCCTGGAACAGCGCGACCCGCGCTACGCCCTGGCCAACCTCAAGCCGCAGAAAACCAACTTGCCCGCCGGCCTGGAGCCCGCGCCACAAGCGGTGCACCTGATCGCCGAAGCCGAACGCCTGGCCTATGCCGACCGTGGCCTGTACGTGGCCGACAGCGACTTTGTGCCCGTACCGGTGGCCGGCCTGATCGCCCCGGACTACCTGGCCAAGCGTGCCGCACTGATTGGCGAGCGCAGCATGGGCAAGGCCGAACCGGGCAAGCCCCAGGGCATCCAGGTGGCCTATGCACCGGACCGTTCGCCAATGCGCATCTCCACCTCGCAAGTGGTGGCAGTGGATGACCTGGGCGGCGCCGTATCGATGACCACCACGGTGGAAGCGGCCTTCGGCTCGCACCTGATGGTCCAGGGCTTCATGCTCAACAACCAGATGACCGACTTCTCGTTCATTCCCGAGGAAAACGGCCAGCCGGTGGCCAACCGCGTCCAACCGGGCAAGCGCCCGCGCTCGTCCATGGCGCCGACCCTGGTCTTCGACCGTGCCAGCGGCGAACTGCTGGCCAGCGTCGGCTCCCCCGGCGGCTCGCAGATCATCGAGTACGTGGCCAAGTCGGTGGTGGGCATGCTCGACTGGAACCTGGACCCGCAAGCCGCCGTCGGCCTGCCCAACTTCGGCAGCCGCAACGGGCCGACCGAACTGGAGAAAGGCCAGTTCAGCCCGGCCCTGAAGCAGGCACTGCAAGCTCAGGGGCATGAGGTAAACGAGATCGACATGACCAGCGGCACCCAGGCCATCGTTCGCGTGCGTGATGCACAGGGCAAGGCGTCCTGGGCCGGCGGCGCCGATCCACGGCGTGAAGGGGAAGCGCTGGGGGATTGAGTGTTATCGGATGAACCCGAGGGCTGGCCGTGAGGCTGGCCCTTTTTTGTGGGCGGTGAACGAGGGCTCTGTATGCAAGATTTTGCGGCGGTCTGTGTCTGATCCGGCCTTTGGATCTGCCCTAGCATCGTCCCTGTCCACCGAGGAACCGACGATGAACGAAATTGCAGCCGACCTTGATATCCCGGGCCTGAGCCCACGCCGCCTGACGCCCCAGGACCTTGAGCTGATCTGCCGCCATCGCCAGGCGATGTTTCTCGATGCGGGCAAGGATCTCTCCACCTTGCAAGTGATGACGGAGCACTTTCGCCCCTGGTTGCGTGAACGCCTGGAGGACGGCCGCTACTACGGCTTCGCCCTGATGGACGCCGAGCAGAGCGTGGCCAGCATCGGCCTGATGAGCATCGACTGGCCGCCCCCCCCTTCCCATCCGACCCAGGATCAACGCGGCTACGTGCTCAACGTCTACGTCGAACCGGCCTACCGGCGCCGCGGCCTGGCTTCGGCGCTGATGAAACTGGCAGAGGCCGAGTTCAGCCAGCGCGGGCTGGGCTTTGCCGTGCTGCATGCGACCGAGGCTGGCAAGCCGCTGTATCAGGGGCTGGGTTGGGCGGCGACCAGTGAGATGGCGAAAGTGCTGGTAGGTTGAGTGAGTGACTGAGTTTCAGGTGATGCAAAAGGTGACATCGGAGGCATGGATCACACACAAGAAAGCGAATGGGCTGACTGGAAATCAGGACTCCGCTCATTGGCGTTGCAACTCCACGTTCTTAATCTTTCAGGAGTCATCTCCTAGCACCCACCATTGCCGCCAGGTACGTCAAAGACGTAGAATCCTCCCGCATGCTGACGATCATAGAATCTCCGCTGTTTTCCAGACTCTGGCCCGATTACTGGTCCGAAGAAGAGCGTGGAGAATTCATGACATTTCTTGCCAACGACCCGGAGTCCGGCGTTGTCATCCCGGGTTCTGGTGGTTGCAGGAAAATTAGGTGGAGCGTTGAAGGACGTGGAAAAAGTGGCTCGGTGCGGGTCATCTATACCACCCAGCTCGCATGCGGAGCCCTGGTTACGCTGGTGATCTATGGCAAAGGCGCTACCGAAAACATTCCAGCAGCTGTTCTGCGCAGAATTGCGAAGGAGATGAATCATGCCCCTTACTGAAAAAGAACTATTGGAGCGCGATGCCAAGCGCAATGTCGGCCAGGAGCTTCTGGACGCGATCATCGATGTCAAAGCCGGCCGGCAGGGCCATACCCATAGCATTCCGATCACCAAGGCCGCCGAGGCGCGGGGTAAAACCGGGTTGTCGCAACCCAAGTTTGCCCAACTGCTCGGCGTCTCGGTAAGGACCCTTCAGGAGTGGGAGCAAGGTCGGCGCTCGCCTTCAGGAGCGGCCCGTTCATTGCTGCATATCGCGATGCTCAGGCCCGATGTATTTCGTGAGGTGCTGGCACAACCTCTGTAGCCGCTGCCGCAGGCTGCGACAAGGACCGAAGGGCCTTCGGCGCCTGGGAGATCGCTGCGACCGTTCCGGTCGTTCGCAGCCTGCGGCAGCGGCTACAGGGTTGGTTCACAAAATGTCGCAGTAATGCCGTTGCGACTCCCCCTACTCAAACCTATGGTTCGACCGTCGCTGCAAAATCAGCGAACAGGCTTGGCGGCCTGATAGAATCGAGGCGCAACAGCGCCCCACCCACATGCGGGCGCTTTTTTTGCGCCCGCATACCTGCGTTATGGCGGGTTGCGTGGGAGAACCTTCGGGTTCGCCGGTTCCTTGATTCCCGGTCCGCCAATCCTGCGCAATCCGCCACCCTGATCTGCTTGGCGGCAGACGGTGACGGTCCTTCGAATCAAGGAGTCGTGACCATGAACTGCTACTGCAATCTGTTTCTCCATTACCTCCAGTCCCAAAAAACCGGAGGTGCCCGATGACCACTCAATCGCCCCTGACCACCCTCGGTGAAATCCGCTTTTCCCAGTGCGGCGAACACCTGCATCCGCTGTTTCGGGTGAATGCCGACGTGCCGATCAACGACGCCCTGGAACACGCCTCGACCCTGTTGCATCTGGCAAAGCAATTCACCCTGGAAGCGGCCATGGAGCCCCGGTGCGACCGCTATGCTTGGGCGGCACACTACCTGGCAGAGATGGGCAAGGCACTGATGGACGACGTGCACGCCACGCTCTCTGCATGACCTGATCGTCCCTGAACCAACGTCGCCTGCGCGGGCAGATCCAGCGATCTGCCCGTACATCGCTTGACGCACTCAGCGACTTGTTTAAGTCCCAGGACGGGACTAGGGTCACGCCATGAGAATTATTGCAGTCAGTCAGTTGAAGGCCTTCTGGGCAAAGCACCCGGAAGCAGAACAGCCTCTGCTGGCCTGGGTCGATGAAGCAAGGAAAGCCGAGTGGTCCAACCCTGCGCAAATCAAGGACCAATATCGCAACGCGAGCATTCTCAAAAGCCGCAGGGTGGTCTTCAACATCAAGGGCAACGAGTATCGACTGATCGCTGTCGTGGCCTACCGCTTTGGTGCGCTGCACATCAAGTTCGTGGGCACTCACCAAGAGTACGACGCCATTGATGCCGACAGCGTAGACATGGAGCAACCCGCATGAACATCCGCCCCATCCACACCGACCAGGACTACCGCGCCGCACTGAAAAGCGTCTCGCCCCTGTTCGACAACGAACCGCAGCCCGGGACGCCTGAAGGCGATTACTTCGATGTGATGATCACCCTGATCCAGGCGTACGAGGCCAGGCAGTTTCCCCTGGACCTGCCCAACCCGATCGAGGCGATCAAGTTCCGCATGGAACAGTCCGGCTTGTCCGCCGCCGACCTGGCGCCCGCCATCGGCCGCACCAACCGCGTCTACGAAGTGCTCAACGGCAAGCGCGCGCTGACCCTGCCCATGATCTGGAAACTGCACCAGCTGTTCGGCATTCCCGCCGAAAGCCTGATCAAGCCGATCAAATCGTCCTGAGCCGTGCTGCCGGGCTTGAGCTTGCCCCTGGGTAAAGGCTCAGCATGCCCCGCAGCCCAACCACACCAAGGACGCTCCATGCTCACCATCGGACAAATGGCCCGCTGCCACGGCCTTACCACCAAGACCCTGCGCCATTACGACAGCATCGGCCTGTTCACCCCGGCCCTCACCGGCCGGGACAACGGCTACCGCTACTACAGCCCGGAACAGATCGTGACCCTGGGGCGCATCGCCTGGCTGCGGCAGTTGGGCATGTCCCTGGAAGACATCCGCACTCTGGCGGACCAGGGCGGCCTGGACAGCGTGCTGCACATGCAGCAGTCACTGCAGGCGCATGCCCGGCAGTTGCAAAGCGAGATCGCCCGCAGCCAGAAAGTACTGGGCCATCTGCAGCGCTACCTGGCCCAGCCGCAGCGCCAACTCCCAGCCGCGCAGACACCACAGAAGGTATTCCTGGCGTCGCAGCGGATCATCGGCATGGCCTGGCAGCAGGATGACCCGGGCACCATCGCCGAGCTCTGGCAACGTTTCGAACCTCGGGAACAGGAGATCCAGCGCCTGGCCGAGCCGGTGGGCACCTATGGCATCTGCCAGCCCCTGGAAGACGGCCAGTGGCGTTATGTGGCCGGCCTGCCGGTCGCCGCCGACGCGCCCCTGGTACCCGGCATGGTGGAGCTGGAAATCCCTGCCCGCCATTACGCGCGAGTCGAGCATCACGGCAGCGTGGCCACCCTGCCGGAAACCTTTCGCGCCGCCTACAGCGAGTGGTTGCCCGCCGCCGGGCTGATGCCCATCGACGCGGTGGAGTTCGAGTACACCGGCGAGCGCTTTCTGGGGCCCATGCACCCGGACAGCGTGGTGGAACTGTATATCCCGCTGAGCGCCTGAAACGCCCGGTGAAGGGGCCGACCAGCAGGCTACCGCTGGTCTGCCCCGGCCTATCCAGCGTTGTCTGTCAGCAAAAGTACCTCGGATACCGCTATGCTCTGCAGCCATTCCCAGGTTACCGAGCGAAGGCCCGATGAGTTTCCAGGCAGGTGTGTTGAACCAGATATCCGGCATCCGTCATGCGTTTTCGACCCTCGGCGCCGCCCTGCCGGCCAACCTGTTCTTCTGCTCGCAGATCCACAGCGGCGAGGTGGTGCAAGCCAGTACCACGCTGCCCAGCGGAATCATCCGCGGCGACGCGGTACTCACCCATTCCAGCCGGCCCATCGCAGTGGTCACCGCCGATTGCCTGCCGTTGCTGATCAGCAGCGAGGACGGTTCCTGGGTCGCGGCAGTGCACGGCGGCTGGAAAGGCCTGCATGGCGGGATCATCGCCAATGTGCTGCAACACTTCGCCAGCAAGGGCATCACCCCACAGCAATTGCGGGTGGCCATCGGCCCATCGATCAAACCCTGCTGCTATGAAGTCAGCGCCGATTTCATCGACACCCTGTCCGCCACTCAGGACCCGCTGTGGCCGGCCGCACAGGCCCCCTGGAGCCGTGAGCAACCGGCCCCGCTGCTGCCGCCGCAGATTCCGCCACCGCAACCGACCCAGGCCGATTCCCTGTGGTTCGACCTGAGCCGCTATGCCGTGCACTTGCTGCACGCCGCTGGAATCAGTGATGAACAGATCGAAATCAGCGAGCTGTGCACCTACTGCTCGACCCCGGCCCTGGCCAGTTATCGTCGACGCGGGCACCGGGGTGAAGCCAAGGCCTTCCAGTACTCGTGGATCGGCCGGACATGAACCTCGAGAGTGCACTACTCCCAACCTCCCTGAGCGACCTGGAAACCCTGGTCCAGATGCGCATCGCGGCGATGCGCGAAAGCCTTGAGCGCCTGGGGCGCTTCGATCCGCAGCGGGCCCGGGAGCGTTTTGCCGCAAGCTTCGCGGCCGAACGCTGCCACTTCATCCTCAGTGACGGACAGCCCGCAGGCTTTATCCAGAGCCAATCACACGGCGATCATCTGCGCCTGCAGCACCTGTACGTCCTACCGCAATTCCAAGGGCGGGGCCTCGGCGCCAAGGCCCTGGAGCAGCTTTTGGAACGCTCCGCCAACGAGCAGCTACCCATCCACCTGGATGCGTTGCGCGGCAGTGACTCGAATCGTTTTTATCGACGCCTGGGTTTTGTTCAGGTGGGTGAAAGTGAATGGGATATTCACTACGTTCGGCCGGCGGATCCACCCCAGGCCTGAACCCGGTTCCGGTTGGCCACCGAGCCCCTGCTGGTTCTTGGCCAGCAACCTGAGCTAACGTTGCCTCCCCCCTCAGGCCCAACCCAAGGAGTGCCCGTGTCTGACAACCTCTATGCCCCGCCCCAGGCGGATCTGGTCGCCCCCTCGCCCGAAGCGGCGCAACAGCCGTTCTATGTGGTGTCCAAGGCCAAGTTCCTGACCCTGTACATCCTCACCTTCGGTATCTACCAGGTGTACTGGGCCTACAAGAACTGGCATCAGTTCAGGCACGCCAGCGGCCAGGAGCTGTGGCCGGTGGCCCGGGCCTTCTTTGCCATCTTTTTCACCCACGCGCTGTACCGCGAAGCCGATGCACAGCTCAAGCGCGACGGCCGCAGCCATGACTGGCGGCCCGGTGAACTGGCAACCCTGTTTGTGGTGGGGGTGATCATCAACAACGTGGTGGACGCGCTGTCGCGCAAGAATATCGGCTACCCGGTGACCGACATTGCCAGCCTGGCGCTCCTGCCGGTACTGGCGTGGATCACCTGGCTCGGCCAGCGCGGCCTGAATGCCGCCGCGAAAGATCCCGAAGGCCGCAGCAACGCCCGTTTCACGCCGCTGAACTATGTGTTCATCGTGCTCGGGGCGGTGCTGCTGGCCCTGGCGTGCATCGGTGTGATGCTGCCGCCGGAGTGAGCCGAAGACTCAGGCGCTGACGTAGACCCAGGCCTGGATGCCCGAGGCCAGGGTCACGCTGACCCGCTTGTAGTCCGAGACTTCATAGCTGTCGGCCGCTGCCAGCTCCTCGGGGGTGATGCAGAACACGGTGCCGGGAATCGGCGCGCTGTCCGCCGCCCCCGGGCGCAGGATCGGGTGGTGGGTCTTGCCGCTGGCCGCCAGCACCTCGGGGTCGGTGATTTCCACCCAGCTCTGTTCGTAGCCAAGCATGGCATCCGCGCTGCCACTCAACTCACGGCCAAAGTTGGCGATCTGCACCGCCTTGTCTTGCAGGGTGCCGTAGGAAAAAAGATAAACCGATGCATCTGTTGCCGAACTCATTCGTCACGTCCTTAACCACGATGATCCGCTTCAGCGGTTGATTTTCAGCCCTTGCCGTTCAGCGTGACGCTCCAGCGCCAGCTCGATCAGGCGGCTCACCAGCTCGCTGTAGCTCATGCCGGTGGCCTGCCAAAGTTTGGGGTACATGCTGATCCGGGTGAACCCCGGCAGCGAGTTGATTTCGTTGATCAGCACTTCCCCCTCATCGGTGAGAAACACATCGACCCGAGCCAGCCCGGAGCAGCCCAGCACCTGGAATGCCTCGACAGCCAGGGCCCGAATGCGCTCGCTGTGCTCGATGCTGATGTCCGCCGGTACCAGCACCTGGGCCGCCTCCCCGTCGATGTACTTGCTGTCGTAGGAATAGAAACCGTTGCTGACCACGATCTCGCCGCAGCCACTGGCAATGGGCTGGTCGTTGCCCAGCACCGCGCATTCGATTTCCCGCCCACGCACGGCCGACTCCACCAGCACCTTGTGATCGAAGCCCAGGGCCAGTTCCACCGCGGCCTCGTATTCGGCCTCGTTGTCGACCTTGCTCACCCCCACCGATGAACCCTGGTTGGCCGGCTTGACGAACAGCGGCAGGCCGAGTGTTTCCCGGGCCCGGGCAAAACCGTAGCGAGCACGGGTGGCCCGGGTCAGGGTGATGAACGGGGTCACCGCCAGCCCGGCATCGCGCAGCAGGCGCTTGCTGATGTCCTTGTCCATGCACACCGCCGAGCCCAGCACGTCGGAGCCGACAAAGGGCAGGTCGGCCATGCGCAGCAGGCCCTGCAGACAACCGTCTTCGCCCAGGGTGCCGTGGACGATGGGGAAGATCACATCGACATGCCCCAGCAGTTCCTGGCTGGAGGTTTCCACCAGTTGCTGGCTGGCCTTGCCCGGCACCACCGCCAGTTCGCGATTGGACTGGTTGAGGGCGATCAGCGCCGGGTTTTCCTGGTTGATCAGGAAGTTCGAGGTGTCGTTGAGGTGCCAGTGCCCCTGTTTGTCGATGCCGATCAGCACCGGCTCGAAACGCGTGCGATCCAGGGCATCGACGATATTGCGCGCCGACTGCAGCGACACTTCGTGTTCGGCCGAACGGCCACCAAAAATAATCCCGACCCGCAACTTGCTCATGACTGCTTCCCGTTGAAAAAATGATTGCTGACGGTTCTTCAATTCAGCTGGGGCTGTAACGCAAATGGATCAGCGCCACTCGCTCCTGTTCCTTGTTCTTGCGCTCTTCGATGGCGAACGGCACAAAGCCCAGCTTCGGATAGAGCAGCAACCCCGCCACGTTGCTGTTGAAGCACGACAGCGTCACCTCACTGGCCTGGTGCTTGCTGTGGGCGATGTGGATCATCTGCCCGATCAATTGCGCCGCCAGGCCCGCGCCGCGCACCTCTGGGTCGACGATGACATTGCCGATGGTACAGGTGCCGCCCTTGGCCCAGCGGTAGAAGTTGGCAAAACCCACTACCTGCCCGTCACGCTCGATCACCGTCGAGTCGCTGCGCTGGGCGATGGAGTCGCGCAACTGCTCGTGGGTCAGCGGCCAGGTGGCGGCGGGAAAGAAGAAATACAGCTCCTGGGGATTGCCCACGAAACTGCAGATCCGCGGAATGTCCGCCTCTGCCACCGGGCGAAAAACAACAGCCATGTTCGGTCTCCTGATACGGGGACGGGTCGTCCTTGTTGGGGGCGGATACTGGCCGGCGCAAGGCACCGGCCGTTCAGCGATTGGCCAGCAGATGCCCGCCGAACAGCACATAGCAACCACCGGCCAGGCGGTCCAGCCAGCGCCGGGCCCGGGCATAGAACCCGGCCACCCGGCTGCTGGCGAAAAACAGCGCCACGCAGCAGTACCAGGACAGCGACAGGCCGGCCATGGTCAGCACCGCCAGCCCCAGTAGCAGAGGTGGCGGGGAGGCCGGCATCGAAGTGGCAAAAATGGTGGCCACGAACAGCGCCGACTTGGGGTTGGTCATGTTGCCGAGAAAGCCCAGCCGGTAGGCCGAGAACAGGCTGCGCGCAGCATGGCTCGCGCCATCGGTGGTCGGGGTCTCCAGGGCCGGCTTGCGCTTGAACTGCTTGAGCCCCAGGTAGATCAGGTAACAGCCACCGGCAACCTTGAACAACACGAACAGCGCCGGCGCCGCGCTGAACAGCGATTTGATGCCCAAGCCTCCCGCCAGCCCCCAGAGCACGGTGCCGCTGGCCACCCCCAGGGCGGCGAACAGGCCATGGCGCCGCGAACAGCCCGCCGCCAGTTGTGCAGTGGTGAAAAAGTTCGGCCCGGGGGTGATCACCGCCACGCTCCAGAGCAGGGCCAGCGACAACAACGGAGCGAGGTAAACCAGGTGCGAGGTGTACATGGGAACAGATGGCCATGAAGAGGGTCCGGGGGAACGACGCTACTCCACTCGCGCCTGCCCAGGCAACCGCCGATTGGCCTCGCAACCCGGCTCAGGCAACAAGCCATCGTGCAGCGCCGGAACCCTCCTGCAAGCCGCCCGTCTTCGGGCAGAACCGCTACGGCGTAGAACCGAGGGGCAAGACAGCCAGCGCGCCCCTGAGTTAACGTACGGCCCTTGGTTTCATCCATCAGGACCGTTCCATGGCCAAACCCGCAGCTGTCACCGACTGGGTTCACCGCGCGCCGCCCGCCCGGGGCCTGGAGCGCATCGAGGCGTATTTCGCCGGCCATGGCTATGACATGCACCGCCATGACACCTACGCCATCGGCCGCACCCTGCACGGGGTGCAGAGCTTCCAGTACCGCGGCGGCTGGCGCCACAGCCTGCCCGGCGCCACCATGGTCCTGCACCCCGACGAAGCCCACGACGGCGAGGCCGGCACCCACGACGGCTTTCACTACCGCATGCTGTATGTCGAGCCGGCGCTGATCCAGCAGATCCTCGGCGGCCAGCCGCTGCCCTTCATTACTGGCGGCCTGTCCAACGACCCGCGGCTGTTTGCCGCCACCGAGGCCCTGCTGCGTGGGGTCGACAGCCCCCTGGACCCGCTGGAACAGGAAGACGCCCTGTTCGACCTGGCCCATGCCCTGAACAGCGTCTCCGGGGTCGCCCAATCACGGCAACGTTTCGACTATGTGGCGGCCGAGCGGGCCCGGGAATACATCCACAGTGCCCTGGACCGCACCCTGACCCTGGAGGAACTGGCGGCCCACAGCGGGCGCGACCGCTGGAGCCTGTCCCGGGATTTTCGCCTGCTGTTCGGCACCAGCCCCTACCGCTACCTGAGCATGCGCCGCCTGGACCTGGTCCGCGCGCTGCTGGTGCAGGGCCAGAGCCTGGCCAACGCCGCACTGATCGCCGGCTTCACCGACCAGAGCCACATGACCCGGCAGTTTCGCCAGACCTACGGCCTGCCACCGGCGCGCTGGCTGAAGATGCTCGGCCGCTGAGGCCACACACGATCGTTCAAGAAGCCCTAGCCCCTGGCTGTTTACCCTCAGCGCTCATTCATCACTGAGGTGGACCACACCATGCAAAACCCTGCCCCGCAAGACGCCTACCAGAGCATCAACTTCGCCAGCAAACTCGGCCTGTTCAGCGAACACTGGACCCCCAAGGTGATTGCCGAGATGAACGACTACCAGTTCAAGATCTCCAAGTTGCAGGGCGAATTCGTCTGGCACTCCCACGCCGACACCGATGAAACCTTCATCGTGCTCGACGGCCAGTTGTACATCGACTTCCGTGACGGCCGGGTGGCCATCGGCAGTGGCGAGATGTTCGTGGTGCCCAAGGGCGTCGAGCACAAACCCTGGGCCGAGCAGGAGGTCAAACTGCTGCTGATCGAACCCAAGGGCGTGCTCAACACCGGCGATCAAGGTGGCGAACGCACCGCCCAGAACGACGTCTGGATCTGATCCTCACCGCTGAACCTGCGAGACGGAAAAAGGAATTTCTGCCTCTTGAACACAGTCAGACACAGCAACACGTCATCGATCGACTACCCTTGGCCGACCAATGGTGCGTCAAAAACTGTACGTCAGTGCAAAAAGCACAGGTAGAGTGACGCTCTTATTTTTCTGTGCGATGGCTCTAGTGCAGGGACTACGGCCTGGTCCCAGCTTTCGATGACGCCCATGGCGCGTCCATTACCTGTTGCGACCCCTGACCCCTGAATGCCCAAACCGCACCAAGACACCACCGCCCCCACCCTGCTTCAAGACCTGCGCGCCGGCACCGCGACCTTGCACGTGGCCCTGGAAAAGCGCCTGCCGTTCTTCTCCGAGCACCTCGATGCGGCCTGGTACCGGCGCCTGATCCAGGCCTATTTCGGCTTCTATCAGCCCCTGGAGGCGGCCCTGCATGACAGCGGCCTGATCCCTGCCGGCTACGACCCGGAGCAGCGCCGCAAGACCCCGGCCCTGGCCGGCGACCTGCAGGCCCTGGGCCTGGCCCCGGAGCGCATCGACGCCCTGCCCCGCTGCGACCATCTGCCCGCACTGGCCAGCCCCGGCGCGTGCCTGGGCGCCCTCTATGTACTGGAGGGTGCGACCCTGGGCGGGCAGATCCTGCGCCGGGAAATGGCCCAGCGCCTGGACCTGCACGGGGATAACGGCGGGGCTTTCCTCGACGTGTATGGCGCCGCCACCGGGCGGCGCTGGAAAGATTTTCTCGACTACCTGGGGCGCATGCCCGAGGACGCGAGCGCACGACAACAAGTGGTCCGCGCCGCGCAATCCACATTTGCCTGTTTCGAGCACTGGCTCGACAGCCGCGAGGTGCTGCTATGACCCCACAAGACGCCCAAGCCTTCGAACAACTGCTGGCCAACTGCGCCGATGAGCCAATCCGCTCCCCCGGGGCGATCCAGCCCCATGGCGTGCTGCTGACGCTGTCGGAGCCGGAGCTGCGCATCCAGCAGATCAGCGCCAACGTCGAGGCCCTGCTGGGCCAGCCTGCCGCGCAGGTCCTCGGCCAGCCCCTGGAGCAACTGCTGGGAGACACCGACGGCCAGCGCATCCGCGAGGTGCTGCAACTGCCGCAGTTGTCCGATGCGCCACCGCTGCACCTGGCCGTCAATGGCGCGCGCTTCGAAGGCTTGCTGCATCGCCACCAGGGAGTGCTGATGCTGGAACTGGAAATCCAGCTCGAACACCTGCAGCCCCAGCACCTGAAAGAGCAGACCGAGAACCTGGGGCGCCTGCTGCGGCGCTTGCAGACGGCCAAGACCCTGAATGAGCTCTACGCCATCAGCGTCAGCGAAATCCAGGCGATGACCGGCTACGACCGGGTGCTGATCTACCGCTTCGAAGAGGAAGGCCACGGCCAGGTGATCGCCGAAGCCACCCGCCCCACCATGGAAGTGTTCAATGGCCTGTTCTTCCCGGCCTCGGACATTCCCCAGCAAGCCCGCGAGCTGTACCGCAGCAACTGGCTGCGGATCATCCCCAACGCCGACTACCAGCCGGTGCCCCTGCTGCCGGCACTGCGCCCGGACACTCAGCAGGCCCTGGACCTGAGCTTCGCCACCCTGCGCAGCGTGTCGCCGATCCACTGCCAGTACATGAAGAACATGGGCGTGCTGTCCTCCATGAGCATTTCCCTGCTCAAGGGCGACCAGCTCTGGGGCCTGATCAGTTGCGGCAACCGCCAGCCGCTGCTGGTGCCCCACGAGCTGCGCATTGCCTGCCAGACCATCGGCCAGGTGCTGTCGTTGCAGATCAGCGCAATGGAAGCCCTGGATATCAGCCGCCAGCGGGAAGAGAAAGTCACCGCCCTGGCCAGCCTCGACCAGGCCATGCGCGACACCCCCGACAGCGTCTTCGACGGCCTGACCCAGGTGCCGCAACTGCTGCTGGACCTGACCCAGGCCGGTGGCGTGGCAATCATCGAAGACAAGCAACTGCACTGCTTCGGCAACTGCCCGCCCCAGGACGAAATCCGCGCCCTGCACCGCTGGCTGCAAGGCACCGGGCAGGCGGTGTTCGCCAGCCATCACCTGGCCAGCGTCTACCCGCCGGCGGCGAGTTATCAACAGGTGGCCAGCGGGGTCCTGGCCATGACCCTGCCCAAGCCTGTGGATAACGGCGTGCTGTGGTTCCGCCCGGAAGTGAAGGAAAACATCAACTGGAGCGGCAACCCGCAAAAGCCCCTGGACCTGGAAAACTCCGACGCCGGCCTGCGCCTGCGGCCGCGTACCTCGTTCGAGATCTGGAAAGTGGAGATGGCCGGGATCGCCACCAAGTGGAGCCACGGCGACCGCTTCGCCGCCAATGACCTGCGCCGCTCGGCCCTGGAGCACGACCTGGCGCGCCAGGTGCTGCGCGAGCAACAGGCCGTGCGCGCCCGGGACGAACTGGTGGCGGTGGTGTCCCACGACCTGCGCAACCCGATGACCGTGATCTCCATGCTCTGCGGCATGATGCAGAAGGCCTTCAGTTCCGATGGCCCGCATACCTCACGGCGCATTTCATCGGCCATCGACACCATGCAGCAGGCCGCCAGCCGCATGAACAATCTCCTGGAAGACCTGCTGGACACCTCCAAGATCGAGGCCGGGCGCTACAGCATCGCCCCGCAGCCGCTGGACGTCAGCCAGATGTTCGAAGAGGCCTATTCATTGCTGGCGCCACTGGCCCTGGACAAGGCCATCGACATCAGCTTCCACGCCGAACCGGACCTCAGGATCAACGCCGACCCCGAGCGCCTGTTCCAGGTGCTGTCGAACCTGGTGGGCAACGCCATCAAGTTCACCCCCAAACAGGGCAAGGTCGGGGTGGTGGCGATGTCCGACGGCGAGCAGATCGTGTTCAGCGTGCGCGACTCCGGGGAGGGCATTCCCACCGACCAGTTGCCATTCATTTTCGACCGCTACTGGACCATGAAGGAAGGCAACCCCAACGGCACCGGCCTGGGGCTGTACATCACCCAGGGCATCATCCACGCCCACGGCGGCAAGATCGAAGCCCACAGCGAAGTGGGCAAGGGCAGCGAGTTCCGCTTCAGCGTTCCGCGCGCCAGCCTCTGACCCATAGCCCGGGGCTGACCATTGAGCCCCGGGCGCTCATTCAGCCGCCTGGGCCACCAGCCAGTCGCGAAACAACTGGCCGCTGGCGGACAGGCGCTTGTGCCGCGGATGCACCAGAAAATCCGCCTGCCCGGTGCGGAACGCCCACTCGCCAACCCGCAGCAACTCACCCTGGGCCACCAACTGGCTGGCCATGAAATCCCAGCCCAGCCCCACGCCCATGCCCTGCTGCACCGCGCTGAACATCAGGGTCAGCTGGTTGAACCCCAGGGCCCCCGGTGGCGCGCTGTAGTCCAGCCCGAAATGATGGAACCAGTCCCGCCAGTCGATGCAGTTCCACTCCGAGGCGTCCAGCTGGATCAACGGCAGTTCGGCCAGTTGCGCCAGCTCCTTGACCACAGGCAGCTCCAGGCGCCGGCTGACGATGGGGTAGACCATCTCGGCGAACAGCGATACCGCCGCCAGGGACGACCAGTGCCCCGCACCATAGAGAATGCCGAAGTCATGCTCGGCCACGCTGGACTCGTCCATGTCGTTGTTGGCATGGATGCTCACGGTGATGTCCGGGTGCTGCTTGTTGAATGCCAGCAGGCGCGGGAACAGCCAGAACTGCGCCACCGCGTGGGTGCATTGCACGGTGATGGTATTGGCGTCGCGCCCGGCCCGCAGGCGGCTGACGCTGCGCAGCAGGGCTTCGAGCTGGGTGCTGACCTCGACGAACAGCGAGGCGCCGCTGGCGGTGAGCTTCACCCCCCGGGCCTGGCGCTCGAACAGTTCGGTCTTGAGCGACAGCTCCAGGGCACGGATCTGCTTGCTCACCGCGCTCTGGGTCAGGCACAGCTCGGTGGCCGCACGGGTGAAGCTGGCGTTGCGGCCCACCGCCTCGAAGGTGACCAGGGTTTCCAGCGGCGGCAGATGACGGGCGAAGCGGCTCACAAGGCATTCCCCAGGAGAATAGGTAGGTGCCTATATATCCTTTGTCCATCCGGTCAGCAATGACTAGCCTGCGCAGCTTGATGACTAGGTACGAGTGTTTGCATGAAACGTGGAGTTGCTTATGCCGCCCTGGCCGGTGCGGTCTGGGGCCTGGCGATTGTGGTGCCCAGCCTGCTGCCTGAGTTCAGCCCGTTGCTGCTCAGTTGCGCGCGCTTCAGCCTCTACGGTGCATTCTCCCTGCTCCTGGCTGCGCCTCAGGCCCGGGAGCTGCTGCAACGCCTGACCTGGGGCGATGCCGTACTGTTGGTGAAGCTGGCGCTGACCGGCAACCTGATCTATTTCATGCTCCTGGCCAGCGCCATCCAGTGGGCCGGCGTAGCCAGCACCGCCCTGATCGTCGGCTTGCTGCCGCTGACCATCACCCTGGCCGGCCGCGGCGATGCCGATGCCGTGCCCCTGCGCCGGCTGCGCTGGCCGTTGTTGCTGGTGTTCGCCGGCATCTGCTGCATCAACCTCGACACCCTGCTCACCGCCCACAGCGATTCGGTGGAACTGGGCCAGCGCGCCCTGGGCCTGCTCTGCGCCTTCGGCGCCTTGCTGTGCTGGACCTGGTTTGCCACCGACAACGCCCGCTACCTCAAAGGCAGCCGTTTCAACAGCAGCCAGTGGTCGACCCTGTGGGGCATTACCACTGGGCTGATGAGCGCCCTGGTCTGGCTGCTGGCGGACGGGTTCTCATTGCCCGGCACCCGGGCCGAGGCCAGCGAGCAGCGCTGGATGCTGTTCTGGGGCCTGAGCCTGTCCAGCGCGGTGCTCGGCTCCTGGTTCGGCAATCGCATGTGGAATGCCTCGACCCGGCGCCTGCCGCTGACCCTGAGCGGCCAGTTGATCGTGTTCGAGACCCTGTTCGCCCTGCTCTATGGCTTCATCTGCCTGCAGCACCTGCCCAGCCTGCTGCAAAGCAGCGCCGCCCTGTTGCTCCTGGCCGGGGTCCTGTGGGCAGTGCGCCGCCACCTGCCACAGGCCCATGGCTGACGCCCTCAGCCCTGGGCCACGGAACAGGCCGGCAAGGCCACTCCAGCCCGGGGCAGGCGCAGCGCCAGCAAGGCCCCGAACAGCGCCAGCAGGGCACTGGCGGCGGTAGCCATCTCGATGCCATAGGCCTGATTACCGCCGGCGCTCAAGGTGTTGGCCAGGGACACCAGCAGCGCCAGCCCCAGGGCGCCGCCGATCTGCTGGCTGGTGGAAGCCACGCCCGCAGCCACCCCTTGCTCGGACGCCGCGATACCCTGCCCGGCCGAGACCCACATCGAGGTCCAGGTCATGCCCTGGCCGATGCTCATGATCACGATCCCCGGCAGCAGGCCGACAAAGCCGCTACTGCCCGGCAGGGCCAGGTACATCAGGCCGATGCCCAGCGCCCCGAGCAGCAAGCCGCTGACCAGGGTCGCCCGCAAGCCTACGCGCAGCAGGGCCCGCTCCGCGACCCAGATCCCGGCCGTGCACAGCAGGGTCGAGGGCAGGAACGCCAGTCCGCTCTGCAACACACTGAACTGATAGACCTGCTGGAAATACAGGCTGAGGAAGTAGTACTGCACGCCGAAGCTGCTCATGAACAGCGCGGTAATCACCATGGCCATACGCAGTTGTGGATAACCCAGCAGGCGCAGGGGCATCAGCGGGTCGGCGCTACGCTGTTCAAGGCGCACGAACAACCCGAGCAGGGCCAGGGACAACGCCAGGCAGCCCAGGGTCGCCGGGGCGCTCCAGCCCCACTCCGGGCCCTGGACGATGGAAAACACCAGCAGGGTGCCACCCAGGGTCACGGTCAGCGCGCCGCGCAAGTCGAACTGACGGCCGCGCTGGCGCGCAGGGTCGGCGGGTATCCAGTGCCGGGCCAGCAACGCACAGGCCCCAGCCAGGGGCACGTTGACCAGGAACACCGCCTCCCAGCCCCAGTACTGGGTCAGCACCCCGCCCAGCAGCGCCCCCAGGGCCAGCCCCGCCGCCGAGGCTGCGCTCCACACCGCAAAGGCCCGGTTGCGCGCCGGCCCCTCGGCGTACCAGGTGTTGATCAGGGCCAGGGTCGCGGGGAACAGCATTGCCCCGCCCACGCCCTGCACCGCCCGGGCCAGCACCAGCAGCAGCGCGCTGCCGCCCAGGCCGCCGGCCAGCGAGGCCAGGGCGTACAAGGACTGGCCGACGATGTAGAAACGCCGCTTGCCCAGGAGGTCCGCCGCCCGTCCGCCCAGCAGCAGGAAACCACCGAAGGCCACGCTGTAGGCACTGACCACCCATTGCAACTGCTGGGCGGAGAAGCCCAGGTGGCTGCCGATTTCCGGCAGGGCGACAAACACGATGGTGGCGTCCAGGGCGATGATCAATTGCGCGGTGGCCAGCAGTAACAGCATCCAGCCCGACGGCTTGGCTAACGGGGTCGCGGACATCGCGAAGATCCTTGTGTGGAAATAACCGGCGGCCAGTGTCATCGATGCCGTTTAAATGATAAACAAGCCATTATCTCTTTCAGTAATGACTTTAATCATGGATCTTAACGCCCTTCGCCTGCTGGTCCGGGTTGCCGAAACCCGCAGTTTCACCCGTGCCGCCGGTGACCTGGGGCTGACCCAGTCCGGCCTGTCCCGAGCCATTTCCCGCCTGGAACAGCAGCTCGGGGTCCGCCTGCTGCAACGCAACACCCGCAGTGTCAGCCTGACCCCGGACGGCCAGGTGCTGGTCGAGCGCGCCACGCCCCTGCTGGCGGAACTGGCCCATGCCGAACACCTGCTGCTGGACCGACGCGAATCCCCCAGTGGAATGTTGAAGATCAGTACCCCGTCACTGTTCGGGCGCAAGGTGGTGATGCCGGTGATCGGCGAGCTGACGGCCCAGCACCCGGGGCTGAGCATCGAAGCAGTGATGACCGACCGGGTGGTGGACATCATCGATGAAGGTTTCGACGCGGTGGTGCGCACCGGGGTGATCCAGGACCAGCGCCTCATTGCCCGGCCCCTGGCGCCCCTGCGCTGGGTCACGGTGGCGGCGCCAGGCTACCTGGAGCGCCATGGCACGCCTCGGCACCTGGCCGACCTGCAGCAGCACAACTGCCTCGCCGTGCGTAACCTGCGCAGCGGCCGGCTGGTGGACTGGCAGTTCATGGACCAGGGCAAGCCCCTGGACCTGGCCGTCCAGGGCCGGCTGATCTTCGATATCGGCGATGCCCTGGTGGACGCGGTGCTCGGCGGCTTCGGCATTGCCCAGTTGATGGAGTTCGCGGTACGCGAAGCCCTGGACACCGGCCGGCTGGTGCCGGTTCTGCAGGAGCATGCCGGGCGCAGCCGCGAGCTGTCGCTGGTGTATCCGCCCTCGCGCCAGTGCTCGCCGAAGCTCACCGCTTTTGCCGAGGCCCTGGTTCGGTTGAGCTGGTAGCCGCCTTCAACCGGGCTGGGCGCTGTCGCTCTCCAGGTCCCGGGTCACGCTCAGCAGCAGCGGCTGGGCGATCCTCAGGTAGTCCTGGGTATCGAGCACCATGGAGGCATCCAGGCGCCCGGCGTTGAAGGCGATCTCGCTATAGCGGGAGGTCAGTTGCGGGTCGACGATCAGCCGGATGCGCGGATCGAAACTCAGCGGAGCAATGGCGCCGATCACGCAACCAGTCAGCTCCCTGGCCAGCTCCGGCGATACCAGTTGCGCCTTCTTGCCCCCCAGGGCCGCGCCGACCTTTTTCATGTCCAGCTTCTGGTCGCCGCTGAGAATCACCAGCCCATACACCTCGTCTGTGCCCTTGAGGCTGCAGAGCATGGCCTTGGCCCCCTGCCCAGGTTCGGTGCCGCGGATCTCGGCAACCCGCGCCGACTGCCCTTCGGCCGGGTGAAAAATCACCCGATAGCGCGCCTGGTGGCTGTCCAGCAGGCTCACCAGTCGTTGGAAAACTGCATGCATGTTCTGTCCTTGGAAAAGTCGCCAGGGGGTTGATTCAAGCATCCGTCGCCACGCCTGACCAGTGGCGGCTACAAGCGCACCCGCTGCGCCAGGAAGTCGATGAACACCCGCACCCGCGACGGCACGTGGCCGCCCTGGCCGACATACAGCGCATAAAAACTTTCCAGCGGCGCCTGGTTGAAGGCTTCCAGTACCGGTACCAGCCTGCCGCTGGCCAGGTCATCGGCGATGGTGAAGGCCGCCAGTTGCGCCAGCCCGGCACCGTGTAGCGCCAGATGGCGCAAGGCTTCGCCGTCGCTGGCCTGCACCCGGCCATTGGGCTGCAGCAGTTGGCTCTCGCCCGCCGCGCCCAGGCGCCAGCCCGGCACGGCCCGGGCGTAGTCGAAACCAAGCAGGTGGTGCGCGGCCAGATCCTCCGGGGTCTGCGGTACGCCACAGCGAGCCAGGTAGGCCGGGGAGCCAACGACAACGCCGCGGGTTTCCCCGAGCTTGCGGGCAATCAACTGCGAATCCGCCAGCGGCCCGGTGCGGATCGCCACATCGGTCTGTTCTCCCAAGAGGTCTACCAGGGCATCGCTGTGCACCAGGTCCAGGGCCACCTGCGGATACAGCTGGAGAAACTCCGCCACCAGGGGCGCCAGCACATGCAGGCCAAAGGAGGCGCTGGTGTTGACCCGCACCCGGCCCACCGGAGCCCGGGCGCTGCTGGCCTCACCCTCCACTTCTCGCAGGTCTGCCAGCAGGCGCACGCTGTTTTCATAGAAGCCGCGGCCTTCCGCGGTCAGTTGCAACTGGCGGGTGGAGCGGTTGAGCAAGCGTACGCCCAGGCGTGCTTCAAGCCGCGCCAGCAGCTTGCTCACCGAGGAAGGCGTCACCTGCCTCAACCGCGCAGCGGCCGACAAGCCGCCACACTCCACCACCGCGACAAAGGTTTCCATCTCGGCAAACCGGTTGATCTCGCTGCCCGCCATATGAATTCAACTCACAGATGCTGTTCCGGCCGGCAGTCTATTTCACTCAAAGACCCGACTCTATGCTGGCGATCCCTTTATTCGAGGTATCCCCGATGAGCGTTTCAACTTCCCCGGACCGTCACTTGCTGGTGATCGGCGGCTATGGCGTGGTCGGCACCGCAGTGGTCGAGCTGATGCACCGTACCCCGGGCTGGCAACTGACCACCGCCGCCCGTCGCCGCCCACCGACCAGCCTGCTGGACGGCAGCCCGGCACCGGCGCACATCAGCGCCGACCTGCTGGACGCCGCCGGCACCGCCCGCGCCTTTGCCGGACTGGGCAGCGTCACCGACCTGGTGTTCTGCGCCTACAGCGAGCGGGAAAGCATGGCCGCCACAGTGGCGCCGAACCTGGCGATGCTGGAGCACAGCCTCAAGGCCCTGCGCCAGGCCGGAGCCAGGTTGCGCCAGGTGGTGCTGATCGGTGGCGGCAAATCCTACGGTGAACACCTGGGGCCCTATAAGACGCCAGCCAAGGAAAGCGACCCGCGCTTCATGGGGCCGATCTTCTACAACGATCAGGAAGACCTGTTGTGGCATGAAGCCGAACGCGAGGGTTTTGCCTGGACGGTATTGCGTCCGGACGGGGTCATGGGCCCCAGCCTCAACTCACCGATGAACATCCTCACCGGCATCGCCAGCTTCGCCGCCATCAGCCAGGCACTGAACCTGCCACTGCGTTTTCCCGGCAGCCTGCAGGCCTGGTCGGCGCTGCACCAGGCCACCGATTCCCGGGTGCTGGCCCAGGCCGTGCTCTGGGCCCTGACTTCACCGAATGCACAGCAGCAGGTCTTCAACGTGACCAATGGCGATCACTTTCGCTGGCAGCACCTGTGGCCACAGATCGCCGGGTTCTTCGGCCTTGCCAGCGCCGCGCCGCAACCGATGAACCTGGGGGTGCAGATGGCCGACAAGGCGCCGCTGTGGGCGCGCATTGTCCAGGAGCAGCAACTGCGCCCCACGCCCTGGGAGCAGATCGCCGCCTGGCCCTTCGTCGATGGCTGGCTCAATACCGGCTACGACATGGTGCAAAGCACCATCAAGATCCGCCAGGCCGGCTTTACCGGTTGCATCGACAGCCACCAGAGCGTGCTCGAACAGTTGCAGCGGCTGCGTGATTACCGGCTGATTCCCTGACTCAGGGCTCGCCGACCAGGGGCAGTTGCCGACCGTCAACGGCGTCACCGATGGTCAGGAAATGCCCGCCCGCAACATGGTGCAGGGTACGCAGCCGGTCGTGCCCGTCGAAGTGCCAGCGCCCTTCGCTGAACACCCGGGCATCGGCCTGGGCGGCAATCACTTCGCCAAGGAACAGGTCGTACTGCTGGTGGTTGTGGGGCTCGGGCAGCAGCCGGCATTCCAGCCAGGCCACGCAACCTTCCAGCAGCGGCGCCGCCAGTTGCTCGCCGGCAAAGGCCTGCAGACCGTAGGCGGCGAACTTGTCGCTACCGCCCTGGCTCAGCTCCAGCCCGGAGCTGTTGCCCAGGCTCTGCACGATATCCACCTGGGCCACGCAAGGCACATTGAGCACGAAGGTGCCCGAGGCCTCCAGCAGTTGTCGGGTCCAGGTGGACTTGTCGAGCACCACGGCGACTTTCGGCGGCTCGAAATCCAGGGGCATGGCCCAGGCCGCGGCCATGATGTTGCGCTGCCCGCCATGGGCTGCGCTGACCAGCACCGTTGGGCCGTGGTTGAGCAAGCGGTACGCCTTGTCCAGCGGTACCGGGCGACGAAGATCGGACATGACTGGCTCCTGAAAAAAACTGCGATTGTAGCCCCATCGCGGCCGCCGGCAGGCAAGGTCATTGGCCGGATTTTCTGGATAATCCGTCCAGCCGCCGACGGCTTATCAACAGCGGTGCAGACACTAGACTCAGCCTTCACCCCAATTGTTGAAGGACCCGCGCCATGACCGATCACTCCCTGAACAACAAAGTCGTGCTGATCGCCGGTGGCGTGAAGAACCTCGGCGGCCTGATTGCCCGCGACCTGGCCAGCCACGGTGCCCGGGCGGTGGCCGTGCACTACAACAGCAACGCCAGCCGGGCCGACGCCGAGGCCACGGTGGCGGCACTCAAGGCCCTGGGTGTGGAGGCCCAGGCGTGGCAGGCCGACCTCACCCGCGCCAGTGCCGTGGAGCAGCTGTTCAACGAGGCCAAGGCGCGCTTCGGCAAGATCGACATCGCCATCAACACCGTGGGCAAGGTGCTGAAGAAACCCATCATTGAAATCAGCGAGGACGAGTACGACCAGATGTTCGCGGTCAATGCCAAGAGCGCCTTCTTCTTTATCAAGGAAGCCGGCAAGCACCTGGAGGACAACGGCAAGCTGGTGACCCTGGTGACTTCGCTGCTGGGGGCCTTCACTCCGTTCTATGCCGCCTATGGCGGCTCCAAGGCGCCGGTGGAACACTTCACCCGGGCCGCGGCCAAGGAGTTCGGTGCCCGCGGCATTTCAGTGACTGCCGTCGGCCCCGGGCCCATGGATACCCCATTCTTCTACCCGGCCGAAGGCGCCGACGCCGTGGCGTACCACAAGAGCGCCGCAGCCCTGTCGCCTTCGAGCAAGACCGGGCTCACCGATATCGAGGACGTGGTGCCCTTCATTCGCCACCTGGTCACCGAAGGCTGGTGGATCACTGGCCAGACCTTACTGATCAACGGCGGCTACACCACCAAGTAATCCTGGCGCCCAAGGGGTAAATTGGCCTGCCGAGCCGCAGCATCGATCGCCTCGGCCGATGCTGCGATCCACTGCCGTCAGGCGCCCCCGAACCAGGATCGTTCAAACGATGGATAAGCTTGAGCAATACCGCGTGTTCATCCAGGTGGCCGACATGGGTAGCTTCATCAAGGCTGCCCATGCCCTGGAACTGCCACGGGCCACCGTCTCTTCCGCCGTGCAGCAACTGGAAACCGGCCTCGGCACCCGACTGCTGCACCGCACCACCCGTCACGTGCAGTTGACCGCCGACGGCGCCATTCTGCTGGAACGGGCGCGGCGCCTGCTGGCAGACGCCGCCGAACTCAACCAGTTGTTCCACCACCGCCAGATAGACGTCAGCGGGCGCTTGAACATCGATGTGCCCAGCCGCATCGCCCGGCGCCTGATCGTCCCCGCCCTGCCCCGATGGCTGGCGCAATACCCCGGCCTGCAACTGGCCCTGGGCGCCAGCGATCGCAGCATCGACCTGGTCCAGGAAGGCATCGACTGCGCGATCCGCGTCGGCAGCCTGGCCGACAGCAGCCTGGTCGCCCGCCCCCTGGGGCAACTGGCGCTGATCAACTGCGCCAGCCCCGCCTACCTGGCCGAACAGGGCGAGCCCCACACCCCCCAGGACCTGCAGAACGGCCAGTGGATGGTCGGTTATGCCTCCCCGGACACCGGCCGCGAGCAGCCCTGGGAATACCTGCTGGAAGGTCGCGAGCACCTGCTGGGGCTGCCCAGCCGGGTGATCGTCAACAACGTCGAGAACTACATCGCCTGCTGCCGGCAGGGGCTGGGGCTGATCCAGGTGCCACGCTTCGACGTGCAGCACCTGCTGGACCGTGGCGAGCTGGTGCAGGTGCTCCGTGAACTGCCGGTGGCGCCCATGGATATCTGCGCGCTATACCCCGACCGGCGCCATCGCTCGCGCCGCCTCAACGTGTTCATCGAATGGTTCGCCGAGCTGATCAAACCGCACCTGGAGGCTTGCTGAACACCCGCGGATCGTGAGAAGAAAGCGCCTTCACGGATTGAGGCACTGGCACCATGACCCACCTGCACATCAGCGCTCCCCACCTCGACGACCTGGATGACCTGCTGGCCTTCGAAGGGGAAAACCGAGCGTTCTTCGAAGCCTCGATCAACGCCCGGCCTGCCACCTACTACTCCCGCGAAGGGGTCGCCGAAGCCATAAACCAGGCGTGCGAGGATGCCGAGGCAGACCGCGGCTATCAGTTCCTGATCCGCGACAACGCTGTGCTGGTGGGGCGCGTCAACCTGCACCGGGTGCAGCGCCCCTACTTCAATTGCGCGGAACTGGGCTACCGGGTCGGCGCCCGCTTCAACGGCCGCGGCATTGCCCGCACTGCGGTGCAGCAGGTGCTGCTGCGCGCCTTCGGCGAACTGCAACTGAGCCGCATCGAAGCCAATGCGCGGCCGCAGAACACCGGTTCGGTGCGGGTGCTGGAAGCCTGCGGCTTCTCTTGCTACGGCCATTCGCGGCGCAGCTTCCTGTTGCACGGCGAGTGGTTCGACCGCTTGCACTACGAGTGCCATGGGCCTGCGCCACGCTAGCAACCCGGGCGTGCGCCCCCAAGACGCACGCCCACGCCCTCAGGCCGACAGCTGGTTGGCGAACTGGCCGACCGCGCTGACCACTTTCTGCGCACCGTCCTGAATCTCGACGATGACCGTGCCGGCCTCCGCTGCCAGGGTCAGGCCCTGTTCCGCCTGCTGCCGGCCCTCGGCCATCAGCTCCACCGCCGAGCGGGCCATGTCCTGGTTCTGGCGCACCACGCCGACGATCTCGTCGGTGGCATTGCTGGTGCGCGAGGCCAGTTGCCGGACCTCATCGGCGACCACCGCAAAACCCCGCCCCTGTTCACCGGCCCGGGCCGCTTCGATGGCCGCATTGAGGGCCAGCAGGTTGGTCTGTTCGGCAATCCCGCTGATGGTCTTGACGATGCTCGCTATCACCAGGGACTGCTCGTTCAGGGCTTCGATGCCGTCCCCGGCCTGCTGCATGCAGGTAGCCAGGTCACGCATCACGTCCAGGGTCTCGGTGACCACCGCCGAGCCGCGCTGGGCGCTGGTGTCGGTCTGTCGGGAGATGCTGTAGGCGATGTCCGCCGCCTCGGCCACCCGTTGCTCCTGGTTCACCTGATCGGTGATCAGGATGGCGAACTTCACCACCTTGTAGAGCTGGCCACTGGCGTCCAGCACCGGGTTGTAGGAAGCGTCGAGCCACACCACCCGGCCCTGGCTGTCGATGCGCTTGAACCGCTGGGCGATGTATTCGCCGGCGTTCAACCGTGCCCAGAACTCCTGGTAGCCGGGTCCCTCGTATTCCTGCGGTTCACAGAACAGGCGGTGGTTCTGGCCCTGGACCTCATCCAGCCGGTAGCCCATGCAGGCGAGAAACCGCGAGTTGGCCGTCAGCACCCGGCCTTGCAGGTCGAACTCGATCACCGCAGAGGAGCGCAGCAGCGCCGCCATCAGGTTTTCATGCTCGCAGGCACTTTCCACCGAAGCGCTCTGGTCGGTGCAGATCAGGTTGTAATGATCGAGCCGCCCGGCGCCATCGCGGATCGGCTGCACGCAGACCTGCAGCCAGGCCTCGCGGCCGCCTCCGCGTTGCAGGCGCAATTGGCCGGTGTAGCTTTCGTTGCGCCCCAGGGCCGCCTTGAATTCGCGATACAACGGCACAGCCTGCGGGTGGCGCGAGATGATGCTCTCCAGGGCCACGCCGGCCAGTGGCTGGCCATCGAGTTCCAGGGCCTGGATGAAGTTCTGGTTGGCCCGGCGGATGGCCCCCTCGCCATCGAGTTCGAGATTGAGCACCTGGCTTTCCAGGCAGGCCTTGAATTGCTGCAGAGCGTTCAGCTCGTCGCTCAGGGTGGCAAGTTGCTGCTTCAAACGTTTGTTGAACATGGATACACCGACAGACTAGGAGTGGATACAACAACCCCTAGCCATCGGCGCAGTTTGGGCTTTCTCCAAGCCTCGCAGCGCTTTCCAGATACTTCCTACAAGCCTCTAGGAAATTTCTTGGTTTTTCTTGGGCGCAGCCGTCGCCCGGGGCCCTATCGGTCATGCCCGAGTGTTTCAGCGTGGGAAATGAATGGCGCCAAGGGCGCCGGGGCTGGCCGATGCCGCCCTGAAATCCACAGTGCCCCGTGACGGGAGCACTGTGCTGGGGAGCAATCAGGAGGACAGTTGGTTGGCGAACTGGCCGACCGCGCTGACCACCTTCTGCGCGCCGTCCTGGATCTCGACGATCACGGTGCCGGCTTCCGCCGCCAGGGCCAGCCCCTGCTCGGCCTGCAGCTTGCCTTCGGCCATCAGTTCCACGGCTTCGCGGGCCATGTCCTGGTTCTGGCGCACCACGCCGACGATTTCCTCGGTGGCCTTGCTGGTGCGCGAGGCCAGTTGCCGGACTTCATCGGCCACCACCGCGAAACCACGCCCCTGCTCACCGGCCCGGGCCGCCTCGATGGCCGCGTTGAGTGCCAGCAGGTTGGTCTGTTCGGCAATCCCGCTGATGGTCTTGACGATGCTGCCGATCACCAGGGATTGCTCGTTGAGGGCGCCAATGCCTTCGCCGGCCTCCTGCATGTGCTTGGCCAGATCGCGCATCACGTTCACCGCCTCGGTAACCACCGTGGTGCCGCGCTGGGCGCTGTTGTCGGTCTGCAGCGAGGTGTTGTAGGCAATGCTCGCCGCCTCGGCCACGGCCAGTTCCTGGTTTACCTGGTCGGTGATCACGGTGGCGAACTTCACCACTTTGTAGAGTTTGTTGTTGGCGTCCATGACCGGGTTGTAGGAAGCCTCCAGCCAGACCACCCGGCCATGAGCGTCGATGCGCTTGAAGCGCTCGGCGATGAACTCCCCGGCGTTCAGGCGTTTCCAGAAGGCCTGGTAGGCCTGGCTGTTGTACTCCTCCGGCTCGCAGAAGATGCGGTGATGCTTGCCCTGAATCTGCGCCAGGCTGTAGCCCATGCTGGAAAGGAAGCGGTCATTGGCCGTCAGCACGTTGCCGTTGAGGTCGAACTCGATCAGCGCGGTAGAACGCATCAGCGCGCCAATCAGGTTCTCGTGCTCCCGAGAGGCCTCGATGGTACGGGTCAGGTCGCTGGAGAAGATCGCGAAATACTTGATCCGCCCCTCGGAGTCGCGAACCGGCTGGGAGATGGAACGCAGCCAGGCTTCCTGGCCATTGCCGCGCAGCAGCCGCACCGCCCCGGCAAAGTGTTCGCCCCGGGTCAGGGTCGCCTTGAACCGCAGGTGAAACTCATCATGCTTGACGTGTTCCGGGACGATGTCCTCCAGGGCCCGGCCCACCAGATCGCCAGTCTTGTAGAGCATTTCCTGGGCGAAATTGTGATTGACCGACTGAATCCGTCCATCGGCGCTCAGGTTGATGACGAGCATCTCGCTTTCAAGGCTCTCCTTCACTTGCTGAAGGCTCGAAAGTTCTTCGCGTAGAGTCGACAACTCCTGCTTCAAGCGTTTATTGAACATGAGGATGTACCGGGGGGGGCTGAAAAAGTGGACTGCTTTGGGCCTAACATCGGCCCTGAAAGATTTTTCTTAATAGCCATTGAGGCTTGTCTGACAAAAATAATTCCGCAGCCAGCAAAGCCGCGGAATTCGGGCCCGCAGCCGGGGATTTCGCGCAACCAAGGAGCGCGTATAGTCGGTGACGGGAAATTCCAGGGCGATCGACGGAGTTGGACTATGGATGCATCACGCAAGGCACTTTTCCAGCAGGCCGCAGCACAGGTCGGACACAGTTTCGAAGGCGAGATGCGCATTGGCGGCAATTACGTGCCGGCGGTGCGCAATGGCGATGAGGTGTATGTCAGCGGGCAGATCCCGCGTATCGACAATACCGTGATGGTGGTTGGCCGGGTCGGTGCCGAAACCTCCCTGGAGCAGGCCCGGCACGGGGCGCAGATCTGCACCCTGCGGGCCCTGGCGATCCTCGAGCAGATGCTCGGCGACCTGCAGCGGATCAAGCGCATCCTGCGGATCAACGTCTATGTACAGAGCGCGGCGGACTTCACCCAGCAGAGCGAAGTGGCGGACGGCGCCTCCGCAGTCCTCTATTCGATCTTTGCCGACGCCGGCGTACACACCCGGACCTCGGTGGGGGTCTATCAATTGCCCAAGAATGCCTCGGTGGAAGTGGACATGATCGTCGCCCTGCACCCCGGCTCCGGCAACGACTGAGTGCAGCCACGCTGGCCGGGCCCACCCCTGCGGGCCCGGCACAGCAGCGCCGGCGGCCCATCAACTGCCGTTGTTGCGGCACTGGCCCATGACCTGGTACTCGATGGTCTTGAGCTGGCCGGCGGAATCCTCATACGTCATGCGCGAAGGCACCACCTCGCAGGACTTGATCGGCGGGGTCACGTTGACCACCTTGGCGACATCCAGCTTCATGCCGTAGCGGTACGCCTGCACCACCGGCGCCGGCTTGCCCTGGTTCGCCGCATAGCGCTCCATGGCCTTCTGGTTTTCCACCATGGCCCGGGCGAACGTACGGTCGCCTCCCCCTTCGGCCTGCGCCAGGGAAGCCAGGCTCAACAGCAGCGCGGCGAGACTCAGGTTGATTGCTTTCATCACAGTTTCCTCGTCCAGTTGACGCCAGCGAGGATAAGCAACCGACCCTGTCAGGATGATCGCGGGCAGATTACTTATCTGTAATGGGCGCTGCCGACAGCCCGCCCTACCCGGGATAACCCCCGGCCCGTCGGGGTTTTGGCCCGGGCCCTGGACGGCTTTCTTGCACAATTGTAATGACCGGGTCACCCCGCCGTTATCTGCCGTTTGCAACTATCGACAGCGACTGGGCAGGCGTTGCGACGCCTGCCGGTCGAGCCCAATAAGAACGCCTCTGGCGATATAAAAGTTGATAGCTGCCAACACTCAGGAGCGACCCCCATGCGTATTAATCCCCCCTTGTCCCTGTCCGTGCTCGCTGCGGTACTGGGGCTCAGCCCTATGGCGGCAGTGGCCGCCGAGGAACGGCCCGAAGGCTTTGTCGAAGGCAGCCGCCTCGACCTGCTGCTGCGCAACTTCTACTTCAACCGCGACGACCGCAAGGGCCAGTCCAGCCCCACCGGCAACGGCTATTCCGAAGCCTGGGCCCAGGGCCTGATCGGCCAGTTCGAATCCGGCTTCACCCAGGGCACGGTGGGCTTTGGCCTCGATGCCTTTGCCATGTACGGCCTCAAGCTCGACTCTGGCACCGGCCGCAGCGGCGGCGGTGGCTCCTTCGGCATGCTGCCGCTGAACCACGACAACCGGCCCGCCGACAGCTACGGCAAGGCTGGGGGGGCGGTGAAAATGCGAGCCCTGGATACCGTGGTGAAAGTCGGCGATGTGTTTCCCAAGACCCCCGTGGTGCACTACGGCGACTCCCGCCTGCTGCCGGAAAGCTTTCGCGGGGTGACCCTGGAGAACACCAGCATCGACGGCCTCAACCTGCAGGGCGGCCGCCTGCATGCCATGAGCCAGCCCGACAGCAGTGGCATGCGCGATGGCTTCGCCACCTTCTACGCCGGCAAGGTGGACTCGCCCTGGGTCGGCTACTTCGGCGGCGACTACCGGCTCAACTCCAATCTCAACTTCAGCCTCTACAGCAGCCGCCTGAAGGACGCCTGGGACCAGTACTACTTCGGCGTCGCGGGCAACTACCCGCTGTCCGACCAACTGAGCCTGTTCAGCGGCGTCAACTATTACAAGGCCGTCGATGAGGGCAAGAAACTCCTGGGCGAGTTCGACAACAACATCTGGAGCGCCAAGGTCGGCGCCACCTACGGCGCCCACACCCTGGCCCTGTCGCATCAGCGCAACAACGGCAACGACGACTTCGACTACCTGCGCCAGTCGGACTCGATCTTCCTCGACAACTCGATCCAGTACAGCGACTTCAACTCGCCCAAGGAACGCTCGTGGATGGTCCGCTACGACCTCGACATGCAGCCCCTGGGCATTCCCGGCCTGTCGTTCATGACCCGCTACGCCCGCGGCAGCGGCGCCGACTACAGCCACGCCAACTCGGTGTACATGCGCCGCGATGCGGCAGGTGACCCACTGACCGACCAGCGCCGCTGGGAGCGGGATATCGAAGCCAAGTACGTGTTCCAGGGCGGCAGCCTCAAGGATCTGTCCCTGCGCATCCGCCAGGCGACCATCCGTTCCAGCCAGTTCGAATCCGACCTGGAAGAGTTTCGCCTGATCGTCGAGTACCCCCTGGCCCTGCTCTAGAGAGCGGCTCCGGGCAGGCGCCAGGCCTGCCCGGTGTTAAAACTTCTTCACAGACTCATGCCTTTCAGAACTGTAATATCGACCTCACCTTCTCGTTAGGTTGGCCTTCATATACTCCCGGACACACTGGCAGCCACCGTGTTTTTCACGGCCGCCCAACGTGTCAGGAGAAGCTCATGCGCCCAACCCAACTGTTATTGATCGGCCTACTGGCCACAACCAGCTCCGCCACCTGGGCCGCTGATGGCAGCGAACGCCCACAGCAGGTCCGCGAAGCTTTCCTGGCCAGCCAGGAACAGATCCACGGCGACGCCAACCAGGAAACAGCCGCCACCGGCAGCACCGGCAAAGCCCCTCGCGATGCTTCTGCGCCTACCACGGCCGAAGAAGACATCTGACAGCGATTGCCTACCGAGCACATTCATCTCTTGAAGCGTTTTTTCTGATGCTCCTTTGGAAAGAGATGAATTTTTAGCGCCCCCTTGGGGCGCTTTTTTTTGCCCGAAAATTGCCGCAGGACTGACACCTGTAGCCGCTGCCGCAGGCAGCGGCTACAAGAAGCGGCGCGCGATCAGTCTTCTTCCCTGCGATGCGCCCATTGGTACAGGGCAGGCAGCACCAGCAAGGTGAGGATGGTGGAGGACAGGATGCCGCCAATCACTACCGTGGCCAGGGGCCGTTGCACCTCGGCGCCGGTGCCGGTGGCCAGGGCCATGGGGATGAAGCCCAGGGAGGCCACCAGGGCGGTCATCAGTACCGGGCGCAGTCGGGTCAGGGCGCCTTCATGAATCGCCAGGGACAACGAGCGCCCTTCCTCTCGCAGGTTACGGATAAAGGCAATCATCACCAGGCCGTTGAGCACGGCGACCCCGGACAAGGCAATGAAGCCCACCCCCGCCGAGATCGACAGCGGTATGTCCCGCAGCCACAGGGCCATGATCCCGCCGGTCAGGGCGAAGGGAATCCCGGTGAACACCAGCAGGCCATCCTTGAGGTTGTTGAACATCATGAACAGCAGCCCGAACACCAGCAGCAAGGCCACCGGCACCACCACCTGCAGGCGCTGGGAGGCTTCCTGCAATTGTTCGAACTGACCGCCCCAGGTGGTCCAGTAGCCGGCCGGGATTTTGACCTTCTCGGCAATCAGGCTTGTGGCCTCTTCGACGAAGGAGCCGATATCCCGCCCGCGCACGTTAGCGCTGACGATCACCAGGCGCTTGCCGTTCTCGCGGCTGACCTGATTGGGGCCCAGCACCAGATCGAGGCTGGCCACTTCCGACAGGGCGATGAAGCCGATCTGCCCGTTGGCCGTGCCCGCCGTCGCCGGTATGGGAATCAGCAGCCGGGACAGGCCGTCGATATCGGTGCGCAGTTGATCGGACAGGCGCACCACCATATCGAAGCGCCGGTCGCCTTCGTACAGGGTGCCGGCCTGGCGCCCGCCCACCGCAACGGCGATGGTGTCTTGCACATCCCCCACGTTGAGGCCGAAACGTGCGGCCTTGTCGCGGTCGATATTGATGGTCAGCACCGGCAGCCCCGAGGTCTGCTCGACCTTGACTTCCGAGGCGCCAGGCAAGCTCTGCAAGGCCGTAGCAATTTGCGTGGCGGTCTTGTTCAGCACCGCCATGTCATCGCCAAACACCTTCACCGCAACATCGCTGCGCACCCCGGAAATCAGCTCGTTGAAGCGCAGCTGGATCGGCTGCGACAGCTCGTAGGCGCTGCCCGGCACCAGGGCACTGGCACGCTGGATATCAGCGATCAGCGCCTCTCGCGACTTGTTCGGGTCCGGCCACTGGGCCTTGGGCTTGAGCATCAGGTAGCTGTCGGAAATATTCGGCGGCATCGGGTCCGAGGCGATCTCCGCGGTGCCGGTGCGGGCGAACACCCGCTCGATCTCCGGCACTTGCGCCAGCAGGGTTTTCTCCAGGCGCTGCTGCATGTCCACCGACTGAGTGAGGCTGGTGCCGGGCACCCGCAGGGCCTGCTGGGCAAAGTCGCCTTCGCTGAGGCTGGGGATGAATTCACTGCCCATGCGGCTGGCCAGCAGCGCACTGCCAGCGAGGATCAAGCCGGCCAGGGCGAAGGTCAGGCCACGCCGGGCCATCACCCAGTCCAGCACCGGGGCGTAGCCGCGCTTGGCGCTGCGCATCAGCAGGTTTTCCTCTTCCTTGACCTTGCCGGTGACAAACAGCGCGATGGCTGCCGGAACGAAGGTCACCGAGAGAATCATCGCCCCCAGCAACGCCATGACCACAGTGAAGGCCATGGGGTGGAACATTTTCCCGGCCACCCCGGTAAGGGCAAAGATCGGCAGGTACACCACCATGATGATCAACTGGCCGAAGATCAGCGCGCGCCGGGCTTCCTTGGCCGCGGCAAAGACTTCATGCAGGCGTTCGGAGCGGGTCAGCATGCGCCCGTGGTGCTGCTGGGCATGGGCCAGGCGGCGGATGGCGTTCTCGACGATGACCACCGCGCCGTCGACGATGATGCCGAAGTCCAGGGCACCGAGGCTCATCAGGTTGGCGCTGACCTTGTTGCTGAACATGCCGGTGAAGGTGAACAGCATGGACAGCGGGATCACCAGGGCGGTGATCAGCGCCGCGCGGATATTGCCCAGGAACAGGAACAGAATCACGATCACCAGCAGCGCGCCCTCGAAGAGGTTCTTCTTCACCGTGGCGATGGCCTTTTCCACCAGGTTGGTGCGGTCGTACACCGTGACCGCCACCACGCCTTCGGGCAGCGAGCGGTTGATCTCCTCAAGTTTGTTCGCCACCGCCTGGGACACGGTACGGCTGTTCTCGCCGATCAGCATGAACACGGTGCCCAGCACCACTTCCCGGCCATTCTCGGTGGCCGCGCCGGTGCGCAACTCGCGGCCGATCTGCACGTCGGCCACGTTGCGCACGCGGATCGGCGTGCCGTCGCTGCTGCTGATGACGATGTTGGCGATGTCCTCGATGGACGCCAGTTGCCCCGGCGCGCGGATCAGCAACTGCTCGCCGCTGCGCTCGATGTAGCCGGCGCCGACGTTGGCGTTGTTGCGCTCCAGGGCCGTCACCAGGTCGCTCAGGGTCAGCTTGTAGGCCGCCAGGCGCTTGGGGTCCGGGGCAATCTGGTACTCCTTGGCAAAGCCGCCGATGGTGTTGATCTCGGCCACGCCCTGCACGTTGCGCAGTTGCGGCTTGATGATCCAGTCCTGGATCACCCGCAGGTCGGTGGGGGTGTAGGGCGTACCGTCCTCCTTGCGGGCGCCCTCCTCGGCCTCCACGGTCCACAGGAAGATCTCCCCGAGCCCGGTGGAAATCGGCCCCATCACCGCCTCCACACCGTCGGGCAATTGCTCGCGAGCCACTTGCAGGCGCTCGTTGACCAGTTGGCGGGCGAAGAACAGGTCGGTGCCGTCCTTGAAGATCACGGTTACCTGGGACAACCCCGAGCGCGACAGCGACCGGCTCTGCTGCAACCCCGGCAGGCCGGCCATGGCCGTCTCGATGGGAAAGGTGATGCGCTGTTCGGTTTCCAGGGGCGAGAACCCCGGCGCCGCGGAGTTGATCTGCACCTGGACGTTGGTGATGTCCGGCACCGCGTCGATCGGCAGCTTCTGGTAGCTGGCGATGCCGACGCCGGCCATCAGCAGCACCGCCAGCAGGACGATGATGCGCTGCTCGATGGCGAATTGAATGATGCGTTCAAACATGGGAAGTCACTCTCTGATGAGGCCGATCAATGGCCGTGGTCGGCCGCGCCCTTGCCCAGTTCGGACTTGAGGGTAAAGCTGCCGCGGGCGGCTACCTGGGCCCCGGCTTCGAGGCCCTCGCGGATCTCGACAAAACCGTCCTGGCTGGCCCCGGTGACCACAGGCGTGGCCTGGAACCCCTCGGCCACGCGGACGAACACCGAGGGCCGGTCTTCCACGGTCTGGATCGCCGTCTGCGGCACGCTGACCGGTGCGTCGAAGGCTTCGGTGGCCACCTGTACCGAGACGAACAGCCCCGGGCGCCAGGCGTCATTGGGGTTGGCCAGGGTCACCCGCACCGTGGCGGTGCGGGTCTGTTCCCCCAGCAGGCTGCCGACGTAGGCCACCTGGCCCTGGACCTGGGTCCCCAGCTCACTGGAGCTGACCTGCACCGGCTGGCCGACCCGGACCTTGTCCAGGTCCTTGGGAAACACGCCGAAGGTGGCCCAGACCCGGGACAGGTCCGAGAGGGTGAACGCGGCGCTGGTTTCGCCCACCACTTCGCCCACGCTCAGGTGTTTTTCCACCACCACACCGTCGAACGGCGCGCGCATTTCATAGCGGTTGCCGCCCACCAACTGGGCGCTGCCGCTCAGGGCATTCATCTTCTGCCGGGCATTGTTGAGGGCGATTTCCGCCTCTTGCAGGGCCTGGCGTGCCAGCAGGTAATCCTGCTCGGCGGAGATCTGGTCGACCCACAACTGGCGCTCGCGCTGGAAGGTGGTACGGGCCAGTTCCACCCGCCGCCCGGCGGCGGCCAGCTCGCTGCGCTGGTCGGAGATCTGCTGGCTGGCGATCACCGCCAGCAGTTCGCCGCGCTTGACCGCCTGGCCGAGGTTGACCTGTACCGACTCCACCACACCGGCGGCCCGGGGCACGATGTGCGAGGTACGGTCCTCGTCGAAGCGGATCTCTCCCGGCAGGCTGAGTACCCGGTTGAGGCGCCGCGGACCGGCTGCGGCCAGCTCGATGCCGGCGGCCTGGATCTGTTCCGGGCTGAGTTCCAGATGGCCCTCGGGCTCCTGGGTGCCGTGCCCGGCCTCCTCGGCCTGGGGCACCGTTGCCGGGCTGGCGAACAGGCCCGGCAGCAGCAAGGCCGCCAGCCCGAGGCCGACCACTGCCGTGCTGGCCAGAACAAGGCTGCGTTTTTTATCCATGGGGACTCCTGAATCGATCGACGGTCGGTAGCGCCAGGCGCTGCCTTACGGGGTAGAGGGAAACAGCCATTGACCAATGGCCCGATGCAGCTCATGCACGCACCAATGCGCGGGTGGGTCTTCGGGGGCTGTCGGGGGTGCGCCACTGCAGTCGCTCACCAGCAACGCGGCAAGGCACGCCAGGCCCATCAGCCAGGGTTTCACCAACGGCTGAGGTCGCCGTAGATGCGCTCGATCCGTACCCAGGCATCGGTGGTTTGCGCCAGCGCGGCGAGGTACTGGGTACGCGCGCCGATCAGGGTGCGTTGAGCATCGAGAACGTCGAGAAAGCTGAACTTGCCCATCTCGAAGCCCTGGGTGGCGCTGTCCACCGCACGCTGGGCGGCGGGCAGGATGGTCTGGTTGAAGGACTGCACCTCGCCCCGGGCGGTGTTCCACTGTTCCAGGGCCTGGCGGGTTTCGGTACGCAAGCGCAATTCGGTGGCGTTGCGCAGGTCCCGGGCCTGGTCGGCGCGGCGGGCGGCGGACAGCACGTTGCCCTGGTTGCGATTGAACAGCGGCAAAGGCATCGACAGCCCTACCAGGTTGACCCGCTCCCGGGCGCTGGCGTCGTACTGGCTGCCCACGCTGACGTCCAGGTCGGGAATGCGCTGGGCCTTCTCCAGCCCCAGGGACGCCTCGCGCTGCACCACTTCCTGCTCCGCCAGGCGCAGTTCGGTGGTTTCCGGCAGGCGGCCAAGCAACTGTGCCGGGGCCGGCAGCGCCGCCAGTGCCTGGGGCTGCTCCTGCACCCCGGCAAAGTCGCTGGTGGCCGCGCCAGTGACCATGGCCAGGCGTCGGTAGGCATTGTCCTGCTCCATCTGCCCCCGGTTCAGTTCCAGGCGCACCTCGGCCAGTTGCACCTGGGCCCGGGTGGCTTCCACCGGCGAGGCCTTGCCGGCGTTGACCCGGCCCTGGGCTACCGCCACGCCCCGTTCGGCCAGGGCCAGGGAGCGCCCGGCCAGTTGGGTGCGCTCCTGGGCCCGCAGCGCCGTGTAATAGGCATCCAGAACATCCGCACGCAACTGGTTGCGACGCCGCTCCAGCTCCAGGGCCGCCAGTTCCTGACCGCGACTGGCCACGTCGATCCGTGCTCCGCGCTTGCCCCCCAGCTCCAGGGCCTGGCTGAGCTTGACCGAAGTGGTGCGCGAATCCCGGCGGGTGTCCTCGGCGTCCACCGACAGCACCGGGTTGGGGATGAGCCCGGCCTGCTGGCGGGCGCCCTGGGCGATGTCGATCTCCCAGCGTGCGGCGGCCAGTTCAGGGTTGTTGGCAAAGGCTCGGGCCAGGGCGCTGTCCAGGCTCAACAGCGGTTGCTCGACGGCGCTTGCAGATTGGCTCGCCAGGGCCAGCAACAGGGTCAGGACGCAGGTGCGTGCTGCCCGGGCAGATATTCTCGGGAAAGTCGGCATAACAAGTTCCGGCCCCTATGGAGGCAAAGTGTCTGCGAAGTTGCAGCGCACCATATCGACGCTTATCCACAGGAGTTCCGGCCGATATGAAACTGCAGCAGTTCGCCCATTGACAGGGAGAGTTTCAAGTTCGGCCAACTGTAACTTTCAGTGCTTATCAGCAGGGTGGCGCAAAGATTACAAATCCGTTAGCAAAGGCTCTGGCTCAAGGTTCTGTATTAACATCCGGCTATTCGAAGTGAACATCAAGAGCACTTTTCAAGTGCCAGCAAGCGAACTTTAAAGAACACGAATACGGCACGGGGCCGCACAACTTTCGAGCATTGGCCCGCTGATTACTCGCGTCTTTTCGTTACTGTCCCCCACCTGCCGAGAACCTCATTTCCATGCGTATTCTGGTCATCGAAGACGAACCCAAGACCGCTGACTACCTGCATCAGGGGCTGACTGAAAGTGGCTACGTGGTGGATTGCGCCAACAACGGCGCGGACGGCCTGCACCTGACTCGCCAGCATGCGTACGACCTGGTGATCCTCGACATCAACCTGCCGCACATCGACGGCTGGGGCGTGCTCGGGCAGATCCGCCAGGACAGCAGCACCCGGGTGATGATGCTCACCGCCCAGGGCCGGCTGGCGGACAAGATCCGTGGCCTGGACCTGGGCGCCGACGATTACCTGGTCAAGCCGTTCCAGTTTCCGGAATTGCTGGCCCGGGTCCGCACCCTGATGCGCCGCAGCGAACAGGCGCCGGTGCCGGATGTGCTGCGGGTCGCCGACCTGGAGCTGGACCAGGGCCGGCACCGGGCCTTTCGCGGCAAGCAGCGCATCGACCTGACCACCAAGGAGTTCGCCCTGCTGCACCTGCTGATGCGCCAGAGCGGCGTGGTGCTGTCGCGGACCCAGATCATTTCCTTTGTCTGGGACATGAATTTCGACTGTGACACCAATGTGGTGGAAGTCTCGATCCGCCGCCTGCGGGCGAAGATCGACGACCCTTTCGAACGCAAACTGATCCACACCCTGCGCGGTGTGGGTTATGTCCTTGAAGAACGCGACTGAGGCACGGCCGTGTTCGCCGGCAAGCCGGCTCCTGCACAAGACGCAAGCGCGGCTCCCTCAATGTTCATGCACCTGCTCATGAAACCCTGCCTGCTCCACCTGCAAGGTGACGTGGGCAATGTCGAAGCGCTCCTGTAGCAGCTCGGTGACCTCGGCCAGGATCGCCTGTTCATCCCGCCCTTGCAGGTGCGCCACCAGATGCGCGCTAAGCACGTTCTTGCCGCTGGTCAGGGCCCAGATATGCAGGTCGTGCACGTCGCTGATCCCCGGCACCTGGCGTATGGCCTGCTCCACCTGGTCGATGTCGACCCCGTCCGGCACCCCTTGCAGCAGCACGTTCATGCTCTCCTTGAGCAGGGTCCAGGTCCGAGGCAACACCCACAGGCCGATGGCCGCGGCCACCAGGGAATCGACCCAGCCCCAACCGGTGAACATGATCACCAGCGCGGCGATGATCACCCCCAGTGAACCGAGCATGTCGCTCCATACCTCCAGGTATGCACCCTTGACGTTGAGACTCTGGCTGCTGCCGGAGGCCAGCAGGCCCATGGAGATCAGGTTGACGATCAGCCCCAGCACCGCGATCACCAGCATTCCCGTGGACTGGATCTCGGCCGGTGTCTGCAGGCGTTGCCAGGCCTCGAACAGAATGTAGAACGCCACCACGAACAGCAGCAGGGCGTTGAACGCCGCGGCGAGGATCTCGAAGCGCGCATAACCGAAAGTACGCTTGCGGTCCGCCGGGCGCTTGGCGACCTGGATCGCCACCAGGGAGATGGCCAGCGCCAGGGTATCGGTGAGCATGTGCGCGGCATCCGACAGCAGCGCCAGGCTGCCGGTGACAAAGGCCCCGATGACCTCGGCGAGCATGAAGCTGCCGGTCAGCCCCAGGGCCATCCACAACTTGCGTTCATGCCCGGCCCGTACCTGGCCGTGACTGTGTCCTGCGCCCATGAAAGATCCTCGGTTGGCTGGTAAAGCGTGGCTCTGATGATAGTTCGATAGGCCAGGTGCCCAGGGCTGGATAAGCGAATTGTCATCTGCCGGTTATCCGCCGGTTATCCAGGTCAGGCCCATAGTTAGCCGGCTAACGAATGCACCAAAAGTGCGCATAAGCTCTCTGCGGCGGGCGCCTCGGGTATGCTCCCGAAAAAGTGAAACAAAACGTAACAGATAAAAATAGCCGATTGAGGAGTCCCGCCTTGGATGTATCGACTGCCGCCTGGATGGTCCACGACACCCGCCTGATCATCTGCTGCCTGGTGGCCATCGCCAGCATCATTGTGCTGATCAGCGCCACCAAACTGCCGCCGTTCCTGTCGATCCTGATCGGTACCTTCATTGCCGGGGTGGGCGCAGGCCTGCCGCCGGAGGAAGTGGCCAAGGCCTTCAGCAAGGGCGCCGGGGCGATTCTCGGCGAGGCCGGGATCATCATTGCCCTGGGCTCGATGCTCGGCGCATTGATGGCCGAGTCCGGCGCCGCCGACCGCATCGCCTCGACCTTGCTGGGCCTGGGCAAGGGCAAGTCGCTGCCCTGGGTCATGGCCCTGGTGGCGATGGTCATCGGCCTGCCGCTGTTCTTTGAAGTGGGGCTGGTGATGATGGTGCCGATCATTTTCGTCATGGCCCGCCGCTCGGGCCTGCCGCTGCTGAAAATCGCCATTCCGGCCCTGGCCGGGATGACCACCCTGCACGCGCTGATGCCCCCGCACCCGGGCCCGCTGATTGCCGTCAGCGCCCTGCACGCCGACCTCGGCCTGACCATGCTGCTGGGCTTGTGCCTGGCCGTGCCGGCGGTGATCCTGGCCGGCCCGCTGTATGGCAACTGGTTGTCCAAGCGCCTGCTGGTCAGCGAACCGGCGGAGCTCGGCGCGCTGTTCAGTGCTGCGCCCAAGGCCCCGCGCCAGCCGGGCTTCGGCGTGTCGCTGCTGATCATTGTGCTGCCGGTGCTGCTGATGCTCGGCAGCACCCTGGCCAAGGTCGCCATGAGCCCGGAGAACACCCTGGCCCTGACCCTGAAGTTTCTCGGCGAACCCCTGATCGCCCTGGGCCTGGCGGTGATCGCCGCGGTGATCTGCCTGGGCTGGGCCAATGGCATGGCCCGGGACCAGGTGGGCAACACCCTGCGCAAAAGCCTGGCACCGATTGCCGTGCTGCTGCTGACCATTGGCGCCGGCGGCGGGCTCAAACAGACGCTGCTGGATGCCGGGGTCAGCCAAACCATCAGCAAGGTGGCCGAAGGCGCGCACCTGCCCTATATCCTCCTGGCCTGGCTGATCGCCGTGGCCCTGCGCCAGGCCACCGGCTCGGCTACCGTGGCCACCACCACGACCGCCGGTATCCTGGCGCCGATGATGGCCGGTCTGGCCGCCACCCAAAGCTCCCTGGTGGCGCTGGCCATCGGCGCCGGCTCGGTGTTCTTCTGCCACGTGAACGACGCCGGGTTCTGGATGGTGCGCGAGTATTTCGGCCTGCAACTCAAGCAGACACTCTGGGTCTGGTCGGTGCTGCAGACCATTGTTTCCGTGGTCGGGCTGGTGGGGACGCTGCTGCTCTGGCACTGGTTGCAATAACCGCTGGCCGTGGTGGGCAGGCCAGCCCTTCTGCATTGGGAACAGCGCTGTAGAATGCCCGCTTCATTCTCAGCGCAAGGGACCGACATGCCTTATCAGCCCTGGATCTTTGGCCTCGTCATCGCCGTAATTGCAGGCGCCGCTGGCTGGGCGCCTGCCCAGGCCGCAGCGCTGGATTGCGAGCACATCAGCGTCAGCGAACAGGTCGACCGCTGCGCCCAGCAGGACAAGGAGCGGGCCGACGCCGCACTCAACCAGAGCTATCAGGCGCTGCTGGTCCGGGTGCACAACCTGTACCCCAGCAGCCTGCTGCAAGAACAGGAATACCTCGGCAAATTGAAGAACGCCCAACGCGCCTGGATCAAATACCGCGACAGCACCTGCGTGCTGGAGGCCTTCGAAGTGGAACCGGGCAAGCCGGCCCATGTGACCCTGATCAACCTCTGCGTGACCCGCCTGAGCACCGAACGCACCCGGTATCTGGAACAACTGCTGCCCGAATGACAGCAGGCCCGGGGGCCTCTTCGCCGGCAAGCCGGAGCACCTGCAGGAGCGGGCTTGCCCGCGAAAGCGGCCTCAGGAGCCCGCTCGCTGCCAGAACGGTCGATGCCCCAAGCCATGCAGCAGTCCGCAGATCAGGCTGACGAGCCAGGCAAAGCCCAGCATGCCAACACACGAGTCGCCCTGGCGCAGGCGCTGCTGGCACTCTGCGGCGCTGGAACACAGGGCGCTGCACCCGGGTTGATCGTCGCGGCGACAACTGAGCAGGTACCCCCGCAGGTGGCGGAGAACCAGGGTCTGCCCCGGCAGTTGAGCGAGTGGCAGCTGGAGCCGGGTCAGTTCGCGGTTCAGGCGCAAGCGTTGGCGCTCCCCGGTGTCGAGTTCCTCCACCAGCAGCGCCCCGGCCTCCACTGCGATCACCCGGGCGCGCAAGCTGTCGGGGCTGGCGCCCTCCAGGCCGTAGTCCAGTTGAGTGCAGGTCCAGGCCTGGATCAGGGCAAACACCAACCCCAGCACGAAGCTCATCAGCGCCACTTGTAACAGTGGCGCCAAGGCGGAGAAATTTCGCAAGGAACACAGCGTCGAACGAATCAAGACAGCTCCCGGAAACCCAAGCGCAGGCCGCGCGTTCCGGGAGATTAGCGGGAAAAAACCGGGGGCTGAAAGCCCTTTTCCAACCCGGTTTCACGCGGGATCAAGAGGCGTTTTGGTGAAGGCTCTAGCTCGCCGCTTCGCTGAATCACAGCAAGCCGAAGAAAAGTCCTAGCGTTGGTCAGCCATGCAGCTTTCTCTCGCTGCCGCAGGCCCTTCCTCACCCACACGGCCGCCGAAGTAAGCGGCGCTGACGACCCCCACCGCTCCCATCACTGCGCAGTAGATCACGCAGATCCAGGGGCTCCAGGGCATCAGGGCGATCAGCAGCAACGGCGTGGTACTGGCCCAGAGGGCATAAGCGATGTTGTAGGTGAAGGAGATCCCCGACACGCGAATCCGCGCCGGAAACAGGCCCACCATCACCGACGGCACCGCCCCCACCACGCCGCAGCCCAGGCCGGCGATGGCATAGGCCAGGCCGATCCAGGCGCCGCCGCTGATCAGGCAGCCATAGAGCACGGCGATGCCCAGTGGCAGCAGCAGGCTATAGAGCATCACCGTGCGCCAGGCACCGAGGCGGTCGACGACCAGCCCCGCCAGCACGCAACCAATGTTGAGAAAGACAATCCCTAGGCTGCTCAGGGCAAAAGTGTGGCTGGCGCTCATGCCGAAGCTTTTTTGCATCATGGTCGGGGTGATGACCACGAACACCACCACCGCCGAGGTCAGCACGCAGGTGAGGATCAGCGCCGGCAGGATCGCCAGCCGGTGTTCCCGCAACACGGTGCGCAGGGGCAGTTCGGCGGCGGCATCGCGCTGGTGCTGCAGCGCCACGAACACCGGGGTTTCGCTCAACCAGCGGCGCAGCCAGACGCCGATCACGCCGAACACGCCGCCCAGCAGGAAGGGATAGCGCCAGGCGTGGTCGAGGATTTCCTCGGGGCTGAAGACCCGCGCCAGCAGGGTCGCGGTCAGGGCGCCCAGCAGGTAGCCGAAGGTCAGTCCGGCCTGGAGAAAGCCCAGGGCATAACCGCGATGGGCCCGCGGCGCGTGCTCGGCGACGAATACCCAGGCGCTGGGCACTTCACCGCCCACGGCGGCACCTTGCAGCACCCGCAGCGCCAGCAGCAGCAAGGGCGCGAAATAACCGATCTGGGCATAGGTCGGCATGATGCCGATCAGCAGGCAAGGCAGCGCCATCATCAGGATGCTCAGGCTGAAGACCTTCTTGCGCCCCAGGCGGTCGGCGAAATGGGCCATGAGGATGCCGCCCAGGGGCCGGGCCAGGTAGCCGGTGACGAAGATCCCGAAGCTCTGCAGCAGGCGCAGCCACTCGGGCATTTCCGGGGGAAAGAACAGCTGGCTCAGGGTCAGGGCGAAAAATACGAAGATGATGAAGTCGTAGATTTCCAGGGCACCGCCCAGGGCGGCCAGGCCCAGGGTCTTGTAGTCGGAGCGGGAAAAGCGCGCCGGCGACGACTCAGTGGAAGGGGTCATAAAGCAACTCGATGGCAGCACAAAGCAAAGGCGCTCATGGTCTACGCAAAAGATCCGGGGAACAACCCGTTCCCGGCCCTGGGTTGGTTTTCCGGGGTTTTCTGTACCTTGAACGGCCGCGCGCCAGGCCAATAATCGGGCACTTTCCCACCCAAGCAGAATCAGGAAAGTCGTCATGAGCAGCCATACCCGCACCCAGCGCCTGAGCGTCCCGCAACTGGTGGCCATGAAAGGCCGGCAGAAGATCGTTTCCCTCACCGCCTATACCAGCCACATGGCGCGGCTGATGGACCCCTTCGTGGATTTCATCCTGATCGGTGATTCCACCGCCATGGTCGGTTACGGGCGCACCTCGACCCTGGACATGAGCCTGGCGGAAATCATCGCCCACACCCGCGCGGTGGTGGCCGGCAGCCGCCTGGCCTGCGTGATTGCCGACATGCCCTTCGGCAGCTACCAGGAATCCCCGCAACAGGCCTACCGCAATTGCGCCGAGGTGATGGCCCGCACCGGTTGCGCCGCCCTCAAGCTGGAGGGCGGCCGGGCCCTGGCGCCCACCGTGGAGTTCCTGGTGCAGCGGGGCATTCCGGTGATGGCGCATATCGGCCTGATGCCGCAGTTCGTCAACCAGATGGGCGGGTTCAAGGCCCAGGGGCTCGACAGCGAGGCGGCCCGCAAGATCGAGGAAGATGCCCGGGCCCACCTCGAGGCCGGCGCCTTCAGCCTGTTGCTGGAAGGGGTTGCGGAGCCCCTGGCGCGGCGCATCAGCGACTTCTCGCCGATGCCGACCATTGGCATCGGCGCCTCCCCGGCCTGCGACGGCCAGGTACTGGTGACCGAAGACCTGCTGGGGCTGGGCGGGCCCCAGGTGCCGCGTTTCGTCAAGCAATACGCCGATGCCGGCGCCCTGATCAGCCAGGCCTGCGAACGCTTCGCCGCAGAGGTTCGGGAGCAGGCCTTTCCGCAGTTGCAGCATTGTTATGGGGTGGTTCAGGAGGCCTGACTCACCGCCCGCGCCAACAGCCCGAGGGCGCCCTGGATATCCTTGCTCCAGTCCAGGGTGAAGCTCAGGCGCAGGTGCTGCTGCCACAAGCCCTGCTGGCTGAAGATCGCCCCCGGGGCGATGACGATGCCGTCGGCCAGCAGGCGCTCGTAGACCCGGGTCATCGGCACCGGGCGCCTGGCTTCGACCCACAAGGTCGCGCCGCCGGCGGCAAGCGGCGCATGCAACAGCCCGCCGGCCTGCTCGTCCAGCAGTTGCTGCAACTGCTTCATTCGCTGTTGCAGCATGCCCCGCAGTTTCAGCACGTGCTGGTCTACGCGACCGGAACTCAAGAGCCGGGCCACGGCCTTCTGGCGGATCGGCGACAGGCGAAAGCGCCGCTCCAGGCACTGGCGCTGCAAGGCCGGGCCCAGGCTGCGGCTCAGCACGTAGCTCAAGGGCGCCTCGGCGCCGATGGCCTTGTCCAGGCTGGCGAACACCAGCAGGCGCTCGGGATCGGCGAAATCCCGATAGCGAGCAGCGCCGGGCACGAAGCTGAATGCTCCGTAGCTGTCGTTCTCCAGCAGCCAGATCCCCCGCTCGGCGAACCAGCGGCACAGCTGCTGCTTGTCGGCGGCGGGCATCAGGCTGCCGTGGGGGATGTTCACCGTCGAGGAGAACACCGCCAGGCGCACCGGCTCGCGCTGAAGCAGCGCTTGCACCTGCTGCAGATCGAAGCGCCCGCCGGCATCCAGGGGCAGCTCGATAATCCGCAGGCGCGCCGCCCGCAACTGGCGCAGGATCGCCCAGGAACACGGGGACTCCACCAGCACCACGCCGCCGTCCAGGTCCAGCGCTCGCAACGCCAACTCCACCACGCTGTGCAGATCGGCCCCCAGGAACACCTGGTCGGCCTGCCAGTAGTCGCGGCTGGAGCAGGTGTAGCGCCGGGCCAGTTCGCTGCGCAGCTCCTGCTCGCCCAGGGGCTGGTACAGCGGTGCCTGGTTGCGCGGGTACTGGCGGGCCAGTTCGCGCTCGGTCATCAGCAAGGGTTGCTCCAGCGACAGCAGCATCGCCGGCGCATCGCTGCACAGCGCCAGGCGCCCCGGCAGGCGGGCCTGGGCATAGAGGTTGTCGAGCAGATCCTCACCGGCCTCGGGCACGGTCGCGGCGGCCAGGGCCCGGGTGAAATAGCCCTGGCGCGGCCGCGAACAGATGCGCCCCTCGTCTTCCAGCAGAGCGTAGGCGTACTTGATGGTGGACAGGGAAACCTTCAGCCGCTGCGCCAGTTCGCGCAATGACGGCAGGCGTTGCTCCTGATCGCTGGCGGCGTTGTCGATCCACTGCGACAGGTAGCGGTAGACCGCCTGATAGGCGAAAGACGGGTGGCGCTGCACCGCTTCAGTTGCCTTTGGCCATGGCGATCGCCGCCTGGATCGCCGCGCGGGCCTGGGGGCTGTTCTTCCAGCAACTGGAACCCACCAGGGCCGAAGCCTGGGTGACGATGTGCAGGGCATCGGCGGCGGCCAGCTGGGCCAGGGAAGTGATGCCCAGTTGTTCCAGGCGAGCGACCACGGTAGAACCGACACCCTTGACCTTGAGCAGTGCGGCGCGTTCTTCGGGGGAAAATGACATGGGCGTTGAGATCCTTTGCAGTCCGTGGCAATTGCCGCATTCTTGCACAGTTCTCGGCCGCCTCTGCCTGGGGCGGCCGACCTCCTTATAAACATAAGAAATCCGAGGTACTCACGTGGCCGCTGATATTCAAGATAGCCGCTCCGCCCGCTTTGCCCTGCGCTGCTCGAACTGGGCCGAACGCTGGTTTCCCGACTCCTGGGTGTTCGCCGCGCTGGCGGTGATCATCGTTGCCCTGGCCACACTGGCCATGGGCGCCAAGCCCACCGATGCCGCCATGGCGTTTGGCGACGGCTTCTGGAGCCTGATCCCCTTCACCATGCAGATGGCCTTCGTGGTCATTGGCGGCTATGTGGTAGCCAGCTCACCTCCGGCGGTGAAGCTGATCGACAAGCTGGCGCGCATTCCCAGGAACGGCCGCTCGGCGGTGGCCTGGGTGGCGCTGATTTCCATGGTCGCCTCCCTGCTCAACTGGGGCCTGTCCCTGGTGTTCGGAGGCCTGCTGGTGCGGGCCCTGGCCCGGCGTACCGAACTGCGCATGGACTACCGCGCCGCCGGCGCTGCCGCCTACCTGGGCCTGGGCGCGGTCTGGGCCCTGGGGCTGTCGTCTTCGGCGGCGCAGTTGCAGGCCAACCCCGGCAGCCTGCCACCGTCGATCCTGGCCATCACCGGGGTCATTCCCTTCACCCAGACCATCTTTCTCTGGCAATCCGGCGTCCTGCTGCTGGCCCTGGTGGTGGTCTCGCTGATCGTCGCCTACGCCACGGCGCCCGGCCCCGGCAGCGCCCGGGATGCCCAGGCCTGCGGGGTCGACCCGAGTTTCAGCATGCCCAAGCCGCAACCCCGGACCCGCCCTGGCGAATGGCTGGAATACAGCCCGTTGCTGACCCTTCTCCTGGCGCTGCTGGCGGCCGGCTGGCTGTATCACGAGTTCGCCACCAAACCGGCGATCACCGCGATCTCCGGGCTCAACACCTACAACTTCCTGTTCCTGATGGCCGGCGCCCTGCTGCACTGGCGCCCGCGCAGCTTCCTCGATGCCGTGGCCCGGGCAGTGCCCACCACCACCGGGGTGCTGATCCAGTTCCCGCTGTACGGTTCGATCGCCGCGCTGATGACCGTGGTCAAGGGCGTGGATGGCCAGACCCTGGCCCACCACATCTCGACCTTCTTCGTGCAGATCGCTTCCCACGACACCTACGCCCTGCTGATGGGGCTGTACTCGGCGGTGCTGGGCTTCTTCATTCCTTCGGGCGGCGGCAAGTGGATCATCGAGGCGCCCTACGTGATGCAGGTGGCCAATGACCTGCAGTACCACCTGGGCTGGGCGGTACAGATCTACAACGCCGCCGAGGCCCTGCCGAACCTGATCAACCCCTTCTACATGCTGCCGCTGCTGGGGGTGCTGGGCTTGAAGGCCCGGGACCTGATCGGCTTCTCCTTTGTCCAGTTGCTGGTGCATGCGCCCCTGGTGCTGGTGCTGCTCTGGGCCCTGGGGACCACCCTGTCCTACCTGCCGCCGGTCATTCCCTGACAGAGCCACAGGCCCGCTGCACAGCGGGCCTGTGGATAACGGCCCGTCGGCCCAATCGCAGATTTATCCAGGGCCCAGACAGCCAGGCCGTGCCGCATTCCTGTAGCCTTTGCGTCATATTCGGTTGTTACCGTGCGACCGAAATACTTTGTAACGAATCCTCAGAGAGCCGAGCAAGGAGCCGACATGAGCGACGATACCGACCTGCGCGACACCCCCGAATCCGCCACCGACCAGCCTGCCGATACCAGCCGCCGCCGCTTCCTAGGCGGCGTTGCGGTTCTGGGGGTCGGCGCCACCCTGAGCGCCTGCGGCCAGCCCGGCGAGCCAGGAGGCAAACCGCCGGTGGAACGCCCCTTGTCCCCGGCCGAACTGGACAAGGCGCTGCAGGAGCAGGTGAAGAACGTAGTGGTACTGTTCGCCGAGAACCGCAGCTTCAACAACCTGTTCGCCAACTTTCCCGGGGTGGAGAAACCGCTCTCGGCCCTCAAGCCCGAAGACTTCCAGCAGCGCGACCGCGACGGCAACCTGTTGCAGAAACTGCCGCCGATCTGGGGCGGCATTCTCCAGGTGGGCCCGCAGACCCTGGACGGCATCACCTACCCGGTGGAAACCCAGTTCCAGGAAAACCTGCCCAATGCCCCCTTCGCCCTCAAGGGGCCCAGTGGCGAGGACCTGCCCCTGGGCCTGGTGACCCGCGACCTGTGGCACGTGTTCTACCAGAACCAGATGCAGATCAACGGAGGCAAGAACGACAGCTTCGTGGCCTGGGCCGACTCCGGCGCCCTGACCATGGGCCACTACGCCCAGACCCGCTACTCCCTGCGCCTGTGGGACGTGGCTCGGGAGTTCGTGCTCTGCGACAACTTCTTCCAGGGGGCATTCGGTGGCTCGTTCCTCAACCACCAGTACCTGATCAGCGCCAAGGTGCCGTTCTACCCCGATGCCGCCAACTCGGTGGCCAAGTCGCAGATCGCCACCCTGCAGGGCGACGACCCCAAGGGCACCCGCCTCAAGCCCCTGGACAAGTCCCCGGCCAGTGCCATGGACGGCGCTCCGCAGTTCGGTCCCAGCGCCCTGACCCCGGACGGTTACGCGGTCAATACCATGGCCCCGCCCTACTGGCCGACCTGGATCCGCGACCCGGAGCGCCCGGACTACGCCAAGCCGGACCTGCCCAGCGTACTGGTGCCTCAAACCCACGAACACATCGGCGACAAGCTGTCGAAGAAGAACGTCGACTGGGCCTGGTACGGCGGCGCCTGGCAGGCGACCCTGGAGCAGTTCAAGGATTCCGGCGGTATTCCCAAGATCCCCAACTTCCAGTACCACCACCAGCCCTTCAACTACTTCGTGCGCCAGGGCCCGGAAAACCCCGCCGAACGGGCCAAGCGCCTGCGCGACGGCGGCCTGGGCGATGAGTCGAGCACCAACAAGTTCTTCGCCGATGCCGAGGCCGGCAAGCTGCCGGCGGTGACCTTCTACAAGCCCCAGGGCAACCTCAACCTGCACGCCGGCTATGCCGATGTGGCCGCCGGCGACCGGCATATCGACCGGGCATTGAAAGTGCTGCGGGAAAGCCCACAGTGGAAAAACATGGTGGTGATCGTCACCGTTGACGAAAACGGCGGCTGGTGGGACCACGTGGCACCGCCCCAGGGCGACCGCTGGGGCCCGGGCACGCGGATTCCGGCGCTGGTGGTATCGCCGTTCGCCCGCAAGGGCACGGTGGACCACACGGTCTACGACACCGCCTCGATCCTGCGGCTGATCACCCGGGTGTTCCAGCTGGAAACCCTGGACGGCATCAAGGAACGTGACCAGGCCATGATCGCCCGGGGCCAGAAGCCCATGGGCGACCTGACCAACGCCCTGCACTTCACGGCCTGACCCCGGCCGGGCCCGCAACGGGCCCACCTGCCACCGCAGAACCGAAACCCAAGCCCGGCTTCGGTTCTGCGGCACCGGCACAAATGATAGCCATATAACATCACCCACTTTACCCATCCACCCGGCGGGTAATATCCTGCGCGCCACCTATTTGTTTCATCTGTTTTCCGATTGGAAAGGGAGTTCGTCGTCATGATCGTAGGTATCGACCTGGGGACCACCAACAGCCTGGTCGCGGTCTGGCGCGAAACCGCCAGCGAGCTGGTGCCCAATGCCCTGGGAGAACTGCTCACCCCCAGCGTGGTGGGCCTGGACGACGAAGGCCGGATCCTGGTGGGGCAAGCCGCCAGGGAGCGCCTGCACACGCACCCGCAGCTCACCACGGCGCTGTTCAAGCGCTACATGGGCAGCGCCACCGAAGTGCGCCTGGGGGAGCGTACCTACCGCCCCGAAGAACTCTCGGCCCTGGTGCTCAAGAGCCTCAAGGAAGACGTTGAGCGGGCCTATGGCGAACCGGTGGAGGAAGCGGTGATCAGCGTGCCAGCCTACTTCAGCGATGCCCAGCGCAAGGCCACGCGGATTGCCGGCGAACTGGCCGGGCTCAAGGTGGAAAAACTGATCAACGAACCCACCGCCGCAGCCCTGGCCTACGGCCTGCACCAGCGTGACCGGGAAACCTCGTTCCTGGTCTTCGACCTCGGTGGCGGCACCTTCGACGTGTCGATCCTGGAGCTGTTCGACGGGGTCATGGAAGTCCGCGCCAGCGCCGGCGACAACTTCCTCGGCGGCGAGGACTTCGACAACCTGCTGCTGGAACACTTCCTCGAACAGCAGGCCCAGGCCGCGGGCTTTCCCGAACGCCAGAGCGTGCTCCAGGCACTGCGCCGGGAAGCCGAGCGCGTGCGCCGCGCCCTCGGCCAGGAGCCCAGTGCCGAATTCAGCCTGCGGGTCGATGGCCGGCAATGGACCCAGACCATCACCCAGGCGCAACTGGCCAGCCTCTATGCGCCGCTGCTGGAACGCCTGCGGGCGCCCATCGAACGCGCCCTGCGCGATGCACGGATCCGCGTCAGCGACCTGGATGAAATCCTCCTGGTGGGCGGCGCCACCCGCATGCCCCTGGTGCGCAAGCTGGCGGCCGGGCTGTTCGGGCGCTTTCCCTCCATCAGCCTCGATCCCGACCAAGTGGTGGCCCAGGGCGCGGCGGTCCAGGCGGCCCTCAAGGCACGCTCAGCGGCCCTGGAAGAAGTGGTGCTGACCGACGTCTGCTCCTACACCCTGGGGATCGAGACCTCCCAGCAATACGGCAACCAGATCGAGAGCGGGCACTACCTGCCGATCATCGAGCGCAACAGCGTGGTGCCGGTAAGCCGGGTCAAGACCGTGCAGACCTTGCATGACAACCAGGAGCAGGTGCTGCTGAAGATCTTCCAGGGCGAAAGCCGCCTGGTGCGCGACAACGTCGCCCTGGGCCAGCTGGAAATGCGCGTGCCCAAGCGCCCCGCCGGCGAAGTCTCGCTGGACGTGCGCTTCACCTACGACATCAACGGCCTGCTGGAAGCCCAGGTGAGCATCCCGCTGACCGGGGAAAGCCATTCCCTGGTGATCGAAAACAACCCCGGCGTGCTGACTCCGGAAGAAATCCAGGAGCGCCTCAAGGCCCTGGCGCAATTGAAGATTCACCCCCGCGACCAGCAGGTCAACACGCTGCTCAGCGCCCGACTGGAACGCCTGTATCAGGAGAGCCTGGGGGAGTTGCGCGAACAGATCGGCTATTGGGCCGGGCAATTCCAGCAAGTGCTGGAAACCCAGGACGAGCGCAAGATCCGCGAAGTGCGCAGCCAGCTCAGTGAACAGCTGCAACACCTGGAAAACGGCCACTGGCACTGAGGAGCGGCAACATGGATTGCTGGTCCCTGCTGGAGTTGCCCGAGGACGCCGACGAACGCAGCATCAAGCGCAGCTATGCCCGGCAGTTGAAGATCACCCGTCCGGACGAGGATGCCGAAGGCTTCCAGCGCCTGCGTGAAGCCTATGAGCGGGCGCTGCAACTGGCCCGCTGGCGGGAAGAGATCGCGGATGAAGTCGCGGTGATCCAGACCGCCTCCACTAAGGCACCGCCCCCGGACAACCTGCAGGCCTGGTCGGGCCTGATAGAGATGGACGCGGCCGCCCCGCGGCCAACGCCGAGGGGCCCTTCCCAGGCCCAGCAATGGGCCAGCCTGCTTGAAGACGTCCCGCTGTCCGTCGAACCGCTGGCGGACTGGGTCCCGCCCGCCCCGCAGGATCCCGCCCCCCTACCCGCTCCAGCCACTAGCGCATTGCCGCTGCTCAAGGGGCTGGGCGTCGAGAACCTGCCAGAGCGCTGGCAACAGGCTCGGCAGCAGGGCTGCGAGGACGATTTCCTGCAGCGCCTGCTGGTGGCGTGCTGCGCCCACCCCGAGCAATACGCCGCGATCATCGGCTGGGCCGCCGAGCATCTGGACTGGCTGACACCCTGGCAACAACCGCCCATGGAGGCCTGGCAAGAGGCATTCCTGGTCAAGACGCTATTGCAGGAATACCGCCGGACGCTGGAAGCGTTGCTGCAAGCCGGCCAGGAGCGGGCCTTCCTCGAACGCCTGACGAGCTACTGCGCACAACCCTGGCTGCGGATCTTCGATCATCGCCAGAACTGGCAGCATGAAATGCTGCAGTTGCTGCAGCAGCAAGCCTGGCAGGTACCCTTGTTCGATCGGGTATGCCAGTTGTTCGGCTGGGACGAAAGCCGTGGCAACACCCCTGAACCGGCGTGGCTCTGGCAGTCGCTGATCGAGCGCTGCCAGCAGGAGGCCTTCTATCAGAAGCTGCTGGCCAACGCCGGGGAACCCGGCGAAGCGACGCCGGACGTTGCCGCGGCTCGCCTGCTGCTGAACCCCATGCCCCGACGTCGCCAGGTCGCCCTGACCCGGCACTTCGAAGACGAACATTGGCAGGCCTGCATGGAGCTGTCGCAGACCCTGGCCTCGCGTTTCCCGGCGCTGCTGGAGCGGCTGCCTCGCAGCGATGTGTTTTTCTGGCAGAACCTGATGCCGCGTCCGCAGGGCGTGGACAGCTGGATCAGGTCAGGGGTCGCCATGGGGTTGGCCCTGAGCCTGTACTTCATGAACAAGCCCCAACACAGCAAAGAACTTGCAGTGATGATGGGGCTGTTCTGGGGGGGTGTCCTGGCGATTTTCGGGCTGATCCTGCTCAACACCTGGGCCCCTGCGATCGCCCGCCTGCTGGCCATCGACCTGTGGTTGAGCGAGCGCCTGGTGCCCAAGCGCCTGAATCCGCACCAGCACTGGCTGGTGCTGCGCCACGGGGTGCCGCAAGCGGTCATGCTGGGCCTGTTCGGCTATTGGCTGGGGGCCCTGGGGATACTGGCCTACCTGGGCTTTGTGCTGATCGGCCTGCTGCATTCGCGGCGCATCGGCCAGCCGGACCCGGATTTCTGTGCCCGCAGCCCCTGGCTGGGCGCCTTGCACTGGAATCACTTCAGCCCCTGGCAGCCGATCTATCTGGTCGTCATGATCGTGGTCATCCGGGTCTGTCAGCTCCATGCCCCGGGGTTTCCCTGGACGCGCCTCATGCCTGGTTGAACCCTGCGCGGCCGGGGCAATGGATATTTTTTCACTCCCGGCTGTTTCTCCGCTCGGTGCTGTTTCAGTATGTCCTTCCCCCCTTCGAAGGGGTTCACGCTGAAAAGGATCTGAGCATGTTCAAATTCGCAGGAATGACCCTGGCGCTGACCGCTGCTGCCCTGAGCGCGACGGCACAGGCCGATGTCGAAGTCGATCTGGGCAGCCCCCAGCGCGTCACCCAACTCTTCGCCTACCCCAACAACTGCAACGTGATCTGCTATCGCAACTGGACCCTGGAGGAGACGGTGGCTCACTACCTGACCCAGAGCGTGCAGCGTGACGGCTACAGCGCTGCAAAAGTCAGTGTCAAGACCACCGGCGACAAGGTCCTGGCCTCCATCAGCGGTGTGCCGGACGGCTACGACAAGCCCCTGAGTGCCCTGCTGGATGCCGGCGACCTGGCCTACAAGGGCGCCAGCCAGCTCAATGCCGATGGCAAATGGGCCTACAGCTGGTACCTGTTCCTGCCCCTGGGCATGGCCCTGGAAAACCGCAAGAGCGTCGAGCTGCTGCACTTCCCGCCGGACTATTCATTGACCCAGGCCCAGGACTATCTGGAGTCGGCCACCACCGACCGCTGGGCAACCCTGTTGACGGCCAACGGCATCGCCGCCGAGCAGACCCCGGCCTACCAGACCATCGTCGACATCGCGCCGATTGCCGCGCCATCGAGTGCCGGCAAGGACCTGGAGGGGGTCTACAGCTACTTCAACAGCTACCAGACCAGCATGGTCAGGCAGGTCAGCCAGAGCACCAGCGGCGCGGCCCTGCCGATGGTGGCCTTCGGCGCACCGGTGCGCAATTGGCTCAAGCAGCAGTACGGGGTCACGGTGAATGTGCTGGGCCTGGCACAGATCAGCCCCAGCGAGGGGGTCAAGGTGCCGGTGCTGGGCTCCAACCACCCGAGCTATATCTGGTACGCGGCAGACCCGGCGAACTACGACGATGACCAGGCCAAGGCCGATGCCGCGGGGTTGAAAGTGATGGGCCAGGACCTGAGCGCGGCCTGCTGGCAGGCCGGCATGGGCAGTAAGCCGGGAACCGATCCCAGTACGCTGCTGAGCAGTTGCACCCAGACCTGGCAGGTGACGCAGAAAGTGCAGACCTGCGAGCTGTTCTACACCTCGGTGCGCAAGCTGAGCGAGCAGCAAGCCGCGGCCAAATGCACCAGTGCACCGGTCAAGACCCAGCTCAACCAGCTCAAGGCCCCGGCACCGGCGCCAAGCACCGAGGTACCGCACCTCTGAGCCGGCCCCTCAACCTGTAGCCGCTGCCGCAGGCTGCGATCGACCCGCAGGGTCGCGGTGCTCTGACAGAGCCCGCAAGCCTGCGCTCTATCGCCGCCTGCGGCCAGCGACGATCAGACCGCGCCCACCGGACGCAGCCGATACTGCGGCGGCAACTGCTCGAAGCCGCTGATGGTGGCATTCAGGCTCTTCCAGCGACCGTCCTTGATGCCATAGATGCAACCGTGGATCGACAGGCTCTGCCCGCGATGCCAGGCGTTCTGCACGATGCTGGTATGGCCGACGTTGGCCACCTGCTGGATCACGTTCAGCTCGCACAGACGGTCGACCCGCTCTTCTTCCGTGGGCAACTGCCCCAGCGCTTCACGGTGCTCGTAGTACAGGTCGCGGATCGAACGCAGCCAGCCGTCGATCAGGCCCAGCTGGCGATCCTGCATAGAGGCGCGCACGCCGCCACAGCCGTAGTGGCCGGTAACCAGGATGTGCTTGACCTTGAGTACATCCACCGCGTACTGGATCACCGACAGGCAATTGAGGTCGGTGTGCAGTACCACGTTGGCCACGTTGCGGTGCACGAACAGATCGCCCGGCAGCATGCCGACGATCTCGTTAGCCGGCACCCGCGCGTCCGAACAGCCGATCCACAGGTATTCCGGGGTCTGCTGGCGAGCCAGTTTGGAGAAGAAGTCCGGATCTTCCTGCTTGATCGCTTCGGCCCAACGCTCGTTGTTATCAATCAGATCTTGTAGTTCGTTCATGCTGTGAAGCCTCAAGAATGATGCGCTGGTTTGACAGACGGCCGCCCGTCGAGGTCACGCCTATTGCTACAGATACCGGCCATCCCTTGCGGGGGAATCTTCAGGGGCGTGCAAGGGTCCACCCTTTATCCAGTCCCGAAGTATGAGTAATCGCCATGAACGAATCACGACGCCCCTACAACGCCCCCCAGCCCGAACCCATCGACGACGATCAGGACCGCATGGGCTCCATGGAGGAGCTGCATTTCGATGACGACGAACCCGCCGCCCGCGCCAGCAACCGCGTCACGGACGACGGTGCAAGCGATGATGACCTGAGCCCGGAAACCCTGATCCGCGAAGACGGTGCCCGCTCCGCCCATGAGGCCGGTGCCGACAAACCGGCCGACTGGGACCTGAGTATTGTCGAAGAAGAGAACATTGGTGGCGGCAATGGCCTGGATGAAGCCGAACTGGCCCGCCGCGACCCGCTGGACGGCAAGCCCTGAGCCCTGCACCGCATTCAATGACGCGCTCTCCCGCAGGAGCCGGCTTGCCGGCGAAGAGGCCCTCAAGCCGTGCATCGCCCCGAATGGCGCCTTCGCTGGCAAGCCAGATCCTACAGCGGCCCGCGTGCGGTTAGAGGCTCAGTCGACCAGCGTGCAGGCCATGACCAGGGCGTCTTCGCGACCACCTACCGCCGGATAGTAGTCGCGGCGGCGCCCCACTTCATTGAAGCCATAACGCTCGTATAACCGATAGGCGGTCTGGTTGCTGGAGCGCACTTCCAGGAAACACTCCCGGGCGTCCTTCTGGTAGGCGCGCTTCATCAGCTCTTCCAGCAACCGCAGGCCCAGGCCGCGGCCCTGGCTTTCCGGCTTGACGGTGATGTTCAGCAGATGCGCTTCGTCGATGATCACCTGGATCACCCCGTGGCCCACTTGCTGGCTGCCTTCGAACATCAGCCAGACCTCGTAGGACTTGAAGGCATCCATGAAAATGCCCCGGGTCCAGGGGTGGCTGAACGCCGCATATTCGATTTTCAGGATGCTATCCAGGTCCGCTTCGGTGGCCAGGCGGAAGGTCAACGCGTCACTCATTGGTCATTTTGCTCATCAGTGCTTTTCCAGCGCGTCATCAAGCGACGCATGGCTTGCCAGACATCAGCCTTACGCTGTGGCTCTTCCATCAATAGTTCCAGGCCAGGCAGGGCCCAGGCCGAACCCAGGCCTTCGACCTGGAGTTCGCGGTTGTAGGATTCGGCATTCGCCTCGCCGGCAAATCGCACCGCCGGCAGGCCGATCAGCCACAGACAGACACAGGGTTCCTGCTCGATCCGCACGCCGACAAAGGCCTGGACGAAATCCCGCGCAGCCTCGGGGCCCTGGTCCAGGTTGCCCCGGGTCAGCATCGGCCAGCGCACCGGCTCGGCGAGGATCTGCGGGCTGTCCGGCAGGCCGGCGGCGCGCAGCATGTCCTTGAGCAACAGGTAGGCCGGGTCGCGGCTCTGGAAGGCTTCGCCTGTGGGTAACTCCACCAGCAGCAGGCAACGGCCGGCCCGCAGCAACTGCAGGGCAAAACGCGGCGGCGGTACCACCGGGGCCTTGACCACCGGGGCCGGGGCCTCTTCGCCCTCGGTCGGCGCCTTGCTGGCTGGGCGCGCAGGGGCGGTGGAGGGGCGCGGCACCTCGATCTTCGGCCGTTCGACGTTCCTTGCCGCCGGCGCCGCGGGGGCCTTGGCCTCGACCACAGGGGCAGGCGGCGCCTCCACCTCCGGTTCCGGCAGGGCCAGCAACTCGGGGCGCGAAGGGGCGGCAAAGGGCAATTCGCTGCGCGGCAGCCAACTGACCACCTGCATGGCGGACAGATAAGCGCGACGACGGGACTCGATAAGCAAAGGTCGGCCACTTGTGGATAACTGAGGAGGGGGATTCTACCGTCCTTCGCCGAAGATCGCCCGCAGTTGATTGCGCACAAAAGCGACTGTCCGTCTCATACCTGGACCTGGGGGTGAATCGTCAGCCCCCTGATGCAGTACAATCGCCGCTTTTCATTGCCAACCAGCCGGCCATTCCGATGATCGAACCCAAGCGCGTCTTGCGCGCCCTCGCCGAACACTGGGCACTTCTGGAGCCGCTGTGCGAGCACTTCGACCAAGGCACCCTGAGTCTTGCCGAACTGCGTTCACAGCTGTCTGCCCAACAACTGGACAGCACGCCCCAGGACATCACCCACCTGCTGGACGTATGGATACGCCTGGACATCCTGGTCCCGGTGGCGAAAAGCCCGAACCGTTTCGAGCTCAATGCGCAGATCCACGACTTCCTCGCTTACCTGCGCCGTGAACACCGCCTGGGCCTGTGCCTGGAAATCGAAGCCTACCTGCGCCACCTCGAGCGCCTGGCCGGTTACATCCAGGACGCCTTCGACGTGCGCGACGGCAACGACCTGGCGCGTCAGCTGCGGCTGCTGGACATGCGCGTGCGCGATGTCCTGAAGAAGCTCGCCAACGACGAACAGGCCCTGGTGGCAGTGGCCGAGCGGGCCAAGACCAGCGACCGGCAGATCCCCCTGCGCCAGCGTTATGCCGAGGTGCTGGCCACCTGGGACGAATACGTTGAACCGATGATCCAGCTGGTGAACGCCGACGGCGCCTTCGAACAGGGCGTGCGCAAGGTGGAGAACGTCCTGCTGCGCATGCTCACCGAACAGCAGCGCCTGGGCCACCTGGTGGACGACGACATGCTGTTGCGCACCCACGCGCGGATCCTGGAAATGCAGACCAGCGCCCAGTTGACCCTGCGCCATGCCCGGGAACTGCTGCTGCCGCTGCGTGAGGAGGCGCGCCGTCACAACGCCGTGACCCGCGGCGCGGCCCTGGCCCTGTCGGCCATCCGCCGCAAGGGCATCGACGCCGTGCCCCAGGCCGCCATGCCGATGTTCACCCGTCCGCAAAGCACCTTCCTCGGCAGCTCCGGCCAGGTGGAAGCCTATGTCTACGCCCTGGCCCGCTTCGAACCCAAGCCCGCGCGCTTCCCCAAGGCCCACAAGACCCACAAGGGCGTGGCCCCCAAGGCGCCGCGCACGGTCCGGGAAATGCTCGAACGTTGCGAAGACGCCCTGCCGATGCCGGACCTGATGAGCTGGCTGCTGGACCAGGAGCCCGATGGCGCCACCGACGAACTGCTGTACTGGTTCTCGCGCCTGTCCCGGGAAAAACGCTTCAAGCGCGAGCGCCTCGAACGCCGCGATTACCACACCCAGGAGCACCAGGTCAGCCTGCGCTCCTTCGCCCTGCTCTCGGCCCGCGATGACGCCGCCGAGCATTCTGCGAGCAACGCCAATGCATCTTGATCTTTCCGAACTGTCCCAGCTGGCGCCGATCTTCCGCGAGCTGTTCAAGGGTTACCACGTCAGCCGCCGCGACCCGGAGCTGTACGCCCAACTGTCGAATTTCCAGGACCAGTACCGCACCCTGTTCAAGGCCCTGGGCTTCGAGCTGGTGTGCGATACCCGCGGCTTCTACTACTTCGTGCCGGACAACGCCGCCGCCCAGGTGAACAAGACCGCCCAGCGCCTGGCGCTGTTCACCTTCATCCTCGTGGAGCACCTGGCCGACCAGGGCCGCGACCCGATCGCCGTGCTCGACGGCGGCAGCCTGGGCCGCGACGAACTGCCGTCGCTGCTGGAAAAATACCGCGACCTGTTCATCCAGGCCGAAGTGCAGACCCAGGAAGAGCTGGAAGAGAAGATCATGCGCCGCATGACCCAGCTGGGTTTTGCCGCCGAGGAGCCGGGGATCTATCGCTTCCTGCCGCCGATGCACCGCTTCCTCGATGTCTGCCTGTCGGTGCAGCAGGACCGCGACCTGGCCGCCAGCCTGCACAGCGTGCTGCCGTTGCCGACCCCGGTGCTGGTGGACAACGACAGCGACGAGAAACTGCTGCAGACCGATGACCCGCTGGACCTGAGCGAATTCGACGAGTCCGAAGAAAGTGAAGAAGACGCGCTGGCCCGAGCCATCGCCGAAGAACAGGAGCTCGACGCATGAGCAAGGAACGCTACGGCATCCGCCGCTTTGCCCTACTGAACACCGCCGGCTACAGCCTCGGCCTGTTCCCCCTGGAAGAGCCGCTGTCGGTGTACGGGGCCAACAACCTGGGCAAGTCGGCGTCGATCAACGCCCTGCAATTCCCGATTCTGGCGCGCATGTCGGACATGAGCTTCGGCAAGTACAGCCTGGAGCAATCCCGGCGCTTCTACTTCGCTTCCGACACCAGCTACATCCTGGTGGAAGTCTCGCTGCCCCACGGCCCCCATGTGATCGGCGTGGTCGGGCGCGGCCCGGGCGGCGGTTTCGGCCACCAGTTCTTCGCCTACGCCGGGCAGCTGGACCTGGCGCATTACCAGAAGGACGACACCTGCCTGCGGCAGAAAGAGCTGTTCACCAACCTGGAGCGCCAGGGCCTCAAGGCCTATGAGCTCAAGCCCGATGAACTGCGGCGCCTGCTGGTGGGCGGCCACACCTCGATCCCCCTGGACCTGACCCTGATCCCGCTGCGCTCCACCAGCGAGCAGAGCCTGAAGACCTTCCGCGCGTTGTTCATCAACCTGCTGCACATGCGCGAAATCACCGCGGCCAAGCTCAAGCAGCTGTTCCTCGACGCCTTCGAGCACAGCCTGCGCTCCGGCAGCGTCGACTACATCGCCGCGTGCGACGAAGCTTTCCGCGACGTACGACGCATGGAGCAGGACTACAACTCCCTGGTGGCCGCCGGCCCCCTGGTGGAGGCCCTGGCCAACGGCGTGAAGCAGCGGGACATTCTGCGGGGCAAGCTGCATCGCCTGTCGCCGTTGCTGGACTCGCTGCTGGGCACCTGGTCGGACTACGCCGGCGCCCGCAAGGAAGAGCTGACCATCCAGGCCGAGCATTACCGCAACGAGCAGGACGCGCTGCAGAACGACCAGCGCAGCAGCACCCAGGAAATGATGCGCCTGGAGCGGGAAATCACCGGCACCCAGCGCTGGCTGGGTGAGCTGTCGGTGCTCAAGCACCGCTTCGCCCTGGTGGATGACGTCAAGGTCCTGGAACAGCAACTGCTGGCGGCCAAGGATGCTCACGACGAACTGGCCGGCGCCCTGGCCCAGTCCCGGCAATTCTCCGCCGAAGACCTGGAAGAGCGCCTGCGGGACCTGGAAAAACGCCTGAAGTCGGTGAAGCAGCAGCTCGATCATGCCGACAACAACAGCTACGCCCGCCTGCGGGAAGAGTTCTCCCAGCAGGACGTGGAGCGCCTGATGCGCCTGTTCAACAGTGCGCTGTTCAGCCTGCCCCTGGGCGAACACGGCATTGCCCTGGACGACAACGGCGAGTGGGTGAAGTCGGTGGAGCTGATCCTTGACGGCTTCAAGGGCGAGCGTTTCGAAGTGCCGGGGCTGTCGATCGACATCTCCCACATCGAACCGCCAGCCTTGCAGGCCCTGGCCGACCGCGCCGCCCTGCGGGATCAGAAAGAACGCCTGGAAAAAGAGCTCAAGCAGCTCAAGACCCAGGCCGCCGTGGCCGCCGACCGCGCCGCGAGCAAGACCCAGACCGAAGCCCTGTACCAACAGGTACTGGATGCCCAGAAGGCCCTGGAAGACTTCCGCCGCGCTCAGACTCTGAGCGCCGAGGAAGGCGAGAAGCTGGAGCAGCTGGCACAGATGGAGGCCGCCCAGGACGAACTCAAGCGCTCCAGCGACGCCTTCACCGAGCGCGTCCAGCAGTTGTCCGCGAAGCTGCAACTGGTGGGCCGGCAGATCGCCGACATGGAAGCCAAGCAGCGCACCCTGGACGACGCTCTGCGTCGCCGTCAGCTGCTGCCGGCAGACCTGCCCTTCGGTACGCCGTTCATGGACCCGGTGGACGACTCCATGGACAACCTGCTGCCATTGCTCAACGACTACCAGGACAGCTGGCAGGGCTTGCAGCGGGTCGACGGGCAGATCGAGGCGCTGTATGCCCAGGTGCGCCTCAAGGGCGTGGCCAAGTTCGACAGTGAGGATGACGTAGAGCGGCGCCTGCAGCTGCTGATCAACGCCTATGCCCACCGCACCGACGAAGCCCTGACCCTGGGCAAGGCGCGCCGCGCCGCGGTCACCGATATCGCCCGGACCCTGCGCAATATCCGCAGCGACTACGACAGCCTGGAACACCAACTGGCGCTGTTCAACCGCGAGATCAACAAGCGCCAGGTGTCCAACCTGCAGAGCTTCCGCATCGTCCTGGCGCCGAACAAGGAAGCCCTCAAGCACATCGACCAGATCATCCACAGCGCCGGGCAATACGAAGAAGGCGAGACCCTGTCGGTGTTCGACCTGAGCCAGAGCGCCGAGCAGGACAACAAGAACGAAGAAGCCAAGGAGTACCTGGCGCGGCTGGTGGCGGCCAACCACAACCAGCTGGGCCTCAAGGACCTGTTCGAACTGGCGTTCGAGATCACCAAGGTCAACGGCCAGCCGGTCATCCACACCGACATCGATGGCGCGGCGTCCAACGGCACCACCATGACCATCAAGGCGCTGACCAACATGTACCTGTTGCTGCACTTGATGGACCGCGACCAGGCCGGGCGCATCCGCCTGCCTTACTACCTCGACGAGGCGGCGGACATCGACGAGCGCAACCAGGCGGCGCTGCTGGAAACCAGCCTGCAATTGGGCTTCGTGCCAATCCTGGCCAGTGTGAAGCCCCAGGTTTCGGCCCAGGTGGCCATCGACCTGGAAGGTGGCAGCGGACCGAACGGCATCTACATCGACGAGGCCGACTGGAAGTTCATCCGTCGTCACGATCAGGTCAAGGCCGTGCTGAACGCAGAGCCGGAAGCAGAAGCGGAGCTGGACGAAGTCTGATTTCGTAACGCTGCAACGAAAAAGGCCGCGCTCTTCCGAGCGCGGCCTTTTTTATGGGAAGGCTGCTGTAGGAGCTGGCTTGCCAGCGAAGGCGTCCTCTGGCGCGACGCAGGGCTGAGGGCCTCTTCGCCGGCAAGCCGGCTCCTACAAGAAGGTTATTTGCCCAGGGGGATCTTCGGTGCCCAGGTCAGCCATTCCTCTTCGAACTTGTCGAACAACGGGAAGGTCTGCTGAGGCCGCGCCGGGTTGCCCATGCGCTCGCCATCCGGCGTCGCGAAGGCAATCCCCCCCTGGATCAGGGTCTCCAGGGATTCGGTACGCACCGTCGCCCCTTTGAACAGGCCGAAGTCGACACCAAATCCACTGCTGTTCCAGAAGCGCGTACCACTGCGAACCAGCGGTGCGTACTTGGGTTCGATGAGGATGTGGATCAGTACCCGATCGGCCGTCTGGCCCAGCTCGTAACCGGTCACCTTGCCCACCGCCACTTCGCGGTAGGTTACCGGCACTCCGACTTTCAGCGAGCCACGCCGAGCAGCGCTCAACACCAGGCTCAGGCCGGCTTCCTGAACGCTGGCTTCCGGCGGTTGCGGCAAGGCGACAAAACTGGTCTGCACGCCCTGGCTCTTCGTCGCAGGCTGGACCTCGATGTATTGGCCGGTGACCAGGGTTTCCAGGTTCGAGGTCTTCATCAGGCCCAACTCCGGCTTGACCACCCAGAACTGGCTGCCGACCCGGGCGATGCGCTCGGGCACTTCGGTGATCCGCGCCTTGAGCATGACCGATTGCATGTCGGCGCTGAGGGTCACTTCTTCCAGCTTGCCCACGTCCAGGCCCTTGAAGCGTACAGGCGTACCGGCCCGCAAGCCGTCGGCGCGATCAACCTTGATGCTCACCAGGGTGCCGCGCTGCGCCGCCTCCTCCTGGTTGGCGAACAGGCGGAAACGTGGAATGCGCTTTTTCAGCGGCACGTTGGGCAGCGGGGTCTCGAAGGCGATGCCACCCGCCATCAGGCTTTGCAGCGACTCGCTCTTGATCTGGATACCACCGCTCAGGCCCCCGGTCAGGGTGATGCCACTGACGTTCCAGAAGCGCGTCGAACCGTTGACCAGGCCTTCATATTCCTTCTCGATGTGGACGCCGATCACCAGTTGCTTGCGGGTGTGGGAGAACTGGTAGCTCTGCACCGACCCGACCTTGACCTGTTTATAGAGAATCGGGCTGCCGACATCCAGGGACCCCAGGTTGTCGGTGAACAGCACCATGTGCAGGCCGGGGGCACGCAGGTCCAGCGGCGGGGCCTTGGCCCGGGCCTCGAACTCGCGCTGGGGCGCGGCGCCCTTGTCGCCGGGACGGATAGCGATGTAGTTACCCTTGACCAGGGCCTCAAGACCGGTGATGCCGGCCAGGGAGATCGAAGGCTTGACGGTCCAGAACTGGGTGCCCTGGACCAGGTAATCCTCGGCCAGGGGATCGAGAGTCAGCTCGGCGGTGGCGCTGCTCAGGTCGGAGTCGACCTTCAGGGCCTTCAGGCTACCCACCTGGATGCCCTTGTACATCACCGGGGTGCGCCCGGCCTGCAGGCCTTCGAAATCGGTGAGCTTGACCTTGACCCGGATCCCGGCCTGGGCGGCGTCGAAGTCCTCATACAGACGGAACGGCAGGCTTGGGTCGGTGGGCGGGCTGTCCTTGCGATTCTCCGGCGTGGCAAAGGCGATCCCCCCGGCGACGATGCTGGACAGGGACTCGCTGCGTACTTTTACCCCCGACAGGTTGGCGTCGATGCTGATGCCGCTGGCGTTCCAGAAACGTGTGTGTTTGCGCACCAGATTGGCATAGGTGGGCTCGATATAGACCTTGAGCTCTACCGTGTTCTGGTCTTCGGAGAGCAGGAAGCTCTTGATCTGGCCAACCTGGATCTGCTTGTAGAACACCGGGCTGCCACGGTTCAGCGACCCCAGGCGCTCGGCCTTGATGGTCAGGTGCAGGCCCGGTTTGGCATCAGATAAAGGAGGCTCTTCGGCCAGGGCCTTGAACTTGCGACTCGGCTCGCCATCCCCGGGGCTGACGGCGATGTAGTTGCCCGAGACCAGGGTTTCCAGGCCAGTGATCCCGGCCAGGCTGACACTGGGTTTGACCAGCCAGAAGCGGGTGTTGGTCTTCAGGTACTGTTCGACGTCCTTGTTCATCTCGACCGTGGCAATCACTCCCTTGGAGTTGCCCTCATCGTCCAGAGCCAGGGTCTTGACCTTACCTACGGGCATGCCCTTGTAGACCACTTCAGTCTTGTTGGCCTGGATCCCCTCGCCGCTTTCAAAGCGCAACTGGATCTCGATACCGGTCTGGCTGTAGGCACGCCAGCCCAGCCAGCCGCCGATGATCAGGGCAATCAGGGGCAATACCCAGATAGCCGACCAGTTGGAGGCCGGGCGGGTTTTGGCGGTAGGCAAATCACTCATGGTCGTCGTCCGACTCCGTGTTATCCCAGATCAGTCGGGGATCGAAAGTTACTGCAGCCAGCATGGTCAGAATCACCACGCTGGCAAAGGCGACCGCACCGAGATTGGCCTCGATGCTGGCCAGCCGGCCAAAGTTGACCACCGCCACCAGGATGGCGATGACAAAGATATCCAGCATCGACCAGCGGCCGATGAACTCGATAAAGCGGTACATGATGATCCGCTGTCGGGCCGAGAGCGGCTGGTGACGTTGCACCGAAAACAACAACAGGGCAATGCCCACCAGCTTGAAGGTGGGCACCAGGATACTGGCGACGAACACCACCGCAGCGATGGGAAACATGCCGTGCTGCACCAGCTGGATGACCCCGGACATGATGGTGCTGGGGTCACCCTGGCCCAGGGAACTGACGGTCATGATCGGCAGCACGTTGGCCGGGATGTAGAGGATCGCGGCGGTGATCAGCAACGCCCAGGTGCGCAGTATGCTATTGGGGCGACGAGGATGAACCATGGCCCCGCAGCGAGTGCAGGTCTGCTCTTCGCTGTCAGCCTCCTGCCGATTCAACTCGTGGCATTCAGTACAGATCAGAATGCCTGCCTCAATCGCCCGCATGTATGTCCTCTCCCGATAACGCTTGCCAGATCTGGTGAGGCGACATCACCACCTCCAGCCAGACCTGCACCAACAACAGACTGATAAAACACACTAGGCCCAGGCCCACGGTAATGGATGCCATGTCGGCCAACTTGACGATGGCCACCAGCACCCCCATCAGGTAGACCTCGAGCATGCCCCAGTCGCGCAGATGGTGATAAATGCGATAGAGCAGCAGGCCGTAACTGCGGCCGATGTCCCAACGAATACTCAGCAGGACTAAAAGCTGGCAAATCAACTTGAGCAGGGGAATGCCCATGCTGCACAGGAACACCACCACCGCCACGCCTTCCATCCCGGTGTCGAACAGCCCCTGCACACCACTCCAGACCGTGTCCTCGGAAGACTGTCCCAGTAGATTGAGCTGCATGATGGGTAGAAAGTTCGCCGGCACATAGAGCAACAAGGCCGCGATCACCAGGGCCAGGCTGCGTTCGACCACATTGTGCCGGTGCGCGTAGAGCTCATAGCCACAACGCGGGCACTGGGCTTTCTCACCGAGGGCGAGCTTGGGCTTGCGCATCAACAAGTCGCATTCATGGCAGGCAACCAGGTCGTCCAGTGGTAATTCTGACAACCCGGGGGCGTCAACCGGTTCTGGCATAGAAGGCTCTGGGAGTGGAGAAAGTAACGGTTATTCTAGTGTTCCAATCCGAAAATAACTGTGCAAATTTGTTTGCGAATAAGAGCAATTTTTTCGCGCGCAAAAACAAAACCCCAACTGCATGTGCAGTTGGGGTTTCGGAATTTAATCTTGACGATGACCTACTCTCACATGGGGAAACCCCACACTACCATCGGCGATGCATCGTTTCACTTCTGAGTTCGGGATGGGATCAGGTGGTTCCAACGCTCTATGGTCGTCAAGAAATTCGGTAGCCAGTCCGTTGCTTGTGCAACGTGCCAGCGAATGGGTATGTAATAGATTTGTGTGTTTGCAAACTTTCGGTTTGTATCGTCTTCACACACCGCAACTCGCTTCTTAAGCAAATTGCTT